>CAJUSN010000105.1 GCA_910589095.1 uncultured Muribaculaceae bacterium
TCCCCATACAGGACATCGGGCCGGCGCCGTTATAAGCACGTGTACAGGTTTATTTCTTGTTCTCGTCGGCGATCTGCTGCTTGAGAAGGTCGCGGATTTCGGTAAGAAGAATTTCCTCTTTAGAAGGTTCAGGTGCAGGAGCGGGAGCCTCCTCCTCTTTCTTCTTGAATTTCATGATCACGCGCAGTGCAATGAAAATGCTGAAAGCTATGATGAGGAAATCAACAATATTCATGATGAATGTGCCGTAATTGATGGCCACTTCCTCTACGGCCGCAACACCCGGAGCGGCATCGCGAGCATGTACAATCACGTATTTGAGGTTTTTCCAGCCGTCGCCTCCTGTCAGAATTGAAACCAACGGCATGATTATGTCGTTGACGAGTGAGCTGACTATAGCGCCGAAAGCGCCTCCGATGATGACACCGACCGCCATGTCGATGACATTGCCTTTCATGGCAAAATCCTTGAAGTCCTTGAGTAATGACATGTGATTAATCTGTTGTTAAGTGATGGGAACAATTTGTTGGCAAAAGTGTCATTGCCGCTTATCAAGAAACGCTCCGCGCCCCCCGTTGGTTCGCCGAGAGGGATGAGATGTCATTTCCGGATGGAGCCTGATACATTTTTAGCTTGAACAGTCCTACGCTGGCGTAAATGTGGTCCATTACGTCACTTTGCAGTCTTTCAAATGCTTTCCACTCCGTGATAGGCGTGAAGAAATAAATCTGCAAGGGAAGTCCAGCAGGTGTGGGCTCCATTTCGCGTACCATATAGAGCATCTCCCGGTTCACGTCATCGTTTTTCTCCAGATAGTGTTCTATGTAGTATCGGAAAAGTGCCACGTTTGTGCGGTGCAAGCCCGGTTGATCTAACACTTCACCCATATCTGTCTTTGCTTTCAGGTCGTCCATTTCGGCTTCTGTAAGATAGCGAATGGTGTTGAGGTCTATGATGATGGCCCGTTCCACCCTCCGGCCGCCTATGTCGCGCATGGCCTGATAGTTGCGGAATGAGTCGGATATGAGGGAGTAAGGGGGGATGGTGGAGATGGAGTTGTCCCAGTTCCGTACCTTCACGGTGGTGAGTGACACGTCGATCACCTCCCCGTTCACATCATATTTCGGTGCCGAGATCCAGTCACCGCGATGCAGCATTTTGTTGGCGGTGAGCTGTACGGAGGCCACTAACCCCAGTATTGTGTCGCGGAACACAAGCATAAGCACTGCCGCCGAAGCCCCTATAGCCGTGATGATGGCCAAAGGAGTCTTTCCTATCAGTAGGCTGAGCCCCACAATCACACCTAAGCCTATGGCCACAAGTTTGCACATCTGGAAAACCCCTTTCACCGCATACGACCGCAGTTCCGGCCGTTTAGACATAGCCTCGTAAAGGTTGGTAAGGAATATGTTGAAGATATGGACCACGGCCCATACTATGTAGAATGATGTGAGCACGCGGGTCCAGTGATGGAGCGATGTGGCATCATCAAAGAATCCAGGCAGAATGGCGTTGATAAATAGCGCGGGAGCAAGCTGTGCCACCGCCCGCATGAGCCGATGGTTCAGCAAGTCGTCATCCCAGTTTGTGGGAGTGCGGTTCACCACAATATCCAGAAGATACAGTACACCCTTGGCCATGTAATAAATAGCCACTGCTGCCACCGATATGCCTGCCAGCACCAGGAGGTCCAAAGCCACCCCTTGGCTGCCTATTACGTCGGAAAGAAACGTTTTGATTGTCTCTATCATATTCCCGGTTGTTTTCCCTGCAGAGTGCGTTGCTCGAATGTTTCCATAAGCTTTACCCAACGGGGGGCTATCGGGGCGCTCAGGAGTGTTGCCGGATCAAAGCCGGCCATTATTGTGCGACCGATGCATTTGGTTTCTCCGGTGTTACGGTCCACAATCCTCTGCTCGAGTTTCACACTCTTCTCCCCTATATGCGTCACCTGTGTCCACACTTCGAGGGCGTTGCCCAGGAATGATGGAGCCACAAAGTCGCAGTTGATGTTAGCCACCACCATGCATAGCTCATTGGCTGTTACCGGCTTACCGTTGATTGCGCCGAAATATTCTATTTTGGCCAGGTCCATGAAGATGAGGTAAACATTGTTGTTCAAGTGGCCCAGCATATCGATGTCGCTGAAACGCATCTGTACGGGCAAACAATGGCGGAAGGGATGAACCGCTTCCGGTACTCGGGGATTGGATGATGGAAGATATGAAGGTTCTGTCATATGTGTGTGAGTAAGGTTTTTAATGAAAAACAATCGAGGTGATGGCTTTGCTTCCCACCGCGCGGTTTATTTGCTCCACAAGTTGCGACCGATTGAACGAAAGTTCGTTTTTCAAGGCAGCCGAAGTGATATACACGTGGAGCACGCCACGCTCTACATAGCGCTTGAACGTGTAGCGGTTTATACCCGGTCCCACAACCTCGGGCCACAGGAAACAGGCGCGTTGTTCGGCCACTGTGTCTGACAGTCCCGAAGCAGCGATGCTTTCGCGAATAATCTCCCCTACTGATTTTGGTTCGGTGCGTTTCATGCTGATTCAAGTGGATTTGTGGGTGTGAATGTGCCGTTATCAACCGTCCACAGTCGGTAATGTCCCGGAGTGTGGGCCATGATTTCATCAAGGTGCTTGCGGTTGGTGTCGGTCACGAATATCTGGCCGAATTCTTCTCCGGTCACCAATGTCATTATGCGTTCCACTCTGGCGGCGTCAAGCTTGTCGAACACGTCGTCAAGCAGCAGCAGCGGACGCAGCCCCGAGGATTGTCGCAGGAAATCGTATTGGGCCAGACGGAGGGCAGTGGTAAATGTCTTGCACTGGCCCTGCGAGCCTGTTCGGCGCATAGGCATACCGTCAAGAGTGATTTCAATGTCGTCTCTGTGCGGCCCCACCGATGTATGGCGCACCATTTCATCATGCCGACGCGCGTTGTCAAGCAGTTTCGCCAGGCTGTGTTCATCGCCCGCCTCGGGCGAATCGAGTGATCCTTTGTAATGCAGGTTCACGTTTTCGGATCCATCTCCCGCTATGGCTGTGTAGTAATTTCCTGCCAGTCGGCTGAGTTCATCCACCCAGCGCGTGCGGGCTTCATGAATGTAAGTTGCTGATGCCGAAAGGGCCATCTCTATAGCTTCATACAGCGTGTGGTCCACGATTCCTGCTCTCAGGAGTCGGTTGCGCTGTTCCAGCCCTGAGTTGTAACGCATCAGGGCGTCGAGATAGCGTTTGTCGCTCTGTGAAATCACCATGTTCATCCACCGGCGGCGTTCCTCACCGGCTCCACGGATGAGGTCGATATCCTGTGGTGCGGACATGACTATGGGAAACAGTCCTATATGTTCGCTAAGGCGGGCATACTCTTTTCCTCCGCGTTTGAGGCTTTTTCGGCGTCCACGCGCCATGCCCAGCGTAAGTTCTTCGGTTGCGTCGCGCCGTGTGTAGAGAGCGCGAGCCATAGCGAAATCCTCGCCTCGCCTAAGAAGCATGGCATCAGTGACCCCCGAAAAGCTTCTGCAGAAGCTGAGGTAGAAAATGGCATCGAGAAGATTGCTTTTGCCCATACCGTTATTGCCTAAAAAACAGTTGATTTTAGGCGAGAATTCCAGCCGAGCCTCGGCTATGTTCTTGAAGTTGGTCAGCGAAAGAGAGTCAAGCCGCATGTATCTATGTTATTTTCAAACAAAGTTACGCCAAAACCGCTTAATTTCCTAATCCCTGCCCCGGAAATTCCATTCGTGCCCCACATCCATTCACCTGCCTGCGGCTGAATTTTGTCACACCGGGGTGGAAATTGAGGGGAAGCGTTTGCGTTTTGGAAAATAGTGGGTAAATTTGCCGTATGAATCAAACGGATGATAAGAAACGGGTGCTCGTGGTTGGTGCGGGCGGTTTTATCGGCGGTTTCATGGCTGCCGAGTCATTGCGCCGAGGCTACGACACTTATGTTGCGGTGAGAGAGTCGACCTCGCGCCGGTATCTCAACGACGAGCGGTTGCACTTCGTGGTGCTTGATTATGATGATGAGGCCAGCCTTGCACCCTCTCTGAAATCGGCCCTGCCTGACGGGGAGCGTTGGGACTATATTGTGTATAATCTCGGGGCGACGAAATGCGTGAATTTCGCTGATTTCAACCGCATCAATTATCTTTACCTGTGTAATTTCATAGAGGCATTGCGTGAAGCCGACATGATGCCTGAGCGATTCCTGTTCATGAGCTCGCTGAGTGCGCTCGGTCCCGGTGATGAGCGTGATTACACTCCGCTCACATCCCGCACTATCCCGGCGCCAAACACGCGTTACGGTGTTTCAAAAATCAAAGCTGAGACTTTTCTGGAGACGTGTGCCGATGTTCCCTGGATAATTTTCCGTCCCACAGGCGTTTATGGCCCTCATGAGAAGGATTATCTCATGATGATAGAAAGCATTGACCGTCATTTCGATTTCGGGGTGGGATTCAAGACTCAGTTGCTTACTTTTGTGTATGTCGACGACCTTGTGAACGCAGTGTTCGATGCACTCTCCTCCCCTGCCACACTCAAGAAGAAATATATCATTTCCGAGCCTAATGCTTATACTCAGAAAGAGTTCCGAAAGCTAACGGCGCATTTGCTCGGCGGACGGTGGGTTATTCCGTTGCGGCTCCCTCTTTGGGTTGCCTATGCGGCCTCGGTTGTGGCCGAGAAATGGGGCACGTTCAAGGGTAAGCCCTCCACTCTCAACCGCGACAAATTCAAAATCATGAAGCAGCGCAATTGGAATTGTGATGTTAGCGATGCCATTGCCGATTTTGGATTCAAAACCCGTTTCCCTCTGCCTAAAGGATTGGAAATGACCATAGATGCTTACCGCAAAAGCAAAGCCGCCGGGGAGGGGGAGGCGAAATGATGCCTTCGCTGCCCAAGACACCCCGCTGGATGGTTGCCGTGATTATCATTGTCACGCTCCCGGTGTTCCAGTTCCCTATGCTGCTCGCTTCGGCGCCTGACCTCTCATCGGTCAAGGCGCTTGTGTGGGCTTATCCATTTTACTGTATTGTTGCCGCATATCTTGCGTGGCAGTGTTACCCTCAGCGTAAAGCCCTTGCCTGGGTGCTGTTGGCCTTGATGGTAATGTCACATCTGGCTATGTGGCTCCTCGTCACCACTCCGCTTTCAATGTAATTTGATTATGAAGAATATAATGATCATCAATGGCCCTAACCTTAATCTGCTGGGCCTTAGAGAGCCTGAAATCTATGGCTCTGAAACCATGGAGGATTGCATGCTCCGCCTGCGTAGAACCTACACTGACTATGAGCTGGAGTATTTCCAGAGCAATCATGAGGGCGATATCATTGATGAGATTCATCGCTGCGCTTTCCCGGATGCCGAATGTGCAGGGATTATTCTTAATGCCGGCGCTTATACCCACACCTCGCTTGCCATTGCCGATGCTATTGCCGCTGTGAATGTGCCTGTTATTGAGGTGCATATCTCCAATGTGGCTGCACGCGAGGCCATCCGCCACACTTCACTCATAGCACCGGTGTGCCGAGGTGTTATCGCCGGCTTCGGACTTGACAGCTATCGGCTTGGTATTGAAGCACTCCTCAACCTATGAGCCGGGAGCGACACACGCGGATAATGGCCACGGTGCCTGACAACCGCTGCTCTGCTGATTTTATAACCCTATTGTGTGAAGCCGGGATGGATTCAGTGCGGATCAACTCGGCTCATGTGGATGCATCCACTTTTTCCCAAATGGTGCGTACCATACGTGATGCCGCCCCGCAGGTAGCAATCTTGATGGACACTAAGGGTCCGGAGATACGCACCACTCCCCTCGCGTCGGAATTTGTTGTGGATGATGGTGAAGAGCTGTCTCTATGTGAGGGCAAAGAGATGTGTAGCCGTGAACGGCTGTATGTGCCGGTGGATGGCTTGATAAGCCGATTGTCCCCGGGAACCCGGGTGCTGTTCGATGATGGAGAAGTCCAGTTCGAGGTGACATGTGTGGAGGGTGGCGAAGCACGCTTGCGCGCTCTCAACAGTGGTAACATCGGATCCAGAAAAACTATTGCCTTCCCGGGTGTTGCTTTACCTCCGCTCCCACCTGTAAGTGAACGTGACCGTGTCATGATTCAAGCTGCCTGTGAGTCGCGAATAGATATGATTGCCCACTCCTTTGTGCGTTCGGCTGCTGATGTCAGGGCTGTGAAGGATCTCATTGAGGGATCCGGCATCAAGCTGTATGCCAAGATTGAATGTAGGGAGGCTCTGGATAATCTTGAAGAGATTGCTGCTGAAGCTGATGGTTTGTTAGTGGCACGCGGCGATCTGGGTGCTCAGATACCCCTGCCTATGGTTCCCGCTGCTCAGCTGAAGAGCGCAGTGGTTGCGCATCAGTTTGGAAAGTCCACAATGCTCGCCACTCAGATACTTCAGTCCATGATGAAGCGGCCACTTCCTTCCCGGGCGGAGCTGAGTGATATTTTTTTGGCTGTGGCTGAGGGTATCGACTGCCTGTTGCTCACCGGCGAAACCGCTCAAGGCGATTATCCTGCCGAGTGTGTGAGGATTCTGAATGAAACAATTATTCAAGCTGAAGCTTTGAAATGCAAAATCTCGATGAATATATAGAAGCTCATATTTCGGAGGAACCGAAAGTGCTTCGTGACACCTATCGCTACACTTACACCCATCATCTCTATCCCCGCATGTGCTCAGGTCACATCCAGGGACGGTTGCTCAAGATGCTCACTGCAATGATCTCACCGCGCAGGATTCTGGAGCTCGGTGCATTCACCGGCTATTCAACCCTTTGCATTGCCGAGGCGCTTGACGATGATGCTGAACTCCACACCGTGGAACTTGATGACGAGTTGCGGGATGAGCTGCTTGAGAGATTCGGATCCGTGGACTATGGCAAGCGCATCACAGTGCACACAGGCGATGCTCTTGAGATTGTGCCCACGCTTGGCGGCGAGTGGGATATGGTGTTTATCGACGCCAATAAACGTCACTATCCTGAATATCTTGAAATGATTGTGCCTTTGGTGCGTCCGGGTGGTTATATATTGGCTGATAATACTTTATGGGATGGTAAAGTAGCCGAAACGCCCTCCCCAACCGATGCTCAATCGCGTGGAATTATGCAATTCAATGATATGGTGGCTGCTGATCCTCGTCTCGAAACTGCTATCATTCCCCTGCGCGACGGCCTGACTCTAATCCGCCGCCTCCCCTGATAATTAGTTCCGTTAGGAGCGGGGTGCAAAGCGGGCGGTTACAGCCGAAATGAAGAGGCCTGTAAGGACCACCAGGCCCATGACCACCAGAAGGTCGGGCGATGAAACGCGCACAGGATATTCCGTCACGGATAGCTGGGAGGCGTCGCCGCTCAGCTTTATCAGGCCGAAGCATTGCTGGAGCAGGCAGAGCCCCACTCCGAGCAATATCCCCACTATTCCGCCAAAGATGGAGATAAGCCATCCCTCCCATACGAAAATACCACGTATCATTCCTTGACGCGCCCCCATGGCGCGGAGTGTGGCCATGTTATCGCGCTTCTCTATCATGAGCATGGAAAGAGTGGAAATGACGTTGAATGAGGCTATCAGCAGAATGAATGCCAGCATGATAAACGTGATCCATTTCTCAATCGCTATCATTCTGAACGATTGTTCTTCCTGTTCCAATCGGTCAAGTATTTTGTAGGAAGATCCCAGTTTGGCCGATAGGGTTGCACGGACTTCATTGAGATCAGCATGTTTGCTTACCGCCACCTCTATGGCCGAAGCTTCGGAGTTGGGATAGTCGAGCAACGCGCGTGCAACATCAAGATCCACTATGACCGACGAGGCATCCTTGTCCGTTTCATCAAGTTCGTAAACGCCCGCGATTCCGAGTGAGTCGGTGCGGAATGCAGCCATTGGGTTGGAGGGGTTTATCCTCCCTACCCTTCGCGGAACGTACAGTGCCAGAGGCTTTTCCGAACCGGGGTGAGCTACAAGTTTGACGGCTGTGCCTACCGATAGCACCGCGAAATGTGAAGAGTCAGGGGCGGAGAGCCTGTATTCGCCGTCGATAACGGATTTGTCAATGCGGCTCACACGCAGGAAACCTTCCGGCACTCCCATCATTCTGACGGCCATCTGTCGCGGTCCCACTATTGCCAGCGCCTGCTCTTCGATTGTGGATACTGCGGTGTCAATGCCACCCATCTGTGACATTTCAATGGCTAAGGAATCAGCTTCGGATATGGTTTTCCCCTGCGCAGGAAGCACCTTCAGGTCCGGATCTATGATGCTGAGACGGCTCATGGCCAGATCGCTGAACCCGTTGAACACCGAAAGCACACAAACAATGGCTACCGTGGCCACGGCCACCCCCGCCATTGATATGATGGAGATGACATTGACGGCACTATGACTTTTCTTGGAAAAAAGATAGCGCAGGGCTATGCGTAGCGTGACCATGTGGTGGCTATTGCAGTGATTTCTGATCGGTTTGTTTCGCCTCCCGGGTGCGGCCCGGTAGGATTGTTATTTGGTAAGGAGGTGGTCTATATTGTCAATATAGTCGAGGGAGTCGTCAAGATAGAATGAGAGTTCCGGGGTTTTTCTCAACTGATGACGTACAATCTGGGCAAGTTCATATCGGATTGTCTTGGCCGATTTGTTGACGCTTTCAATTACATCCTGGGCTTTTTCGGAGGGAAAAACCGAAAGATATGCTTTTGCTGTGCTGAGGTCAGGCGAAACACGCACGGTGCTCACTGACACCAGTGTGCCATGCATTTTCGCAGTTTGTTTGCGGAATATTTCGCTGAGTTCTTTTTGTATGAGCCTTGATATTTTGGCTTGGCGGGTTGTTTCCATAATCTTGAATATGATGGTTAGGGTAAGCCTTCAATGGGAGGCTTTTCGGTGTAATAACACGCTCTCCGCCTTAAAGGCTCACAAAGATACTACTTTTTTTCGGTACGTGCTCGCCGTGAGGTGAGAATTGAGATGGCATTGCGCTGCAGCCCCGCGAGTTTGGTGCGCTTTATTGCCGAGTGGGTAAAGAGGGTGGAGAATTGATCCTGACTCATC
>CAJUSN010000106.1 GCA_910589095.1 uncultured Muribaculaceae bacterium
CAGGAGCGTCGTGTCGTCCCACCGCCACGAAAGTCCCTGACGGACGGAAGCTAAGATCGTCCAGTATGTTGAGGAAGTCGCGCCGTGAGTGGAGAACGCCTCCGCCGCGCTGACGTTCGTAGTAGGCAAATGCATCGTACACCTCCGGGGCGTAGTTGTCGGCCACCTCATAGTAGTCAGCCAATGTGTTGAATGGATGGAATGAGGTGAAGCACTGCCGGTCAGCGAGATAAACATTGGAAAAACCGAACCGTTCAAAAAAGAAGTATAGCCAGTCGTGGGCCGGAATGAGGGCACACATCATGTCGCCGCGTTCATACGACAGGTCCAATGCTTGCAACATAAGTCGCGACATGTGCCCGCGTCCACGGTATTTTCTCGCGGTAGCTGCTCCACATATATATCCCAATTGAGCCTCGGCTCCATGAAAAAGCATGGTGTAGGGGTGGACCTGCAGAATACTCACCGGACGACCATCCTCGGCAACTTCGAGCAGAGCGTCGTCGTCGGTATATATGCGGGAGAAGTACATGTCGGTATATTCGGGCGAATCGTTGAAACACTCGTTCCATACACGTCGGATAAGGTCTTTTTTACTCATGACAAGTGTGTTTATCATATAACAAGCCGCAGGTCCATTGAGTTTATGGCCCGCGGCTTGGAGTGTATGGTGCGTAGATGCAATCAGCGGCGCTTCTTGCGCGATGTGCTCTTTTTGGTGGAGCCTTTCTTGGCGGCGGCTTTTTTGCTCTTGAATGTGAGTTTGTCGCCCTGATAGCATATTTCTTGTTGGGGGTCGTTTTCAATTGTCATAACTCCCGTGGTGGGATTGTAAGTGAGAGTGGCTGTGCGGGGCAGTTGATCGCCGTCAAACGAACACCGATAAATCACCACAGCTTTGTTTCCATCTATACTCACAACCTTGTCGATTTCGTGGGAGTCAATGCGCCTGCCGTCCATATAAACCCCCTCGATATTACCATATCCCATCTCGCCGCTTCCGGGGTAGGTTTCTACAGTTGGTTCGTAGAGGTTTAGTTCCGCTACAACGAATTTGTTTTCAAATTTGCCCTTGAATGGTTTGTCGGCCGTTTGTGCTACCAGTGGCAGGCAAAATGTCATCATGGCTATGCCGAGCATAAGTTTCTTTTTCATGGAATTGGTTTTGAAATGTCGGTTTATTTTGACTTGTTACGTTCTCCGGCAATGATGGCTTCCATCTCGTTTACCACGTCGGGATACTTTGCTGCAACATTGTGCAGCTCATCGCGGTCGGAGGTATGAAACAGCTGAGGTTCGTTGCGCAGTCCGGTTTCAATTTCAGTTCCCCAGGGTACGATGGCCGGCCCTTTGCTGGGATGGATATATTTCCATTCGGGAGTGCGCACGGAGAGGGTGTTGTCGTAGGCCTGTTCAATCACCCATGGGCGCGAAGTGAAATCGCGTCCCGTTATGGCGTCGAGTGCATTTTGGCTGTCGGGAGCGCTTCCTCGGGGTATGCGTGCGTCTAAAAGAGAGCCGAAAGATGCGAGCAAGTCAATGTGCGACACTATTGTGGAGTCTGTGAGTCCGTTGGGTGTAACACCGGGCCAGCGTACGATAAACGGCACACGGGTACCCCCTTCGAATGCGCTGTATTTGCCTCCGCGAAGGCCGCCCGTAGGTGAATGGCCGCCGAGAAGTTCCTTTGCGCGGTCATCGTAGCCGTCATCCACCACGGGACCGTTGTCGCTTGTGAGCACCACTATCGTATTGTCGGCAATCCCAAGGGAGTCAAGCTCGGCAAGCAGCCGTCCCACAGTCCAGTCAAACTGAGCTATGGCATCACCACGTACACCCATGGTGGATTTACCGCGGAAACGTTCGTTGGGGAAACGGGGCACATGCACATCGTTTGTAGCAAAGTACATGAAAAACGGTTCGTCGGTGTTTTCCCGCAGGAAGTTCACTGCATGTGCGGTGATTGAATCAGCTATGTTTTCATCTTTCCACAGCGCTTTACCTCCACCTTTCATGTAGCCAATTCGGGATATACCGTTCACTATGGATTGGTCATGTCCATGGCTCGGGCGCATGTTTGTGAGTAACTCCGGATTGTCCTTGCCAGTTGTCTCGCCGGGGAAATTGTGATGATAGTTCACCTCTATAGGTGCCGACGGATCGTAATTGGCCACTTGGCCGTTTTCGATGAACACGCATGGCACTCGGTCGGCTGTGGCGGCCATAATGTAGGAGTAGTCGAATCCAAGATCGCCCAATGCAGCAGGCAGCGGGGCGTTCCAGTCCTGCTCACCGGTGCGGTCCCCGAGGCCGAGATGCCATTTTCCTATGGCGGCTGTACGGTAGCCGGCGCTTTTGAACATGTCGGCCATGGTGTACTGTTCCGGACGGATAATCATTCCGGCATTGCCGGCGGCCACGTCGGTGTCTTTGCGCCGCCAGGCATATTCACCCGTGAGCAATGCGTAGCGTGAAGGGGTGCTGGTGGCGGCAGTGGCGTGGCAGTCGGTGAAGCGCACTCCGGAGGCAGCCAATGAATCCACGCAGGGGGTGGTTACGTTTTTAGCACCGTAACATCCCAGGTCGCCATAACCGAGGTCATCGGCCAGAATTACGAGCACATTGGGGCGTGCAGCGGGCTGCTTATTAGCAGCAGGTGCGGCGGAGCAAGCTATGGCTCCGGCCGCACCCATTGTGAGTATCATTGCATTACGCATGGCATCAATAGGCAAACATGGGATAGGCTTCCATTGTCTCATTCACCTTTTTGCGCACCTGCTCTATCACCTTGGGATCTTCGGGCGCAGAGAGTACTGCGTCGATCAAATCCACGATCTCAAGCATTAGATCCTCCTTGGCGCCTCGGGTAGTGATGGCGGGAGTTCCCAGGCGGATACCTGAGGTCTGGAAGGGTGAGCGGGTATCGAAAGGCACCATGTTTTTGTTGGCGGTGATGTCAGCGTCAACCAATACCTTCTCAGCCACCTTACCGGTCAACTCGGGGAATTTGGTACGGAGGTCCACCAGGATGCAGTGGTTGTCGGTCCCGCCCGACACAATTTTATAACCACGGTCAATAAGGGCATCGGCCATTACGGCAGCGTTTTTCTGCACCTGAAGCTGGTAAGCTTTGAACTCGGGCTGGAGAGCTTCGCCAAAAGCCACGGCCTTGCCTGCGATAACATGTTCGAGCGGGCCACCCTGAACGCCGGGGAACACTGCCGAGTTGAGTATCTGTGACATCATGCGCACCTCTCCCTTGGGTGTGGTTTTGCCCCAAGGATTGGGGAAGTCTTTGCCCATGAGGATGATTCCGCCACGGGGACCGCGGAGGGTTTTGTGGGTGGTGGAGGTTACGATGTGGGCGTATTTCACGGGGTTGTCAAGCAGTCCGGCGGCGATGAGACCTGCAGGGTGTGCCATATCAACCATGAAAATGGCCCCGATTTCGTCGGCCAGACGGCGCATACGAGCGTAGTCCCACTCGCGTGAGTAGGCGCTGGCACCACCGATTATGAGGCGGGGACGCTCGCGGCGTGCCACTTCCTCCATCTGTTCGTAGTCGATGCGTCCGGTTTCAGCATCCACGTTATATTCCAAAGCCTGATACACGAGACCTGAGAAGTTGACGGGGCTGCCGTGTGACAGGTGACCGCCATGAGCAAGATTAAGTCCCATGAATTTATCGCCGGGGTTGAGGCATGCCATGAACACGGCCATATTGGCCTGCGCGCCTGAATGGGGCTGAACGTTGGCATATTCTGCTCCGAAGAGCTCTTTCACACGGGCAATGGCCAGCTGCTCAACGCGGTCAACCACCTGGCAGCCGCCATAATAACGGTGGCCTGGATAGCCTTCGGCATATTTGTTGGTGAGGCATGAGCCCATGGCGCGCATCACATCGTCGCTCACGAAGTTTTCAGAAGCGATGAGTTCTACACCTTTTTTCTGACGTTGATATTCAAGGTCAATGAGCTGGAAGAGTTCTTTGTCTTGTTGCATGTCGTGGATGGATTTGTATTTTTGTACCTGTTTATTGGATTGGTTTATTTTTTCAGTTTTGCGGCTGTTTTCTTTTTCATGACGCTCCAGCCAAAGCGTCCCAGTGGACGGCCAAGAGCAAAATATTGGCCGTGGGCATAAGTGATGAGGCCGGCCTTGTCAAGGCGGAATGCGCCGGTGCTTTCGTCAATGAGGCTTTCGTCGGCCAAAACAGCCAGCACCTGCGCAAGAAACATGTCGTGGCTCCCCAAGTGCGTAATCTGTTTCACTCTGCACTCTATGCTTACCGGAGCCTCTGCCACCGACGGGCATCCAACCATCACTCCCGGAGCCGGGGTGAGGCCGGTCTCGGCCCATTTGTCGTAATCCCGTCCGGAGCGAACACCGCACCAGTCAGTGGCCCGGGCCATTGCCTCAGTGGTGAGATTGACTGTAAATTCCATGGTGTCGCGCACCATTTGATATGAGTGACGTTCAGGGCGTAGCGAAATGTAGCACATGGCAGGATCAGTGCACACCGTTCCTGTCCACCCAACGGTGATAAGGTTGCTGCATTCTGCAGTGCCGCAACTCACCAATGCCGCCGGGAGCGGGTAAATCATGGTGCCTGGTTTCCATTGCTGCTTCATCTTGCTGTAGCTATCTGTTTGGGCCCGAGGGATCAGTCAATATTGGCGTCGCCTGCTTTGACTGTGTGTCCGCAGTAGTGACAGCGGATGGTCACGTCATCGCGGTCAATCACAGTGAAACGCGAGCGCATAGGCTCGTTGTTGCTGATGCACTTGGGGTTGTCGCAGCGCACGATCCCAACAATCTCGTCGGGCAGTGTAACGCGGCGCTTTTCGGCCACCTCGTAATCGCGTATTATATTGATTTTGGCGTTTGGAGCAATGAGGGCTATGCGGTTGAGCACATCCTCGGCAAATTCCATGTCGGCCACTTTGATGATTCCTTTTGTCCCCAACCGATGCGACGACAGATTGTTGCCTATTGTCACATTGTTGGTCATCTGCTCTATGCCAAGTATTCTCACAGCCTTGAAAAGCATGTTGCAAGGCACGCGGTCAATCACTGTGCCGGCGCGCAGAGCGGCCACGGCAAGTTCTTTCTTATTCTCTTTCATACGTTTGCCTCCTTGTAAATATCTATGCCTAAAGCTTTGCAAATGATGGCCTGTCGGGCAAAGAGTCCGTTGCGGGCCTGTTCGAAATAGTAGGCCTTGGGATTGTCATCTACATCGCGGTCAATTTCGTTCACGCGGGGGAGCGGATGAAGCACTCGCAGAGTGGGCTTCGTGTCCTCAAGCATGTCGTTGCGAAGTGTATAGAGATTCTTAACGCGCTCGTATTCCATAATGTCCGAGAATCGCTCGCGCTGCACTCGGGTCATGTAAAGAATGTCGGTGTCAGCCAGCACTTCCGAGTCAAATTCCGTATGCTCGGTGTAGCGGATGCCGTTAGCATCGCAGAAATCGCGATATTCTTTCGGCATTCGCAGCTCATTGCAAGCCACAAACCGGAACGTTGGGTTGAAGAAACGCATAGCCATGAGTAGCGAATGTACCGTTCTGCCATATTTCAGGTCACCTACCATGGTGATGGTCAGGTTTTCGAGCGTGCCCTGCGTCTTGTAGATCGAGTAAAGATCAAGCATCGTCTGCGAAGGATGCTGGTTGGCTCCGTCGCCGGCATTGATCACAGGGGTATCGGTAACCTCGGTGGCGTAACGGGCCGCCCCCTCGAGATAATGGCGCATTATAATCAGGTCCACATAGTTGCTCACCATCTTGATAGTATCCTTAAGGGTCTCCCCCTTGGAGGAACTGGTAGTTGAAGCATCGGAAAAACCTATTATGCGGCCCCCGAGGCGGTTGACGGCGGTTTCAAAACTGAGTCGTGTGCGAGTGGAAGGTTCAAAAAAAAGAGTCGCCACAACCTTTCCTTGCAAAATGCGGTGGTTGGGGTGCTCTTCGAAGAAACGTGCCCGCTCGAGAAGGTCGAGAATCTCGTCGCGCGAGATATCGTCGATTGAAACGAGGCTATTGGTGTTCATTGCTCTAACCGATGAATGTGATAAGATTTCTGCAAAATTACTATTTTCCTGACATTCATCCAACCAAAAACCGCTAAAAATTCAGCGTCGCCGCGGCACGCATCGCTCGCCTGAGCCTAGAATGGCCATTTATGCGGTTTTTTCTTGTTTTTTGTGCATTTTGAAAAATAAAAACATTGTAAACTGGAAAAATGCTTGCAACAATAACTTAAAATGCGTAACTTGCGGTAGATACTACAGTCCCGCAACCACATGCCATGAATCCGCTCCTCCACATAAGTCCTTCCCTGAACTCGCACAAGCATCATGTGCGGTTCAAGATGAAAAATTGTGCGACAGAGGGATTGTTAACGTTGACTTTCCCCGGCATATTATATGATTTTTGGAAGAAGATTGAAGGGGAAAAATCCTCGGTCGTAGTTTTTTGTAATCAACTGAGTGCCACGCTATATTATCGTGAATATGTCCACACCACCGCGCGTTGCATCTGAATGAAATTTTCGCTTTTTAAGATTGCATTGAGCGCAACTCCTGTAGGCTTAGGTATAAATATTTATTTTGAATTTAAGGATGGTAAGAAGAAAAAATAGCAGATACACTGTAACTCCCGCAATTATAGCAGTGTTAGTCTGGATACCGTTTGTATGTTGGTTTCTACACCAATCTACTGGGCCTGAATTTTACACTATTGAATCCACGCGTGCTGCGTTAATCGGGCGACTTGACAGTTTGTCGGGATATGATTTGAAGAGGTCATTAGCGAATATTGACAGTCCCGGAGTCTATATTTCTATAAGTGGCAGTCCCTGTCTTAATCAAGGATCGGCAGATAGGCAAGTGATATCATCTATTTCCAGTTGGAACGATACCGTAAAGCCACGCTTGATTAGAGCCGGGAAAAAACCTGAGAAGTATGGGTGTCCTAAGATTAAGATTATTTTCACTGTTGATGATGGAAACGAAAAATTAGCTTACTTTAGCTATTTTTTAGTTCCTTTCAGTGAGTTCTATCAGGAAAATTTCACACTGGTTTTGCAAAGTGTGAAAATCTTTGGAGAAAATGGAGGTTACCATTACGTTAATTCTTCTATATTGTCAAGCGACGAAAACCGAAGGCTAAAGCGAATTTTTGAAGATAGCGTACTGAATAAGCTAAATGTAAAATGGGAGGATCAGAGGCTTCGGTCTTTTCTCGGTGGTTAGCATCGTTAGAGAATGATCTCGGCATTGGTTGAATTGATTAGTGACGCAATCAGAAATATGGTAAAAATTGTTCAAAGTTATGAGAAAGATTGTTGCAATGATTCTGTTTGGCTTTTGTGTGATCACTTCTGGTGGGCTAAACGGATCCTTAACTACTGGAGATAATTGCGGCATGAAACATGGGGAGGAAGTATATGGCAGTCGTAATAAGCTAAATGATGAAGGTGGATTGCCACTGAGATTTGTCAGCAGTGGCTCAAAGGTGTGGCTTGATGACTCATTGGTAAATCGCAATTCGTCATATGATACTATATTTACCATCACTAACTGGCAGCCGCGGTATCCTGAGCTCTATAGTGGCTTTACGGTAGAGCGCTTGGATTCAATGATGCAGCGCTGTGAGAAAGTGTTTTACGACATGTATGGACCTCGCGAGAGTTTGAAAAATGAATTGAATTTAAAAAAAATGAAGCACAATCCTGATTCAGCAGTTTTGGGTTTGTGTAAGATGTTGAACTGGGAGATATTGTTTAGAGTAGGTGGTTACTGGGCGACCTATTCCAATAATTTGGTGCCACTGTTTGATTGGTATTGGGAAGTGCACACAAATTTTACCCCCTTGCACTTTAAATACCTTGAACTTAGTCATATGAAATTTGTTGGGAATGATAAGTTTCCGCTGACGCTGGGAATGAAGTACCATAATGATTCTACAATACAATTTGCTATGTTTCAAAAATCAAGGGATATTCGTGAAGTTGTTCATTCAGATCTACGCCGTCCGTCGGGTCGCTTTAAAGAAAAGATGGACTCTGTGTTAAGTGCTCCTTGGGATGACATGGATGGACTGTTAGACCTATTATTGTGATGGCTACGAACTAAAGGCCAAGGATGTAATAAGATGGAAATATGAAGTCAAATAAAAACGATAAAAAATCCAATGCAAAGATAAAACTAAGCTTTATGAAGATTCTGACGGTTGTTTTGGTAAGTGTTATCACAGTTGCGAGCCTTGGCGCGCAAGTTTCGGAGCATCCTTGCGATACTTGTGCCTTGTCATATTATAACACTTTAGTGAAGGAGGGGATTGTGATTCCTGATACTTGGGTAGACGAGGCTGTAAAGGTAGGTGGCTGGAAGCCACGTTATCCTGAGTTGTTTAATGATTTCTCGTTGGAAAAAGTGGATTCTTTGGTTAACTTGTGTGAAACGTTGATTCCTGTATATTATGGGCCATGCGACAGTTTAATTAGGAAGTGCAAGGTGAATACGATAGAAGGCAAAGAGTTGCCGGAAGAATTTGATATACTTTACATAGTGGGTAGGAAATTAGAGGTGATAAAGGAAGGATATAATGTCAATATATGTGATAATCCGTTGAGAAAAATAGAATGGTACAGAAATCACAGGGGTAATATCAGTCCGAAGATTTATATGTATATGGATTTTCTATCGGAGCTTTTTTCTGGTGGAAATCTCGCGAGATCGGATGTAGATTTGGGATTAAAGTATAATGATTGGGATAATAGAAGATATGCAGTTACAACGAAGTCTTGGGATCTAAGAGGCGAAATTGATGTAATGATAGACCATGGTGCATCGGATGAAGAATTTTTAGCAGGAGTTAAGCGGGTGTTATATGAGGAGCCGTTTTATGATTTTGAAGCCGACTTATATGATGAGTGAAGTGTTCATGGATTGTGGGCAGTTGCTTTTTGGTACTGATTGGCATACTAATTGTGGAAATGGAGCATGTAGTTTTGCCGACATACTTATTTCTGCGATGCAGCGCATCATTTACCGGAACATACGTGTGGCGGTTGAATAC
>CAJUSN010000107.1:0-5437 GCA_910589095.1 uncultured Muribaculaceae bacterium
ACCCTCTCCACCCTGTCCCGTCCATTGCTCGACCGAATGGAAATCATAGATATTTCAGGCTATCTTCTTGAAGAGAAAATTGAAATCGCAAAACGTCATCTCATACCCCGGCTCCTCAAATCCCACGGACTAACCCCTAAGGGCGTAATCTTTACTGAAGAAGCGCTACAATGCATCATTGAGGGCTATACTTCCGAAAGTGGAGTTCGCCAACTTGAAAAAAACCTGGCCAAGATAATACGCCGCACGCTTGTCAAAAAAATGGCAAAGAAGAAGTTCCGTCGCACCATCACGCCCGAACAAGTCCGACTCCATCTGGGCGTTGAGACATTCTCTCGCGATATGTACGAAGGCAATGAATATCCCGGGGTTGTCACCGGACTTGCGTGGACTGCGGTCGGAGGTGAGATTCTTTTCGTAGAAGCATCCCTTTCTCCCTCAAAATCTCCGCGCCTTACCCTTACCGGTAACCTCGGCGACGTGATGAAAGAGTCGGCCCAAATAGCCTTGGAATATGTGAAAGCCCATGCCGACTCCTTCAATATCGACACTCGCATCTTCGAACAATACAGCCTCCACATCCATGTCCCAGAAGGCGCAATTCCAAAGGACGGTCCATCTGCCGGCGTTACAATGGTCACTGCCATTGTCTCTGCCATGACACGCAGAAAACTCAATCCCAAATTGGCAATGACCGGCGAAATAACACTTCGTGGAAAAGTCCTCCCCGTCGGTGGCATCAAAGAAAAAATTCTTGCAGCTAAACGTGCCGGAATTGAAACAATCATTCTCTCTGAGCAAAACCGCAAGAACATAGAGGACATTGAAGCCGCTTACATCTCTGGTCTCAACTTCATCTACGTAAAGGACATTGCCGATGTTATATCCAATGCTCTTTCTGGAGAGAAATGTGGGCCGGACATAAACCTATCATAAGAAAATTACGGAAAAATTTCCATAATGGTGTAAAATTGACTAATTTTGCACCATTATTAATTATAATATATATCCGACATTTAAATTATTTGCTATATGGAACCTCGCAAACTAAAAATCAGAGACTTGACAATGCGCGACGGACAGCAGTCGCTGTTTGCAACCCGCATGAGCCAATCAACTATCGACCGACTCCTTCCTCTCTACGGCGACGCTAAATTCTACATCGTGGAAGTATGGGGAGGCGCTGTTCCTGACTCTGTGATGCGCTACCTCGATGAATCCCCCTGGAATCGACTTCGCAAAGCCAGCGAGGCACTCAAAGGTATCTCCTACCTTTCTGCCCTTTCTCGTGGACGCAACCTTTTCGGTTACGTACCTTACCCAAATTCCGTGCTCGAAGGTTTCTACAAAGAAGCCATCAAAAATGGTCTTAACGTGATGCGTATCTTCGACGCTCTCAACGATATCGACAACGTCCGTGACTCCATAAAGATGATCAATGAAATTGGTGGCATCGCTGATGGCGCAGTTTGCTACACCGTTGATCCCAAAGAAGAACCGGTACAGCCCTCCGGCTTTGCCTCCCGACTCAAGAGCATCTTCGGAAGCAAACCTGCAGCTCCTGAAAAGATTTTCACCGATGAGTATTTCGTTGAAAAGGCAAAAGAAATGGAGCGTCTTGGAGCTAAAATCATAACTCTTAAGGATATGGCCGGACTCGTAAACCCGCTTCGCGCCGCTTCCATCATCTCCAAGCTCAAAGCCAATGTTAGTGTACCAGTGGACTTCCACACGCACTGTACACCCGGTTATGGACTCGCTTCATCTGTAATGGCCATGATTCATGGCGTGGACATCCTTGACACCAATATATGGTGGTTCGGTGGTGGCTCCGCCGCTCCCGCAATCGAGCTTATTTACGTTTTTGCTGACCGCCTCGGAATTGAAGTAGATGTCAACATGGAAGCCGTTGGCGCTATTCGCAACGAACTACTGAACGCCCGCAAAGAGCTCAAGCAATTCGACCTTGCCGACCACATGCCAAACGCATTTGATCCGCTCAACGACACCCTCCCCGCTGAAATCTCAGCAGAATTTGATAAGGCTATCGAATGTGCCAAGGCAAACGATGAAGAAGGTCTTCTTGCTGCTTGCCACGCCATTGAAGCCTACTTCCGCTTCCCCAAACCCAACGAACTCGTTAAAAACGCTGAAGTGCCCGGCGGTATGTACTCAAATATGGTTGCCCAGCTTAAAACCCTCGGTGCATCCGACCTCTTGGACGACGCAATGCGCTTGATCCCCAAGGTGCGCCGCGATGCCGGCCTTGTACCTCTTGTTACTCCTACAAGCCAGATCGTGGGTAGCCAGGCTGTAAGTCTCGCAATGGACCGTAAGAAAGGCAATCCCGATTACTCCAATGCATCAAATCAATTCATATCTCTTGTTAAAGGAGAATATGGTCACACTCCCGTGCCGGTTGATCCCGCATTCCGTGAGAAAATCACAGGCGATGCTACCGAACACCCATATGACGTCAACTCTTATCGTCAGCCTGAAAACCCTGTCCTTGAAGAACTCGGTGGCGTAAAACTCGCGTCCAACGATGAAGAATACCTCTTGCTCCAGCTCCTCCCCTCTGTTGCCAATGGCTTCCTTCGTCGCCGTCGCACAGAAGAGTTCAACGCAAAACAGTCTGCCGCAGAAAAAGCTGCTGCTGAAAAGGCTGCTAAAGAAGAAGCTTCCCGCGTACCGCAGGAACCCATCACCGGCGAAGTCCTCTCTGCTCCTATGGGTGGACGCGTTATTGAAGTTAACGTAAAAGCAGGTGATGAAGTAAAAGCTGGACAGATTCTTTTGGTTTACGAAGCCATGAAGATGGAAAACGACGTTGAATCTCCCCGCGCAGGCAAAATCAAGCGTGTATTTGTAAAAACTGATGATGTGGTTGGCACTGACGCTCCCCTCATTGAATTCGCTGATTGATATTTACTCATGGTCGCTCCTCCAATGAGCGGCCATGTTTTTACTAATTCTTCAATATTGTGGCCACAAAGCGTAATTTTTAAGCACTAAAAGCTTGGACATTACCGAAATAATAACTAACTTTGCAAGCCATTACAGAACAACGCCTTACCAGCGTAGTCATTAAAACGTTAAATAATAGCAGATTAACCGTCAACTCAAAATGAAAAAAGATATTCATCCCGCCAACTATCGTGAAGTTGTGTTCAAAGATATGTCAAATGAAGAAATCTTCATCACCCGTTCTACAATCGCAACTAAAGAAACCATCGATGTAGACGGTGTTACATATCCCTTGGTAAAGCTTGAAATCACCAGCTCATCTCACCCTTTCTTCACTGGTAAGCAGAAACTCGTTGACACCGCCGGTCGTGTTGATAAGTTCATGAGCCGCTACGGTAATCGTCGCAAGAAATAAAGCTAACAAACCCATATTTAGTGATTCTTTTGCGAGTCATCACTATCATGAGGGGATGGGAAACTTCGGTTTCCCATCCTTTTTTTGTCCCTATACCACCCTATCCACTACGCAGTGAAAACTTCATCAGCTAAGGTAACAGTTTTGCTACCTCTTTACACCCTCCAAGATTTTCTATGCATGCACTCGGAGTCGCGTTGCACTCGATGGTTCAACTTCCCCAAGGGCCTAAAATCCCATAACAGCCTAATATTATCCCACAGACCAAACACCTCCGGAGTCTACGTAAATCGCGGAAAAAGGCCTTCAAAGTTATACTATTAATAAGAAGCGCCGGCCCTTATCATCGAGCCGACGCTTATAAAGAGTAATTGTCAAAAGGGTGACCATAGAGATATGGCTGGGTCAGTCACCTACTTTATCCCATCGCGACGAAGAAGTGCGTCAATCGTTGGAGCCTGACCTCGGAATCTCTCATATAGTATTTCTGGATTCTCAGTTCCACCACGTTCAAGAATGTTCTTGCGGAATGAGGATGCAGTGTCCTGATTGAAGATGCCATCTTGTTCAAATCTTGAAAATGCATCTGCATCCAGCACTTCAGCCCATTTATAGCTATAATAGCCTGCGGCATATCCCCCTGCGAATATGTGCGAGAACTGAGGTGAAATCAACGCTCCATCAACTCCGGGCAGCAAACTCACTTCGCTGATGGAAGCTGTCTCAAATTCCTTTACGTTTTCAATCGGACTGGTCAATGTATGCCAAGCCATATCAAGAAATCCGAAACAAAGTTGACGCATACATGCGTAAGCTGCCCCAAACCGTGCTGAATCCACTATTCGCCTAATCTGTTCCTCGGGTATGGACTCCCCTGTTTGATAGTGCTCGGCAAAGCCATCCAAAAACTCCTTTTGAGTAAGGTAATTCTCATTGAACTGTGAAGGCAGCTCAACAAAATCGCGACGAACATTTGTACCTGACAACGATGCATACTTCCCCTTTGACAGCAATCCGTGAAGCGCATGTCCAAACTCATGCAAAAATGTACCCACCTCATAAGGGGTTAGAAGAGAGGGGCGAGATGGGCCGGGCTTTGTGAAGTTCATCACAATTGACACGTGTGGTCTTGAGTCGTTGCCGTCCTTTTCTTTCCATTGGCCCTTGAAATCCGTCATCCATGCTCCCGGGCGTTTCGTCTCTCTAGGGAAGAAGTCAGTATAAATCAACCCTAAATAACTCCCATCTTTATCCTTTACTTCAAACGCTTTGACATCAGGATGATACACCGGAAGTTCAGCCCGCTCTTCAAATGTAAGTCCGTACAACTTGGTTGCAAGGCCAAACACCCCCTCAACCACCCGTTCCAGTCGGAAATAAGGCCGCAGTGCCTCCTCATCATATGCATACAGTTTCTGCTTAAGCTTGTTGGCATAATAACTGTAATCCCAAGGTTGCAGCTCCATATCAGCGCCATCAAGGGTTCGTGCAAAGTCTTGAAGCTCTTGAATCTCCTTATCGCCTGCTTCTTTATATGCATCAGCCAGTGAATAAAGCAGATCGTTCACACGTTTAGGCGTTCCTGCCATACTTTTTTCAAGGCGGAAAGCTGCGAATGTGTCTCTTCCGAGCAGACGTGCCAGCTCAAGTCTCAGAGCTGAAATCTCCTTAATGATTTCTATATTTGAAAACTCGCCCTCTATATTCCTTCCGGAATATAGCCTGTACATTTTTTCACGCAGGTCCCTTCTTGCAGAATATTTCATGAACGCCATATATGTGGGTTGCGCAAGAGTGAACAGGTACTCTCCTTCATGACCGTTCTGCGCAGCACAATGACGAGCTTCATCTATTATTGATTCGGGTAATCCATCAAGATCCGTCTCCTTGAGATAGATCTTATATGTGTTTAACTCTTTGAGTACATTCTGGCCGAATCGCGTTGTCAACTCACTAAGACGCTTGGTCAGCTCTTTATAGCGCTCACGATTCGCCCCTTCAAGAAGTGCTCCGCTTCGCGCAAAGCCTTCGTAAGTCTCGTTCAGGAGCATTTCA
>CAJUSN010000107.1:5447-9060 GCA_910589095.1 uncultured Muribaculaceae bacterium
ACGACGATCATAGACAGCTTTTATACGTTTCCACAAACCTTCATTTAATGAGATCGCCGAAGAATAATCGCTCACAAGCGGATCAATCTTCATGGACAACTCCATCATCTCTTCATCAGCATGAGCCGATAGTAATGGATAGAACACGTTCAGGACGCGGTCCAGATCTGCACCTGATCGCTCAAGGGCCACAATCGTGTTCTCAAAAGTTGGAGTGGATGGATTCTCCACAATGCTGTTAACCTCTTGCAAGGCGAGCTCGATACCTTGCTCCACAGCTGGTAAATAATGTTCGGTTCGTATTCTGTCAAAAGGAATTGCGCCGAACTTGTCGGCATCAAATGGCTTATATAAAGGATTCTCTATATTCATTGTATGTGAGCGTTCAGAATTATTTATTATTATTTGTTGTTATTCTGGTCATAAGGTTGGGTGGTGCCGGAAACTAATCTATGTGAGTTACGCGAAGGATGGTCACAATCCTAACTAAAATAGGCTGTATTCTAAATTTCTGGATACGCGGCAGCATCCGTCACTAAATCCAACATTACCGGATCCACGCCGGCTTTTGACAAATACTTTTTGTCAGAAGCTATGGCTGAAATAAGCTTTTCAAGGTTTCCGCCCTTAGCTTCCATATAATTTCTGTACATTAAGGCCGCGCCCGCAAAATCTTTCTTTGCCATTCGCAAATGGCCCACATTAAGAAAGTCTGTAGCTGTTGGCTCATCATCGAGCACCTGCGCATAGTAGTGGTGAGCTCTCTCGTAGTCACCGGTAACAAAATTGCACCATGCCAACGGTCTCAAAGCCTTACGGCTGCCCTCATCAAGATACTCAACCTTATAGTAACACTTCAACGCCTCGGAATAGTTCTCTAATGTCAAATAACAATGTCCCATATTCAAAGCAACGCCTATATCATTGGGCTTAGCAGCAGCTACCTTATGATAATATTCCAAGGCCTTCACATGGTCGCCCAGCAACTTATAACACTGTGCGATTCTCCGGTGCGTCCAGAGACTATTTGGTTTTATCAGCTCACTTTTCAAATAAAAATCAAGTGCATCTGCAATTTCACCTGATTGCTGTGCGCAAAATCCGACCTTTTGCATTAGTTGAGGGTCATTCTTCCTGCTGTTGAAAAGAAGTGTAAACACATCCATAGCCTCTGAATAATAGCCGCGTTTGAAATAAAATTCTCCTACGGCCTCCAATGCAATGGCATCTGCAAAATCGTCTGCAAGCAAGTCTATTGCTGCAAGATTTATTGGTGAGCTAAATGGATTCTTAAACTCCATCTTGCGACGGAATAATGTGAAAAAGCGATAAAGATCATGAATATACCGGTTTGCCTGCTCATTCCTGTCGCTCAATTCCGGATTCAACTTCGAATTGCGTAATTCAGCCAAATTCACACTCTGCATCTTGAACTGTTCAAGCATCATGCGCCTGTTGGCAGAAGGTATTTCTCCAAGCGAGAACACCATTGAGAATTTGTCGTTGTCACAAATCATTGGCGCCATTCCAATAAGCTCGCCCAAATCAGCCGCTGATTCATCAAGCACTTTTGCCACATCAGGCTGGTCAGTATAAAACGGAGCAAACCAATTTGACACCTTATGGAAGAATGGAAACCCTTTCAGACCGGAAAAAGTTCCGAGCATGACATCACCCCCTTCGGTCTGAAGATCATTCAGCTCCTTGAGCTTTTCACCCACACCTGACTTTGCAAGAAGTTCCTCCCATTCGGGATTCATATCTTCAGGATTCATATCCTCCAATGAGTTGTGATCCTTGAACTTTTTAAGTATTTCAGGACGAAGCTTAAGCATGCCGGGTATAACTTCCTCATTCATCGTGCGCGTAATACGGGCTGTGTCACGCGTCTTCACAAGATTTAAAAATACCATTTTCAAATCTTCACGCCAGCCACTCAGCTCCTTTACCGCTCCCATCACATCAATCAACTGCTTTCCTCCAAGTGCCCCTCGTTGCATCCAAAGACAGATGAGAAGGAGCACCAATGCCCTGAGCTCAATGCCATTCTCACGGCTTAAATACAGCTTCGCTAATATGATAAGGCGACGTTCATCATAATACTCAAGAGCACCGAGCATAACTGCTCCGGCCAGCTGTTCTCTTAACTCAATCCGGATATTGTCATCCGTTAGAAGCTTAATCAGCGCTTCCTCATCATCAGCACTCAGAGGATAGCTGACCCAAATCAGATTAAAGAGTCTATCGAGCAATCGCGAGTGTTCTTCGACATGCTGATTATTTGCATCTCCCTGATGCGAAAACATGGACATGGCTACTCTTCCGTCCGCTTCACGGTATTTGCGTACAAGCTCCGGGATATTACTGTCGGACTGTAATCTCTCATACCGAACATTCCCAAAGTAGAGCGTGGGCGATTCATCCACTTTTGACCCACGAATAATAGCGGCACTCTGTTTAAGAATACCGGCTCCTATGCCTCGGAGCATCTCATCTCGCTGAGGATCAGTCACACCATCCAACGCATAGCGCCGTAAATAGCGGTAGCTCTCGCGGAGCTTATCTATAGTGTTTCTGATCTCCCACGGAGCCGACGCAGCTGCCGACATTGAATCAAGTTCTGAGAAGGCTGCGGAAAGGTGATGGCTCGCCACCAGCTTTTCTACCCGCCTGTGGTAGGTTTCAAGTTGTGAGGTTTTAATCATATTCGGTACTTATAACAATGCAAAGATAGCTATTTCCACACTTACTTAATAACAAATACAATGCCAAAACGGTCAACGAGACCCCATTTCCGTGTCACACTTGTAAAAAAATCACAAATAATCGTTCAAAAGCTTGTTGAAGACGACTCAACACAATATCTTTGCAAGATATGACGTCACTAACACCTTTGCAATGGTCTCAAGTTGACAACCTCATGAATGCGGATGTCAATCAACTCAGACTTGCTCATCATGGCAATTCTGAAATGGATGCAGTCATCACTCAAGTGGATTGCCGGCAGCGCACAGCTAAAAAATTGTGTTCTACCTTGCAAGCCGCTCCGCGGTTCATTTTTCCGACTGTTCTTTCAGCCGAGCAGTCGACCTCCGATTCTCTGGCAGCTTTTCATGCGTCATTATGCTCAGGATTTTTACGTGTATTAGATCTTACATGCGGATTGGGTATTGATTCTTTCCATATCGCACGCAACGTTGAGCAGGTTACAGCATGTGAGATTAACCCGCTTACGGCCGAATGTGCTTCATTAAATGCCCGTTCACTAAACCTTGAAAACGTCAACGTGGTCAACACTGACAGCGAGGATTTTCTTGCGTCATTACTCCCCAACTCTTTTGACTGCATATTCGTTGACCCTGCAAGGCGAGGTACGCAGGGAAAAAGATTATTTGCGCTCTCCGATTGCAGCCCTGACGTCAGCACCTTGCTTCCGCAGCTTCTTGAGATAGCACCACATGTGATAATTAAAGCATCGCCCATGCTTGACATATCACACACCATCGGCGAACTGACAAACGTGACACGAGTCATAGCGCTGGGCGACCGCCGAGAGTGTAAGGAACTCGTCATAGAGTGTAACCGCAACAATACTGACGACCCTGTCATTGAA
>CAJUSN010000108.1:0-6627 GCA_910589095.1 uncultured Muribaculaceae bacterium
GGAGTGGACCGCACCAAGCCCTCCCTCTCTCCCGATGGAAAGCAGCTCGCTTTCATCCTTGACCGAAATAAACTTATGGTGATGGATCTGGCCTCAAAACAGGTGCGCCAGCTCACTTCAGGCGAAACCGACCCCTCCCGCACCAAAGGCTTCGATGCAATATGGTCGCCCGACAGCAAATGGATAGCCATCAACTATCAAAATCCGCTACATTATCCCTATGGCGACATTGCGGTGATTGAAGCTGCCACCGGTAAAATGACCAAAGTGACTGAAACCGGATATTTTGATGAGAATCCGCGATGGGCACTTGACGGCAACGCCATCATTTTCCTGTCCGAACGATACGGAATGCGCAACCATGCGTCGTGGGGCTCCAACTATGATGTGATGATAGCATTCATGAATCAGGACGCGTTTGACCGTTACCGTCTCAGCGACGAAGACTATGCTCTTGTTAAAGAGGTGGAAAAATCTCAAGGCAAGAAACTGGGCAACGTCACCGTTACAGCTCCGGCTAAGGGTAAGAAAGGCAAAGCAGACAAATCGGCGACCACTAAAACTGAGACATCCGTTAAAGCGGAACCTATCAACATGGAATTGGAAGGATTCGAGGACCGTACCGTCAGACTGACCCCGAACTCATCATCAATCTCCGATGCAATTGTAACCAAGGATGGCGAAAACGTCTATTACCTTTCCGAATTCGAGGATGGCTACGATCTGTGGAAGCTCAATCTCCGCAAACGCGAGCCAAAAATAGTAAGTAAACTCGGCGCATCGCCAATGGGTATGGAGATGGACTCAGAAGGCAATATATACCTCATAGGGTCTGGCGGAGTGAAAAAGCTCACTCCATCCAACGATAAGCTCAAGTCAATCAGTGTGAACACCACTCTTGATGTGGATCAGGCAGCTGAGCGTGACTACATGCTACGCTACGTGTTCAATGAAGCGCGTGAACGATTCTACACTCCCGATATGAACGGTGTGGCGTGGGATTCATTGTATGAAAACTATAAGCGATTCCTCCCCCACATCAACAACAACAATGACTACGCCCTCATGCTAAGCGAGCTTCTTGGCGAATTGAACGTGTCGCATACAGGAGGACGTTATCGCGCACCCGGAGCCGATGAACCCACCGCCTCCCTTGGACTACTCTACGACATGGCATACGATGGCCCCGGATTGAAAGTGACCGAAGTTGTAAAGAACGGTCCGTTTGACAAGGCGTCATCCAACCTCACAGCAGGCGCGGTAATTACAAAGATCAATGGCCAGGAACTCACTGCCGATGCCGACCCCATGACGCTCCTCAATCAGCAGCGCGGCAAGAAAACCCTCGTCAACTTCACCACCCCCACAGGCGCCGAAATGGAAGAAGTGGTGCTTCCGATAAGCAGCGCCACAATGAGCGACCTTCTCTACAACAGATGGGTGCGCCAACGCGAACATGACGTTGACAGCCTTTCAAACGGCCGTCTGGGTTATGTTCATATTGAATCAATGGATGATGAGAGCTTCCGGAAAATTTACGCCAAACTCCTGGGCAAATACATAGGTAAAGAAGGTGTGGTAATCGACACCCGTTGGAATGGCGGTGGTCGCCTCCACGAGGATATTGAAGTGCTCTTCAGCGGAAAAGCATATATTACTCAGGATGTTCATGGCGTTCCAACCACCGACATGCCATCCCGTCGTTGGAACAAACCAAGCATCATGCTCATCTGTGAGGCCAACTACAGTAATGCACACGGCACTCCTTGGGTGTATAAACGCCAGGGACTGGGTAAATTGGTTGGTATGCCCGTTCCCGGAACCATGACATCTGTGAATTGGGTAACCATGCAGGATCCTTCACTCGTGTTCGGTATTCCGGTAGTAGGTATGCGCACACCCGAAGGCTACTACCTCGAGAACCATCAGCTTGAGCCGGACATCAAAGTGGCGAACGACCCCTCGGACGCAGTGAACGGAGTGGATGCACAGCTCCGCGCAGCTGTTGAGGAACTACTCAAAGAGATTGACAGTGCGAAAAAATAACCTTTAACGCTGACATTTTCAAATGGCAAAAATAGGAGATATGGTTCGCTTCCTCAACTCCGTAGGGGGTGGGCGCATCACCAAGATAAAGGACAATATTGCTTATGTAGAGGATGAGGACGGATTTGAAACTCCGGTTCTCATCCGCGAATGTGTGGTAGTGGGTACAGCCCCTGCCGCACCTAAGATAACCGAGACGGCCGTTGCTGCGAAAAAATCGCAGCCTGCCGCTCCCTCCAAACTTGAATCGGCGCCCCGGCCTGCACCTGCCGATGAAGAGCTCCCGGTAGTGGAGACTCCCGAGGGTGAAAAGTTAAATCTCACCCTTGCCTACGAGCCAGCCAACATCAAGGAACTTTCAACCACTACGTTTGACACCTATCTGGTCAACGATTCCAACTATTTCCTTTACTTCGCATACCTCACCCGTTCCAAGGAGAATGAAGAATGGACAACACGATATGCCGGAATAGTGGAGCCAAACATCCAGCTGTTCATCGGTGAGACCCTCCCCGGTGATCTTCCTGAAATGGACCGCGTGGCCATTCAGTACATAGCATTCAAGCGTGACAAGTCATATAAGGCAAAACAACCACAGTTCATCGAGGTGCCGCTTGACACTACTAAATTTGCCAAGCTTCACTGCTTTACGCCAAACGTATATTTCGACTCATCGGTAATTGCGCTTGAGCTTGTCACCAACGATGCCCCTCACCGCGCCATAGTGGTTGACAAAAACCGGCTTGAAGCCGCCATCAAGGCAAAAAAGGCTGTGGATATGCCGCGTCGCCGCATCGTGAAGAAACGCACCAAAGCCGAGCGCAAGGCCGATGACACGCTCGTTGTGGATCTCCACATCACCGCATTGGTCGATAATACGCGCGGCCTTTCCAATGCCGACATGCTCAACCTTCAGGTTGATGAATTCAGCCGCGTGATGGACGAGAACCTAAAGCATAAGGGTCAAAAAATTGTGTTTATCCATGGTAAAGGCGAGGGGGTGCTCCGCAATGCTATCCTCAAGGAACTGAATCACCGCTACAAAGGCCACGACGTTCAGGATGCCTCATTCCGTGAATATGGCTTCGGTGCCACTCAGGTAACCATCCGCTGACACGGCAATGATATTCTGCTTCTCGGCCTGCGGCAATACCGAACTCGTTGCCTCCCGCCTTGCCACACTCCTCGGAGAAAAGATACAGCGGGTGGATATAAACGCCCCGGAAAGTTATAATGTGGGCGAACATAAACGCATCATCTGGGCCACTCCCATCTACTCTTGGGGGTTGCCCAAGGAGATGCTTGCGTTCATCAGCAAAGTCACTCTGATAGCAGGCGAAAAAGCGGAGCATTTTCTGGTGGCGACCTGTGGCGATGATGCCGGGCTGGCCGATAAAATGTGGCGCAAAGCCATACGTCGCAAAGGGTGGATGGCGCGGGCGGCGCACACAGTGATTATGCCTAACACCTATGTTGCCCTTCCAGGGTTTGATGTGGATTCACCATCGCTTGCACAAGAAAAACTGAGCAGAGCAGTTGAGCGGACCAAAGAAGTTGCAAGAGCCATAAAATGCAGCTCCGGCATAGACACCATAACACGAGGACGCTTTGCATGGATAAAGACGCGAATAGTATATCCCCTGTTCATGCGTTTTCTTACATCCCCGCGCCCCTTTGGTAATAACGACAGATGCACAGGCTGCACGCTCTGTTCTCGCGTGTGCCCCATGGGTAACATTTCGGTTATCAGCGGGACACCCAAATGGGGAAACCGATGCACCATGTGTCTGGCATGCTATCACCATTGTCCCCACAAAGCCATTGGCTACGGCACCCTCACCTCCTCCAAAGGGCAATATGTCGCCCCCGGAGAATTGCCTCAAGCGAAAAATCAATAAAATTAACGCAGATCAAATTCAGTGGCGTTTGAAAGTCCTGCATTTTCAGGCAGGACAAGAAACGCACACATCATGGCAGCCCTCTTTGCCGAACGGCTATCATAGCGTACAATTGTGCTTGGCTGTTCCGATACTTCAGTAGCGCCGGTCACCAACTGTATTACCCGATAACCAAGATTGGAAAAGGGATTTGGACTGTGAATGGCAAATGAAGATGTCATGATTATCGCCGCAATTCCCACTGTCCATCTATCCTCTATAAAGTTGATAGCTGCAGCAAGGGATCCATCCGAGAACCCGCTTACCGGATAGAACAACGCACCTGTTCGCTGGGCGGTCATTGCGCCTACGGTGCGGTCGGTGTCGACAATAGCGACATGACATCCACTCTTCACAAGACGCACTATCATATCACTAACAGCATCATCAGCGGCTCCAACCACAATAACTGTCAGCTCAGGCATTTTGAACGCCAGAAGGCCCTTGTCAGGTGTTGCAGAGTTTTTTCGTAGCGGTACACCCAATTTCCCGCTACGGTAATCGGCCATACGCTTTTCAAGATAATTGTCGGCCATACTTCGTGCTAATGTCAAGCAGGCACATCGGTGCCCTTCATGGTCTTTTCCACCTTCTCCTTGGTACCAACCTTGAGTTTGATGGCGTCAAATCCCTGTCCGTAAACACCATTCACGTTGGCCTGCGTAACGAAAGCATGGTCATCTATGCTCTTAATGATGCGGAATATGTTTACTGACTCAATCTTACGGCACATTACCAGGAGCACCTTCACCTCCTGCTTGGAATACCAACCCATGCCATTCAAAACCGTGCATCCGCGCTTGGCTTCGTTGTTGATAGCAGTGGCAATTTCGTTCCATTTGGGAGAGAAAATAATGAACTGAACAGCCTGGCGATTAGTGTTGATAATCAGGTCGGCCATAAACGATGCAATGGCAAGAACTATGAAACCATACACCACCTTGTCAATCTGATGCGTCAGGAAGTAGGACGATGAAATAATCACCATATCTGTATAAAGCATCGTACGTCCCACGGTAACATTAGTTTTCTTGGCGACCATAGCCGCCACAATGTCGGTTCCACCAGTGCTTCCATTGTGAGTGAATGAGATGCCCACACCTATACCGCACATCAATCCGCCTATGATAACATTCATAAACGGCTGTCCTTCAACCAACGGCTTGTCAAATAGAGGCGTCAGCACACCAATGAATACCGATACCATCACAGCACCGTAAATGGTACCCTTCACAAACTGGCTGCCCACAATCTTATATGCGAAAGCAAGCAATACCATATTGAGGACAAAAGAGGTAACAGCCACAGGGATTCCAAAGCCCAGATTGTTTGTAATAAAATAAACAATGGTACCGATACCGGCCAATCCACCGATCACCACCTTCTCTTGGAAAATGAAGGCCGTAAATCCGAATGAATAAATGAAAATACCCAAGGTGATGAAGAAATAATCTTTTAGATAACGCCAAAGGGTATCGCGATTGAAGATCATATTGTAGAAAGTAGTTTTTTACTGAACGTGTTTCAGGTAATCACCGACAAAGTTACTCCAACATTGTATTATTTCAAAATATTATTCCGGAAATTTTCACTAACTTTGGGGCTGAATTCTCAACATCACTCACAGCTTATCCTCATGTTACAACGTATATTGCTGATATTGGCAGTAATCATGATTTCCACCTCAGCCCATGCCGGTGACCCCGACAAGAAGTTCGTGGATTACGGCCCCGCTTCAAAACTCATCACCACCCAAGTCCACCTCATGGGGGGAGGAAGCACCGTGACCCAGAACTATAAGAGCATTTACCCGTCCATACAAAACCGTAATGTCAACATGGGCAATTCATGGGGTGTAGGTGCCAAGGCTGTGTTCGGCCTACGCGACTGGCTTGGGCTGGGAACCTCCCTCAATCTAATGCTGAATCATTACAATATAGACATGGCTATAGTTGGCGCCGACCAATCAAGCATGAGTGCCGTGTTCATCAACAATCATAACTACACATTCAACATACCGGTATTCATCTCGTTCCGATTCAATGTTGCCCACAGCGTGAGATGGAATGTGGATGGAGGTTTCTTCTACTCCTACGGCTTCGCCGGCCGACAGAAGCAGCGCATTTTCAGAGCTGAGATAAACGAGGTTGACGAACTTGTGCCGGAAACACAGAATGTGACAACTGACTACTACAGATCGGACCGAACACTATTCAATGTGTTCAACCGTGACGACTTAGGCCTACATATAGCCACATCGCTTGACTTCGGCCCACACCTTACTGTGGGAGTACAGATGCAATACGGTTTCAAGAACTCAGCAACCAGCAACGGAACTGACCGTCCGTCGGTTCATAACCTCAACATGCACGGCGTGCTGGGCTACCGATTTTAAAAGACAATATAATTAATCCAACTTTACAATAAATAATGGAACAGACAAAGGAAAAAGAAATTGTGTTGAGCGGCATCCGTGCCACCGGCAATCTCCACCTTGGTAATTATTTTGGTGCCCTCCGCAACTTTGTGAAGATGCAGGAGGACTATGACTGCCGTTTCTTCATCGCCGACCTCCATGCCCTCACCACCAATCCGGATCCGAACGAACTTCACGCAAACGTAAAAAACATAGTTACCGAATATC
>CAJUSN010000108.1:6637-8728 GCA_910589095.1 uncultured Muribaculaceae bacterium
GCCGGCATAAATCCTGAAAAAGCAACAATATTCGTACAATCAGACGTACCGGAAATCTCCGAACTCTATCTCCTTCTCAACATGCATGTGGGCATAGGCGAGCTCATGCGCACCGCCTCGTTCAAGGACAAGGCCCGCAAAGCTCTAGGTATCACCCCCTCGGGCACTGACACAGAGGATGATGACAACATTGAACGCGAAATCATAGGCACCGAGTCCAACAAACGTGTCAACGCCGGACTCCTCACCTACCCCACCCTCATGGCCGTGGATATCCTCATTCAGAAAGCCCACAAAGTACCGGTGGGTAAGGACCAGGAACAGCATCTTGAGCTAACCCGCCGATTTGCCCGTCGCTTTAATTCATTCTACAAAACCGATCTTTTCCCCGAACCGGCAAACTACAATTTCGGAGAAAAGGCAGTTAAGGTTCCGGGGCTTGACGGCTCAGGCAAAATGGGCAAAAGCGAAGGCAACTGTCTGTATCTGATCGATGATGACAAGGTGTTACGCAAAAAAGTGATGCGCGCAATGACCGATGAAGGCCCAAAAGAGCCCAACTCGCCGGTATCGCTTCCCATCCAGAACCTCTTCACCCTTATGGAGCTCACCTCATCACCTGAAACCGTACAGCACTTCAAGGATGCCTACGCCGACTGCTCCATCCGTTACGGTGACCTTAAAAAGCAACTTGCCGAGGATATCCTCGCCATTACCCGACCAATCCGCGAACATATCTTTGAACTGCGCAACGACGACGCATACATAGGCCGCGTGCTGCGCGAAGGTGGCGAACGCGCACGTTACTATGCCGCACAGACCTTGAAAGAGGCCCGCGAAGTGATGGGTATCCGCAAATTCTATTGATTTACACCACAAATGTGGTTACATATTTCCATCCCAGCATAACGGGATGTTGAGGCGGGGCTGCAATGAAGCGGCCCCGCTTTCCGTATCGGCTCATGGCTATGGCGAAATGGGACAGGCCGATACCCATGTCAATGTCGGACAACGGACCCTTACGAGCCTTGAAAAACTCCACGCCATTGTCAGTCACCATGGCACGCCAAGGCTGGCTATTGGTTGATGAAGGGGCTTGGCGCATGGCCTCCAAAGCTCCGTACCACATGCAATCCTCGCTGAGATGGATACCACCGCCCAACACAGAGAAAAACATATCCTTGAAAGGTTTTCGACCGCGGCTCCCGGCCAATGCTACCATCATGCGGCCCACCCATCGCTCGCGTGGTGCCGGTGCGCCAACCGGTACCACAGCCACAAGTTTCAGCCCATCGGCCTGCAACGAGGGATCGATATTGAAATCTTTCGCAGAGAATGTACCTCCAAGCCAGCAAGTGCCGAGTCCCATAGCAGTGGCTGTGAGAACCAGCTTTTCCATGGCGAAGCCGCCTGACAGTTTTGACTCTGCATTATCATCACACCATAACAGCATGAAGCAGCGTGCGCCCTTTATCACCCCATAAGTCGAGGGGACGTGTCCACCGGCAAAAGCATCTGTAGAGACTATCCTGATGATATACCTGCCACCGAACTCCGCCCGGGCATCCGCGGCAGTCTCATTAAGCAGGGATAGTTGACCGCCAGTCAACGGTATATCGGCGAACGTACGCACTGAGCGGCGACGCTGGATGGCTTGAAGCAAATTTTCCATATTCTTGGTCGATGAATACAATGGTTTACATTTTCAATAACGAAGAACCATTGTCGGAATTGTTAAGTGAGCGGCGGGTGGTGCGGAATATCGTTCCGAAATCAGTGGAATAACTTACCGATACCACCACCATATTGCCGTTGTTCTTTATGTATCGTTCGCGATAATAAGGATTTACCGGATTATAGCCCCAAGAGGGATACTTAGAGCCTTTCTTATCAAACAGATACCACCATCCGGCTTCAACGGTCCAATGCTTGTTTGGCTTGTATTCCACACTCAGAACATCGCCATCCTCCTGCTGACCGACAATATTGCCATTCAGGTATTTTCCCGGAATCGTACGCCAATAAGAAACTGTGAACGGGCCTTTGTTCCACCAAATTGTAAAATTGGCCGAGAAAGTCGTAAGATGATGT
>CAJUSN010000109.1 GCA_910589095.1 uncultured Muribaculaceae bacterium
CGAAAATCCTTCTCAAAATTCTCTGAAAATAAATTTAAACAGTTTCTTAGAAACAGTTTTTATTCTTACTAAGGGTAGAGTATGCATTACTTTTACTAATTTTGCAAATGAAATGATTTATCCGGATACTTTAGAAGAAAAAATAGGCTTCACGAAGGTTCGTGAAGCATTGAAGCATAAGTGCATCTCTCCGATGGCTGTGACAATGGTTGATGCGATGCAGATGATGACTGACTATAGGGGTGTGGCACTCTCACTTTCGCGTACGGCAGAGATGCTCGAGATTGTGAAGAGCGATGCGGATATACCTTTGGGACAGCTGAGGGATATAGCTCCGTATCTGAAGACAATAGCGGTTGGGCGAGCATTTTTGCCGGCTGATCAGTTGGCAGAAGTTAGATTGACGCTTGGAGCCATAAGTGCGGTGAAAGAATTTTTCAGAGCGACAATGCGCAGCGAGGAGGAAGCCGAGGAAACCGAGCAGAAATCGCCTTATCCCGAACTGGCTGAACACGTTGGACCAATGGCTACTTTTGGCGGATTGGAATCGGAGATAGACCGAGTGATAGACCGAAGAGGAAATGTTCTTGACACGGCATCGCCCGAGTTGTCGGAAATAAGACGCGAATTAAGCCGGATGAGTGGCAGGGTGAATGCAGTGATGCGTGGCGTGATAGCCCGGGCGCAGAAGGAGGGAGTGCTTGATGGGGATGTGACTCCCACGATGCGCGACGGGCGACTTGTTGTCCCGGTTGCTCCAATGAACAAGCGCCGTGTATCCGGAATAGTCCATGACGAGTCGGCTTCAGGTAAGACTGTTTTTATCGAGCCGGCCGAGGTTGTGGAAACGAATAACAGAATCCGCGAACTTGAACTTGCCGAGCGACGTGAAATAGCGAGAGTGCTGACCATTATGGCCGACGCGATACGACCGATGACAAGCGAAATCAGCGCCAGTTGCATGGTGATGACAGAGTTGGACTTCATTCATGCCAAGGCTGTTTTTGCAAAAGAGGTGGAGGGAGTGATGCCACATTTGAGCGAACAGCCTGAATTCGAGGTGTATCATGCTTGTCACCCTATGTTGCTGAAATCGTTGATGCGACAAGGGAAAGAGATTGTTCCGCTTGACATAACTCTGAGCAAAAAGAATCGTATACTGGTTATATCGGGCCCGAATGCGGGTGGTAAATCCGTTTGTTTAAAAACAGCTGCCATTGTGCTTTACATGACGCAGTGCGGATTGTTGCCGCCTGTTTATGAGAACTCCCACATAGGCATTTTCTCCGACGTCTTCATAGATATAGGCGATGACCAGTCGATGGAGAGCGATCTGAGTACATATAGTTCTCATTTGCGCAATATGAAGCTACTGTTGCAACGCGGAGGAAAGAGTTCGTTTGTGCTGATAGATGAGTTTGGGGGAGGTACGGAACCGCAGATAGGTGGCGCGATAGCACAGGCGGTGTTGCGCAAACTGAATGAGAAGGGTGTGTGGGGCATTGTTACCACGCACTTCCAGAATCTGAAGCATTTTGCGGAAGAAACCCCGGGATTGATAAATGGCTCGATGCTTTATGACCGACAGATGATGCAACCTTTGTTCAAGCTTTCGATTGGAAATGCGGGAAGCTCGTTTGCCATAGAGATAGCCCGCAAGACCGGATTGCCGGCTGAGATTATTGATGAAGCGCGCGAGATAGTGGGCAGCGATTATGTGAATATGGACCGCTATCTGCTTGATATAGCTCGTGACCGTAAGTATTGGGAAAACAAACGGCAGTCCATCCGCCAGAAAGAAAAAAAGCTTGAGCAGGTGATGGAACGCTATGAAAATGATGCGGAACAGCTTCGGAGTCAGCGGCGGGAGATAATAGCCCAGGCGAAGGATGAGGCAAAGAGAATCATCGAGAGCTCCAATGCGGAGATTGAGCGTACGATTCATGAGATACGTCGCGCTCAGGCCGACAAGGAACAGACGCGTCAAGCGCGTCAGCAGCTCAGTGAAGCTAAAAACAGCATAGACAGCATTAAGGGTAAAGTGCCGGAAGCGTTGCGTAAGGCTCCTGCCAAGAAACGAAAAGCGGCAGAGGTGAGGCCGAAAGCCGACCGAGCTATCGAGGTGGGTGACACGGTGAAGCTTGACGGAGAAGGACTACCCGGAAAGGTGGTGGAGCTGGATGGCAAGAATGCCACTGTGGTGTTCGGAATGATGAAAACTTCGGTGAAGGTGTCACGACTCAAGCATACTTTATCGCAGGTGCCTAAGGCATCTTCCGCTTCCTCTTTTATCTCAACAGCCACGAGCAACGAAATGCGCACTCGTCAGCTGAATTTCAAGCAAGATATAGATGTGAGAGGTATGCGAGCCGACGAGGCACTTCAAGCTGTGACATATTTTATCGATGATGCCATACAGTTCAATGCCGGGCGTGTGAGGATACTCCATGGTACGGGCACGGGAGTGTTGCGTCAGTGCATACGCCAATATCTCGATACGGTGAGAGGCGTTCGCTCCTACCGTGATGAACACGTTCAGTTTGGTGGCGCGGGCATCACGGTTGTGGAGCTTGACTGATCAGAACAGCAGCATGATACGGTAAGCGGCGAAGGCGATTCCCCAAGCCACTACGGTGTTGTAGATGGCAGAGAACGCGCCATATTGCCATTTCCCGGTTTCCTTTACGATGGCAACGATTGTGGCCATGCAGGGGCAGTAGAGGAGGATGAAAATCATCAGAGCCAGGGCTGAAGCCGGGGTGAAGTCAGGGCGGCCGGTGGCGGGATTGACGGCCGTGAGTCGAGCTCCAAGCGTAGAGTCAGAAACTTCCTCATCGCCTGTGTAGAGGACACCCAGCGTGGAAACCACTATTTCTTTGGCCGGAACTCCTGCAATGGCAGCTACTGTGCCACGCCAGTGCATGCCAAGAGGTTCCATAACGGGATTGACTGCTTTGCCGAGCATTTGAAGATAAGAATCGGACGATGGGTCAATGCGGGAGTCATCAGTGACGGTTGTTTCGGCTACGGTTTCAGGTGTAACTTCGTCATGGATGGGGAAGTAATTGAGGGCCCAAACCACGATGCTTGCCACAAGGATGACGCCTCCCATTTTTCGGAGGTACTGCTCACCTTTGCCCCACATGTGACGCAGAGATGTTTTAAGTGTCGGGAGTCGGTAGGGGGGGAGCTCCATAACAAACGGAGTCTCGTCGGCTTTGAAGTAGAACTTACGAAGCAATTTTGCGGTGACCATGGCCACCACGATGCCAAGGAGGTAGAGGAGCAAGAATACCATTGCGGCGTGACGTTCGAAGAAAGTGCCTACGAGAAGAACGTAGATGGGGAGTCGCGCCGAACATGACATGAAGGGGTTGATGAGGATGGTGATGATGCGGCTTGAACGACTTTCAATGCTTCGGCTTGACATAATGGCAGGCACGTTGCATCCGAATCCCATGACCAATGGTATGAATGACTTGCCGTGCAGCCCAATGCGATGCATTATTTTGTCCATGATGAATGCCGCTCGCGCCATATATCCGGAGTCCTCCATGAATGAAATGCATAGGTAGAGGATAAGGATGTTGGGCAGGAAAACAATTACTCCACCCACACCGCCAATGATACCATCGGCAATGAGATCCTTAAGCCATCCGTCGGGCATGTGCTGTTGTACCAGTTCACCGATCCAGGCTACAAGGCTTTCAATCCAGTCCATTGGGTAAGATCCGATTTCAAAAGTGGCCCAAAATGTGAAGAACATTATGGCTATGAAGATGGGGAAGCCGAAGAGTTTGTTGGTGACAAACGCGTCGATCACGTGAGTGGATTTCTCAATTTCACGGGTGCCCTTTGTTAGAGTTTCGGCCAGCGCACCTGAGATGAATCCATACTTTTGGCTGGCAATGACTGACGTAACATCTTCCTGGAGTGTCTGCTCTATATTCTTATCCTGCTGATCACGCAGGGCGAGAATCTGTTTTATGTCGGGGCTTGCGCTGACAATGGATTCGGCTTCTTTGTCATGTTCAAGAAGCTTAATGGCGAGGTAGCGGGGTGAGAATTGCGGCGGGACAAACTTGTCGGCTTTCAGCCGGTCTTTAAGCGCCCCTACGCAGGGTTCAACAACGTTGCCGAGATTTACATGAACGTGGCGTACAGCCTCGTGACGATCCTCGAATACTTTGATGATGGTATCGAACAGATTGTCGATGCCTTTACCGGTCCGTGAAACCGTAGGGACCATTGGCACTCCGAGCATTTCGCCGAGTAGTTTATAGTCCAGTTTGTCGCCGGACCGCTCAAGTTCATCATACATGTTCAGTGCAACAACCATGCGTCGGTCCATGTCGATAAGCTCGGTGGTGAGATATAGGTTTCGTTCAAGGTTGGAGGCCACGACAACGTTTACAATTACGTCGGGAGTTTCATCGGCCAGGTAACGGCGGACGTAGAGTTCCTCGGGCGAGTATGAGTCAAGGGAATAGGTGCCGGGGAGGTCCACTATGTTGAAACGGTATCCACCGTGTTCAAAGTGACCTCGCTTGGCATCGACAGTCACTCCGCTATAGTTACCGACATGCTCGTGAGCGCCTGAGGCAACGTTGAATAATGAGGTTTTACCACAATTGGGATTGCCAATGAGGGCAATATTGATAGTGCGCTCGGTTATTTCGTGATTGTGGAGTGAGGAGTGCAAGGATGATTCAACAACAGTGTTTGTGTGGGAGGTATCTGCGGAGTCCGAATCATCGCTGTCGGGGATCACCTCAACCATGTGGGCTTCGGTGCGGCGGAGCGATACCTCATAGCCCATTATGCTGTATTTGATGGGATCATGCATGGGAGCGTGTAGGAGCACTTTAATTTCGCGTCCCCTGACAAAACCCATTTCAATGAGGCGTTTTCTGAAGGCCCCATGGCCTACGATTTTCACTACGGTAGCGGTTTGACCGGTGGATAACTCGTCGAGTCTCATGTTGAATCGTTGCTTGAATTTTCTGCAAAGTTGGCAATAATACTTGAATCGTGCAAGTGTTATTTAAACAAAGTCTAAATAAAATAGGTGCTGTAACAGTAAAGAGAAAAAGCACAGAATCCCGGTTTAATGATTTTTTGCAGATTTTTCAATGGTTAACACGGTGAAATTTGGTAAATTTACATCATTATTAACAACCAGTACTATTCATTACCTCATATCTATTAACTCAATCATGAAATTAAAAACAGTTGCTTCCTCGCTCATTGCGTTGGTCGCTGCCGGGAGTGCATTTGCTGCCGTTACTCCCGTAAGTGGCTCCAAGGCAAAGGGCCGAATTCTTACCGACGGAACCCGTCAGGCAGATGCGGCGGCCGCCATTATGCAAGAATTCGTTGAAAAGATTTCAAATGCTAAATTACCTATCGGCAATCTTGGGAAAGATAAAGTGCGGAAAAACGACGTTGTGTTTCGTACCGATACAAAAGCCGGAATTCCTGAAGATGGATTTGTGATAACGACAGAAGGAGATGTGCTTACTGTTACATCCGGCGATGACAACGGAGTTGTTTACGGTGCTGTCACACTGCTTGAGGATTACCTTGGCGTGGATTGTTTCAGCGCAGGTGAGTATAAAATACCGGCGCTTTCCACCGTATCGTTTCCGGATGTAAATAGAAAAGAGACTCCTGCATTCCGCTATCGTCAAAGTCAGAACTATGCCCTTAACAGAGATTCGGTTTATCGTTACTGGATGCGTCTTGAAGAGCCGAGGGATGAATTTGCGGGCTCAATGTGGGTGCATACGTTCGACCGTCTTATGCCTTCGGACATATATGGTAAAGAACATCCAGAGTATTACTCATGGATCAATGGGGAACGCAGGCCCGGTAAGGCGAGCCAATGGTGTCTCACGAATCCGCATGTGTTCGAGATAGCAGCTCAGAAAACCGACTCGATATTTGCCGCCAATCCCGGTCTGGATATTATTTCGGTGAGTCAAAATGACGGTAACTTCACATTCTGCACATGCACAGAGTGTCAGGCTATAAACGAAGAGGAAGGTTCGCCATCAGGGGCCTACATACGTTTCCTGAACAAGTTGGCTGCGCGTCGGCCTGACAAGCAGTTCTCCACTCTTGCCTATCTGTTTACAATGCAGCCCCCAAGGTGACACGCCCGTTGCCAAATGTCAATATAATGCTTTGTGACATCGATGCCAAGCGCGAGGTGCCATTGACCGACAATGCTTCCGGGCAGAACTTTGTAAAAGCGCTCCGTGGATGGTCGGCAATATCTGACAACATTTTCGTGTGGGACTATGGTATCAACTTTGACAATTATTTGGCGCCATTCCCTAACTTTCCTATTCTACAACCCAACATTCAGCTGTTTCGCGACAATAATGTGAAGATGCACTTCTCGCAGATAGCCGGCAGCTATGGTGGCGACTTCACAGAGATGCGCACCTGGATTGTGAGCAAGTTGATGTGGAACCCCGATGCTGATGTGGATTCGCTGATGTATCGTTTCATGGATGGCTATTACGGAGCGGCAGCACCGTATCTGTATGAATATGAAAAATTGCTGGAGGGTGGACTGTTGGCTTCAGGAACAGGTTTGTGGATCTATGACTCGCCGGTTTCTCATAAGGATGGTATGTTGAATGCCAACGCCCGCAAGCGCTACAATCAATTGTTTGACCGTGCAGAAAAGGCTGTGGCCAACGATCCGGTACTCCTTGAGCGCGTGCGTCGCCAGCGCTTGTCACTCCAATACTCCGAACTTGAAATTGCCCGTGCGGAAGGTCGTACAGGCGATCCGGAGATTGCTCCTTTATTGGACCTCTTTGAGGAGAGGGTGAAGGAATATAAAGTGCCTACGCTTAATGAGCGAAGCAATTCCCCCGTTGACTACGCTCAGCTCTACCGCAAGCGCTATCTCAAGCCCGACACGTCAAACCTTGCACGCGGCGCGGAGATAATTTGGGTGACACCTCCCACCGGCCGATATGCTGAAATGGGAGCCAAAGCACTTACCGATGGCATTTACGACGGCACATCGTTTGTTGAGAGCTGGGTAGGCTGGGAAGGCAAAGATGCTGAATTTATAGTTGACCTTGGAACTGAGAAAAGTGTAGGTAGTGTGACCGGTGACTTCCTGCACCAGCTTGGTCAGTGGGTGTTCTTCCCCTCGGAAATGGAGGTAGAGGCGTCGGTTGATGGCAAAAGTTATACTCCATTCGGAAAAGTGCAATGGCCCGAAGACCGCGATGCGCAGGTGAAGTTCACTGACATTACCGTTTCTTCTCCCTCACCCGTTCAGACACGCTATCTCAAGGTGCGTCTTGGCGGTGTCCCCGCTTGTCCGTCATGGCACTATGGTGTTGGTTATCCCGGGTGGGTATTCATTGATGAAATTGTTGTGAAGCCTTAATGACTGTTTTAGCCCCCAGTTTGTTAAGTCTCACATACCGAATCCGTTCAAAATTTTAAGGCGGATGAAGGTTCTGACATAATTACCTCCTTACTGAACTGTCGTAAGAAATTCGGTAAGGAGGTAATCTTTTATCCTGTAATATGATTGGAGCGGTAGGATTATTCCGTGGCGGTGAGATTTTTAAAGTCGCGTATGGTTTTTCTCATTACTATGCCCGAGTATATCAAAGCAACAAATAATGCACCGGCGATAAGCCAAACTTTATAATGAGCGAGATTCCAAAGGTGAGATAGCAGCAACGTGAAGAACACGGTAAGGCATATAGCGAGAACAATCTCACCGATAAGGGCAAAGAGCCTGAGGCTTGCAACCTTATTCATCGTTTTCATTGGCGCATCTACCAACACATTGATTTTTTTTGTCTTAAAATACAGGTATGTGTACCAAATGGCGGATATGCCAAGAAAGATGCTCAAAAAGAATTTGAGGCTTGAAGGAAAGACTTCTTCGTTGACACCTCCAATGCCGGTCAGGAGGAATACGACTGCCAACACACCGCACATGAGAATATTTTTGCGGTACAGTTTGGCGATACGTTTCTGCGCGGTGTCGCAAGTTGAGGTGTTGAGAGTAATTGTATCACTGCTCTTTTGAGCGAGTACGTCGTCGAGGGTCGTCATACTTTGTTTGAGTTCGTCCAAGTTCATATTATTTCGATTTTGAGATGAGTTTGTTTTTAATCCTGTGAAGTTTGGTAGCCACGTTGTTACGCTCTATGCCGATGATTTCTGCGATTTCTTCGTAGGCGTATTCATCGAGCCATAAAAGGATAATTGCTTTCTCAATGGGAAGTAGTTGGTTGATCAATTCGTGCAGAGCTGTAAGCTGTTCGGCCTTGTTATCATCGGCTTCCGAGGAAATATCGGCAGCTGAGATTTCAAATGGGAGGGTTTCAACTTTCGGTTTATAATTGCGAATTGCCATTAAAGCCGAGTTAACAGCTACACGATAAACCCAAGTAGAGAGTTTGCTCGCACCTCGGAATTGCTCTAACCCCAACCAAAGGTTGGTAAGGATTTCCTGACGTAAATCCTCGTAAGGCACTTTCGGGGTCGCATAGGCACAGCAGACCTTGTTGATGATACGGGAATGTTCTTTGACGAAAGAAGCGAACTCCCGGCTTGTTTTTGGTGGACTTTCCATTTT
>CAJUSN010000110.1 GCA_910589095.1 uncultured Muribaculaceae bacterium
ATGCTGCAGCGTAGCCCAAAACTTTTGATCCGAAGAGCCGGTAACCGTTGGAAACGATGGCGCGTTTAGCAAGGTAGAAACCTTCGCCGAGAAGAGAACCGACCACTGGCGTGATGATAAGGTCCTGAATGGAAGGGATTTCGTTGAAAGCCTCAAATCCGTATTCCCAAAAGAAAGTGGAGATGCAGAAGGAGTATAGGAACGAGCCCCACATGTTGAAACCGTTGGAGCGGGCCCCCATGTAATAAGCGGCGCCGGCATAAAGGTGAAGGACGTAGTTGAAGATGACATTGTCCTTGTCCCACACGGGACCTTGATGAACATGGCGCCACCAACGTTCGAACATGTTGACTTTCCCGTTTTCGGTCTTATTCCATGCAGTTGCGTCGGAGGGGAGGGATTCAAGAATTACCATGGTGGTGACACCGGCAGTGACAAGGATACCGGTGTTGAGCCACAGGCGGTTCCACTGAGGCATACTGCGAGAGCGGGAGTATGGGAAATCATATAGGGTGAGACGTTCGCCGGCTTCGGAACAACCGAGAGCGATCTCGGCCGAAGAGAGCTCGTGCATGAGAGCAAGGGAGTCGGCAAGATGTGACACGGAGGAATCGGGCAGGGCTTCCAAAGAGGGAATCTCTGCGGTGATAGAGTCGGCGGGTGCCGAGGTTATGGAAATGGAGTCGGCTGTCACAGCCTCGTTATCAGGCTCTGACGCACGTGATGCCAATGATCCGAGGATGATGGCGCAAGATAAGAGTAAAAATCGAAACGGCAGATTCATGATGTGACAAATTACAGGTGAGCCGAGTGAGGGTCATTTAGCAGGTCACTCGAGTATAATTTTAACAAAACAGCGGTGAGAAGTGTTTTAATGGAAGAGAGACAGAGGTGACTTTTGTTGACATTTATTCCAATTTGATGGTTGAAAAGTCGCATTTTTATTGTAGCAATGCTCTTAATTCATTACCTTTGCCGCTCATTGCGAATTAATTCATCCATTTATCCCTTTCAACTAATTTATCACACACTACTTGATGAAATTTCGTGTATTGACATCAATAATTGCCGCTTTGCTGCTGGCTGTAGCAGCTTCAGCAAACGCAACTGAACCGGCCGACACAACGGTTGCCGGTAGCGTGGTGCATGCTGAAGGTTCGGGTGTTCAGGAGGGCGACACGGTGGTGAAGCGTAATTTCATACAGAAAGTGATACATTATTTCGCAGTATCGAACCGCGCGCCTTCCGGCAGAAAATTTGATATGAGTATCATAGGTGGGCCTCACTATTCATCGGACACGAAGTTCGGGTTAGGACTCGTTGCGGCCGGCTTTTACCGGAGCAATCCTGCTGATACGCTTTCTCAGCCGTCGAATGTGTCGCTTTATGGAGATATAGCCACTACCGGCTTCTATATGTTGGGCGTTCGCGGGGACCATATTTTCACAAATGACCGGTTCCGCATTGACTACAATTTATATTTCTATTCATTTCCCCGCTATTTTTGGGGAATCGGTTATGACCGAGGGATGGATATGGCCAACAAGTCGAAGTTCAAGGAACTGTATGTCGATGCGTCGGTTGATATGCTTTGGCGAGCACTGCCTCATTTTTATATTGGACCGGCGGTGGAGTTCGGTTACGTAAATGCCCGTCAGCAGGAGCGTCCGGAATTGTGGAACGGTCAAGCCCGACATATAGCCACTTACGGGGCCGGATTCCGCTTGCAGTATGATACACGCGACAATTTCACGGCTCCTAACCGTGGATGGCTCCTGCAGCTGGAGCAGCGATTCTGTCCGAAGTTTCTGCAAAACCGATATGCATTTTCCTACACGGATTTCCGTGCGTGTTTCTATCGCAACCTGTGGAACGGATCGGTGATGGCATTGCGTTATCACGGGCGTTTGGCTTACGGCAACGTGCCATGGAACATGATGTCGATGTTTGGCGGGAGCAGTGTGATGCGCGGGTATTATGACGGACGCTTCCGCGACAAGGGCGAGATGGATTTAACGCTTGAGCTGCGCCAGCATGTGTGGCATCGCAATGGGCTTGTGCTGTGGGTGGGTGCCGGAACAGTATTTCCAAAGATTTCCAATATTCAATTTCGTAAGATACTTCCCAATGCCGGTATTGGTTACCGATGGGAGTTCAAAAAACTCACCAATGTAAGGCTTGACTTCGGTATAGGCAAAGGTGAGAAATCGTTCATATTCAGTATAAATGAAGCTTTCTAAAAAGATTGATAAGTCAGTGAACGGAGCGGTGTTGCTCCTGGTGTGGGTGATTTGCGCCTGTATAGTGCCAAATGTGTGGCTGTCTATAACCGAGCCGCTCGAGTGGGTGCAAAGCTTGGCAAATGTATTGTTGCCGCTGGGCATTTATATATTTCTGATGTCGCTGAGCCGGCATATAGGACGAACGTCGCTGTGGATGATAACAGTGATGTTTTTCGCGGCTTTCCAGATGGTGCTACTTTATATGTATGGCCGCTCGGTGATAGCTGTGGACATGTTTCTCAATGTGGTGACAACGAATCCCGATGAGGTGGGAGAGCTTTTGGGGAATATGTTTCCTATAATGGCAGCCGTGGTGTTGATATATCTGGTACCGATAATCATGGGAGTGGTAGCCGTTGTGAGAAAATGGCGGCTTACGGAGCGCGTTCAGCGTATGACTCGACGTGTAAGTTTTCCTGTGATGGCTGCCGGCACGATGTGTTTCGCCGGAAGCTTCATGTGTGGAAATGAATACAATCCGCTGACGGATCTTTATCCGGTGAACGCTCTTTACAATGTTGGTATCGCTGTTGACCGCACGGTCAAGATGGCTGACTATTTGGAAACATCAGCGGGATATACATTTGAAGCTAAATCGGAGAGGCCCGATTCGGTACCGGAGGTCTATGTGGCAGTGATAGGAGAGACCTCTCGCGCCGACAATTGGCAATTGTTTGGCTATGGGCGTGCTACCACGCCTGAGCTTATGAGCGAAGATGGGCTTGTGTGTTTTCCACGTGCCATTTCGCAAAGCAATACCACCCACAAGGCTGTGCCGATGCTTCTTTCGGCACTTGATGCCGAAACGTTCGGCGATTCAATTTACAGTGCCAAGGGACTCTTGACCGCTTTTAAAGAGGCGGGATTCCGCACTGCATTTCTTTCCAACCAGAACCGCAATCATTCATTTATAGATTTTTTTGGAGAAGAGGCTGATACATGCATATTCATACGTGACTATGCGGCCGCCGATGAGAAAAATCATTATGACAAGAAACTTCTCGATTACCTTGACCGGGAGCTGAAGGGTGGAAACAGGAAGCTTCTCGTGGTATTGCATACTTATGGATCACATTTCAATTATTATGATCGTTATCCGGCCGAGGCGGCATTATTCCATCCCGACGGACCGGCCGAGGCAGTGAAGACTTATCGCAGCGAACAGATAAATGCCTATGACAATTCGGTGCATGCCACCTCGCAGTTGCTTCGTTCGGTAATGGACCGACTTCGCGGAATGGAAGCGCGCACCGCTCTTATATATACGAGCGATCATGGGGAGGATATATTTGACGACAGTCGCAACCTGTTTCTTCATGCATCACCTTGTCCGAGCTATTATCAGATTCATGTTCCCTTCATGGTGTGGTTTTCTCCGCGCTATATGGAAGCCTATCCGGAGGTTGTGCCTGCAGCGCAGGCGAATGCACAGAAATTTGTGGCTTCGTCCAAGGCTTATTTCCATACACTGCTTGACATGGCCGGACTCAGCGCACGTCAGTTGCAGGAGAGTGAGTCGGTGGTCAACAGAGCTTATAAGCCCGCTGCGCCCGTTTATCTGAATGATCATAACCGACCGGTGACGCTGGAGGAGGCGGGGCTGCTTGAAGCTGATTTCGCGCGGTTGGATTCGATAGGGATTTCAGCACGTTGAGGCTGATCAATAAAAGTAAGCGATGCTTCCCGAAGAAAGGGAAGCACCGCTAAATAGCTCTGTTTATAGGAGTATGGGTTACTTCGCAGGGTTTTGTGAAGTATACACATAGTCGGTTTTGCCAACTTCAAAGTTGAGGACGGCGCCTTTGTTCTTCACATCCACATCATCAAGTTTGGTCATTGAAGCATAGCGGGCTGAGAGGGTGCGCTGAAGTGCGGCTTTCACCATTGCGGCCATCTGAGGCTTGAGGGCTTCGGGATTTGACTCGGTGTTTCCTGAGAGGACATTGTTGGAGATTACGAGGGCGCTTGGATCCACATCCACAGACATGCTTTGGAGATCGAGCGACAGGATGATTTCATCATCATCGATTGCCGTCCACTTTCCGGATACGGTTGACTTTGCCGAGGCCGCGATTTCAAATGGTTGCACTACCGCGTCGCTGCCAGAAAGGGCTCCGGTTGTGGAAATAAGACCGGTGAAAATGACCTGGCCTCCGGCTGTGGTGGAATCACGCACAAAGGTTACGTTCTCAACCATGCTGCTCTGCGAACCTACATCGTTGACAATAATCTGAGGTGTGGAGCTCCAGCTGCCTTCCACTTCAGAGGCGAGACGCTCAGCTTCGTTGCATCCGCCAAGTGCGAGCGTGGCCAGGGCGGCCATGCCAAATAATATACGTTTCATAACTATCAAGGGGTTATTAGTTTATCAGCAAATAGTATACAAAGGTGGTACCTGTGTTAAAGTTTCATTCCCGATGCCTGTCAAACGGTAGCGGGGTTTTATGGTACAACGTGCAGACAATCGGCTTGGTTCACCTTACGATAATGAAGTTGTCCATCCATGGCCCAAATTTCTATGCAGCCATTGATGAAAACGGTTGAGTGGACTTCATGAGAAAGTGGTGTGATTGATATTGTTTTCCCATCGGCTGCAATTGAGGCGATGCTCAGGTGATAAGTTTCACCGTTGAATAGGATAAGATGAGCGGCTATGCGTTTCATCGTTCTGAGAATTTCACACGCTCTCGTTCTATACGTGACTTGCCGGTGGCAAGGGAGCCAGGACGACGTGCGGGCACAGGTTCGCTTTTTCTGTCAGGCGCTACAGTTGCTTCCTTGAGATCCGCTTTTTCCATGACGAGGGGCGGTTCCGGATTGTTTGGTACGGGCCGGGAATTATCGGAAGCACCGGAGCGAGTTTTATTGGAGAACTTGCTTACGGCTGCTCTGGCCTCGCGATAGTGTCCACCCCATCGGGTGCGCATGAGCGAGATGGAGTCAATGAACACATTCTCGTTTTTTTGAGGTGTATAACTTATCACGCCATATATCCGCTGGGGAATGCGTGCGGAATCGGCCACGAATTGCAGGTCGTGCCAGCCATCGCCGGGAAGAGACTTGGATATGTATTCGCGCGTTCCGTCACCATAGGAGGCAGCGATTGTGAAAGAGACGGGACCGTGATTGTCAATGAGCTTGGTGCGGAGTGTGTAGACGTCGCCCTTTTCCCAATTTCGGTCGTTTTCAATGGAGAATGTAATCTGATTTCCCGGCATATTCGAGGCAAAGCGGCGCCAACGCATTCCGGGCCAAACATCAACGGAGTCACCCTGCAGATTTACACTGATCTCCGTGGCGCCTTCGGCGGATGCTCCAGCAATATCCTGGGCTTTTTCAAGTCGCGATTCAAGGATTTCAACAGTGCGGTCGTAGACTTCCATGTAGCGCTCAATATTGTAACCGTACCAACTGAGAGAGCTGTCCACTTCCTGGCGTGTCACTCCATGTTTGGCATAAATGGCTTGGAGAAAAGCCTGACGCGATGAGTCAGTGGAAAAGGTCCGCGACGAGGATTCAATGACAGCTTCGCCGGTGTGCATATCGGCAAGAAGCTGGGCCATATCCTCCTTGGAAAGAACACCCGACGGTCTACCCGAGCAGGCAGCCAAGGAAAAGAGAAGGGCGCAGTAGATGAATATTACCGGGATTCGGTCAGTCATCGGTGGAGTCGGAAGTTGTTGGGATTGTGAGCTGTTTCGGATAAAATATGAGAGCGGCTATCATGCCAACGGAGATGGCTGCATCGGCAAGGTTGAATACGGGTTGGAAAAACAGGAATTCCTGTCCGCCAAGGCCCGGTATCCATTGAGGCCAGGTAAATGAGAATAGCGGGAAATAGAACATGTCCACTACCCGTCCATGGAAAAGTGTGCCATAGCCACCATCAGAAGGGAAGAGCTGAGCCACCTGAGGAGGCCAGGGGTTGTTGAAAATCACGCCATAGAACATGCAGTCGATTATGTTGCCTATGGCACCGGCTATTATAAGTGCCAGGCAGATTATGAAGCCGGTTTTGACATGGGGCAGATTGCGTATTTTCCAAAGAGCCCATATCAGTCCGCCTGCCAAAACGAGGCGAAAGAGGGTGAGGAACAGCTTCGGACCGATCTCCATACCGAATGCCATGCCGTTGTTTTCAATGAAGTGGAGATGGAACCAAGAGGTTATTTCAAGGTCCTCATTGAGGTAAAATGAAGTCTTGACCCAGATTTTAATAACCTGGTCAAGGATAATCACCGCTATGATTATGAGAGTGGCCAGCAAGCCGCGGCGAGGCATGTGGTCGGTTCGTAGAGATGTTCCGCTGTCAGTATTTGGCATGATGGGATTATGGGTGATGATGTCAGAGACGTCCCTTTTGCTGCTTGGCTTCAATGGCCAGGGTTGCGTGGGGCACAGCTCTAAGACGTTCTTTAGGTATGAGCTTGCCGGTGACACGACACACTCCGTAGGTTTTGTTTTCGATTCGGACCAGTGCGGCTTGGAGGTGGTTGATGAATTTCAACTGCCGTTCAGCCATGCGTCCTGCCTCCTCCTTTCCGAGGGTGAGGGCCCCCTCCTCCAGTACTTTGAAAGTGGGGGAGGTGTCGGCCGTATCATTCCCTTCGGTGTTGGTTATATAGGCGCGGTACAAGTTGTAGTCGCGCTGGGCCTTTTCGAGTTTTTCAAGAATCAGCTGTTTGAATTCCTGAAGTTCTTCGTCGGTGTAACGTGTTTTTTCGCTCATGATTGATGATGAATTAAGTGTGGTTAACGGCGCGTGGAGCGCAGGTGCTTTTTCAGCATAACGCGATAGCCACGTTAATGTTCAGATCGCCAATGGAAAGAGTGGCGACATCTGCATCGTCAATCTTGATGGGTTCAATGATCAAAGCTTCGGCAAGAACCTGACGGCTAATGTAGGAAGCGTATTCCTTGATGGCAGCGTCAGTGTCGTCAGAAGGATTGAAGGTGAGCGTGATCTTGTCAGTAATGTTGTAGCCGCGGTCCTTGCGTATGTTTTGGATGCGGTTGACAATTTCACGTGCGAGTCCTTCGCGAAGCAATTCGGGCGTTACAGTGACGTCGAGAGCCACGGTGAGGTTTCCTTCGTTGGCCACGAGCCAGCCGGGGATGTTTTCAGAAATAATCTCTACGTCGGCAAGCTCGATGATTGCTGCCTGACCGTCGGCGAGAGTGAGTGACAATTGACCGTCGCGTTCCAGAGAGGCAATCGAGGGTTGGTCGATCGACTGCATGGCAGCTGCCACCATCTTCATGGACTTTCCGAATTTAGGGCCGAGTTTCTTGAAGTCGAGTTTCACTTTCTTGACCAGAATACCGGCTTCAGCCGATACGGTTTCCAGCTCTTTCACGTTGACTTCGCCAAGAATCAGGCGACTCATGGATTCAATGTCGGTTTTTGCGTTTTCGCTTGAAACAGGTATCATGAGACGCTGGAGAGGCTGACGCACTTTGAGGTCGGCCCTGCGACGGAGCGAGAGCACCATTGAAGTGATGCGCTGAGCAAGACGCATGCGGCGTTCAAGGTCAGTGTCGATGACGGCTTCATCAACCTGGGGGAGGAGCGCCAGATGGACGGACTTTTCGGATAGAGTGAGGTCGGCATAGAGACGGTCGGCATAGAACGGAGCGAACGGAGCGATGAGCATTGCCACAGTGGTGAGGCAGGTGTGGAGAGTCTGGTAAGCGGCGAGCTTGTCAGCATCCATCTCAGTGCCCCAGAAGCGCTTGCGGTTCAGGCGCACGTACCAGTTGGAGAGGTCATCGTTGACAAAGTCGCTTATCGCACGTGCGGCGCGCGTGGGTTCATAGTCGTCAAGGGCTTCCTCAACGGTTTTAACCAAGGTGTTGAGCAGGGATATGATCCATCGGTCAATTTCGGGGCGCTCGGCAACTGGGATAACGGGTGCGCTGGGATCAAAACCATCCACATTGGCATATAGAGCGAAGAAGGAGTAGGTGTTGTGGAGAGTGGCAAAGAATTTGCGACTCACTTCTTTCACGCCGGCGGGGTCGAACTTTAGGTTGTCCCAAGGAGAAGAATTGGAAATCATGTACCAGCGGAGTGGATCGGAACCGAATTCTTCGATAGCACCGAAGGGGTCAACGGCGTTTCCTTTGCGCTTTGACATCTTCTCACCGTTCTTGTCAAGTACGAGACCGTTGGAAATTACGGCCTTGTAGGCAACGGAGTCGCGTACCATGCCGGAGATTGCATGGAGAGTAAAGAACCATCCGCGAGTCTGGTCCACGCCTTCGGCAATGAAGTCGCTGGGGAAGAGTTCGCCGGATTCCACTCCTTCGCGGTTTTCGAAGGGATAATGA
>CAJUSN010000111.1:0-2964 GCA_910589095.1 uncultured Muribaculaceae bacterium
CCCCTATAGTCTTCATGAGGGCTGTGGCTGTGGCTCGGTGGCTCAATGCACGCCATTGGTCAAGAAGTCCATTCACGGGAAGTTGCTCCCCGGATGCCCCGTGCCGTGAAAACACCTCTGCGGCATATCGGCTCCAGCCCCACGGGCGAAGCGCCCCCCCCCGTCCAACGGCACTTACCACGCGCTCATCCCTGCTATCAGTCACATCCACTGTGAGCACTCTGTCATCATCGCCCGCCCACAACAGCGGGAGCAAAGCGCCTGCCTGCCGCATAGCCACAGCTGCGCGTGGCGGGGTGAAGCCACCACGAGCATCAAGCCCAAGCGCTATATCATTTTCCGGATTGAACCAATAGATATTCATCATCTGCAATTTTCACAGCAAAATTACATAATCTCCCACTCCGCAACAAATCACTTCATTATTTACATATTTACAAAAGTTGCGCGTCACGCGGAATTGTTGTAACTTTGTGCCAATTAAGCCTCACAACAGTTACAACACAATGAAAAAAGTATTGCTACTGGGTTCCGGCGCCCTTAAAATCGGACAAGCCGGTGAATTTGACTACAGCGGATCGCAAGCGCTGAAAGCCATGCGTGAAGAAGGCATCGAAACGGTGCTAATCAACCCCAACATTGCTACTATCCAAACATCCGAAGGCGTGGCCGACAGGGTTTATTTCCTGCCTATCACGCCTTTTTTTGTGGAGGAAGTCATCAAGAAGGAGAAGCCCGACGGCATTCTGCTCGCTTTCGGCGGTCAAACTGCGCTGAACTGCGGCACCGAACTCTATCTTAACGGCACTCTTGAACGTTACGGTGTGAAAGTGCTCGGAACCTCAGTAGAAGCAATCATGATCACCGAGGACCGCGACCTTTTCGTGAAGAAACTGGCCGAAATCGACGCGAAGACCCCGGTTTCCGAAGCTGTTGAAACTGTTGACGACGCTCTGGCCGTGGCCCGACGCATCGGATACCCCGTGATGGTACGCTCGGCCTACGCTCTCGGAGGTCTCGGATCAGGCATCTGCACCAACGAGGAAGAGATGCGCGCTCACTGCGAAAGCGCTCTCGCATTTTCCCAGCAAATCCTTGTGGAGGAATCGCTCAAAGGCTGGAAGGAGATTGAATTCGAGGTAATCCGCGATGCAAGCGACCTCTGCTTCACCGTGGTTCCTATGGAGAACTTCGACCCACTCGGAATCCACACCGGCGAATCCATTGTCGTGGCCCCCATCGTCTCTCTCTCTCCTGACCAGATCTCGATGCTCGAGGACATTGCCCGCCGCGTGGTTCGCCACATTGGCATCGTGGGTGAATGTAACATCCAGTACGCTTTCAATGCCGAGACCAACGACTACCGAATCATTGAAATCAATGCACGTCTCAGCCGCTCTTCCGCCCTCGCATCCAAAGCCTCAGGCTATCCCCTCGCTTTTGTCGCTGCCAAGCTCGCCCTCGGCTACAACCTTGACCAGATTGGCGAACCCGGCACCCCCAACTCGGCAGCTAAAGCTCCCGAAGTCGACTATATGATTGTGAAAATTCCCCGCTGGGACCTCACAAAATTCGTCGGCGTGGATCGCGAAATCGGTTCCTCTATGAAATCTGTGGGCGAAATTATGTCCATTGGCAAAAGCTTTGAAGAAATCATTCAGAAGGGTCTCCGCATGATCGGACAGGGCATGCACGGCTTCGTTGGCAACAACGATATACACTTCGACGACCTTGAAAAGGCTCTCACTCATCCCACCGATCTCCGCATCTTCGCCATAGCGCAAGCTCTTGAGGAGGGCTACGACGTGGATCGCATCGTGGACCTTACAAAAATTGACCGCTGGTTCATCCTGCGCCTCGCCAACATCGTGGACTTCGCCCGTCGTCTCAAAGCGCTCGGTTCAGTCGAAGCCATTGACGAGCCCACAATGGCCGAAGCAAAACGTCTCGGATTCTCCGACTTCCAGATTGCCCGCCTTGTGGAAAACCCCGACGGCAACATGGAAAATGAATCAAAGCGTGTGCGTCAGCACCGCATCTCACTCGGTGTCACCCCCAAGGTGTGCCGAATCAACACCGTTGCCTCCGAACACCCTGACCGCACCAACTATCTTTATGTAACCTACGGCCCCGCAGCCAATCCGCGCCGCTACACCGGACTGCCCTCCCACTCAGTGGTTACTCTCGGATCGGGCGCTTACCGCATCGGTAGCTCCGTGGAGTTCGACTGGTGCTCGGTCAATGCCGCTTCCACTTGCCGAAAGCTCGGTTATGAAGCCGTGATGATCAACTACAACCCCGAGACTGTTTCCACTGACTATGACATGTGTGATCGTCTCTACTTCGATGAACTCAGCTTCGAACGCGTGATGGACATCATCGAGCTCGAACGCCCTCATGGCGTGATTGTGAGCGTTGGCGGTCAAATCCCCAACAACCTCGCCATGAAGCTCTACCGCAACGATGTGGCTGTCCTCGGAACCTCGCCTGTGTCCATTGACCGTGCCGAAAACCGCCACAAATTCTCGGCAATGCTTGACCAGCTCGGCATTGACCAACCCCGATGGAAAGAACTCACCACCGACGAAGAGATCGACGACTTTGTCCGTGAGGTAGGATTCCCGGTCCTCATCCGTCCCAGCTACGTGCTCTCCGGTGCGGCCATGAACGTGTGCTACGATCATGAACAGATGCACCGCTTCCTGGGTGCCGCTGCCAAGGTTTCGAAAGAGTTCCCCGTGGTGGTGACCGAATTCCTGCAGAATGCCAAGGAAATAGAATTCGACGCCGTGGCTCAGAACGGCCGCATAGTGGAATATGCCATCTCTGAACACGTTGAATTTGCCGGCGTTCACTCCGGCGACGCCACCCTCGTGTTCCCCGCACAGAAAATCTACATGGCCACGGCCCGCCGCATCAAACGCATCTCGGCGCGCATTGCCAAGGAGCTCAACATCTCCGGAC
>CAJUSN010000111.1:2974-8468 GCA_910589095.1 uncultured Muribaculaceae bacterium
ATCCAATACCTTGCCAAGGACAATGATGTGAAAGTTATCGAATGTAACCTCCGCGCATCCCGTTCATTCCCCTTCGTCAGCAAGGTGCTCAAGAAAAACTTCATCGACACTGCAACCCGTATCATGCTTGGTGAAAATGTAGGTCAAGTCGACACCTCCACATTCGACATCGACTACATTGGCGTGAAAGCCTCGCAGTTCAGTTTCGGACGCCTCCACAAGGCTGACCCTGTTTTGGGTGTCGACATGTCATCCACCGGTGAGGTTGGTTGCATCGGCAAGGACTTCGACGAAGCTCTCCTCACAGCCATGCTCGCAGTTGGGCAGTCAGCTCCGAAAGAAGCCGTGCTCGTAAGCTCCGGCGACGTCCGTGGCAAGGTAGACATGCTCGAAGCTTGCCGCATGCTCGATGATGCCGGCCTCAAAATCTATGCCACCGAAGGCACAGCACGTTTCCTTAATGAAAACGGAGTGGAAGCTGTTGCCGTTGGTTGGCCCGATGAGGATGGCGCCGATAATGTGCTTGACCTTATTGCAAATCATAAGGTTGACCTTATCATCAACATTCCCAAGAACCACACCAAGCGCGAACTCACCAACGGATACCGCATACGCCGTGGCGCTGTTGACCATAACATTCCTCTGCTCACCAACGCCCGCCTCGCTTCCGCTTTCGTGAAAGCATTCCTTGCCAAAGGCGCCGACAAGATCGGTATCACCCCCTGGCAGGATTACGGCAAGCAATAATTCAACCATCCCTACTGTAGAAACATACCGGGTGGACGTCAATGCTATCGCTGCGCGTCCACCCGGCTCAACAAAAATACAAATCATGGAAAATTTTCATGACCTGGCGCTACGGCGCCGAAGCATACGCCGATATACCGATGAGCCCATCAGTGCCGACGACGTGAAGCTTATACTTGAAGCCGGACTCCTCGCACCCACTTCCAAGAGCAGCCGCTCATGGCAGTTTGTCTGCGTCGACGATCCCGACATGTTGACCCGACTCGCCGACTGCAAGCCTATGGGAGCCGCTCCCATAGCCCGCTGCAAGCTAGCCATTGTTGTAGCCGGTAATCCCGAGCTCAGTGATCCGTGGGTGGAAGACGCCTCCATCGCTGCTGCTTTCATGCAACTCCAGGCCGAGGACCTCGGATTGGGTTCGTGCTGGATCCAGGTACGCGGGCGATTCACTTCCGAAGGCATACCCTCCGAAGAGTACGTGCAGGAACAACTCGGAATGCCGGGTGAACTTCCCGTGGTATGTATCCTGACATTCGGCCACAAGGATGAAGTGCGCCGCGAAGTCGACCCCTCCAAACTCCTTTGGGAACGCGTTCATATTGGCAAATGGACTCCTCGCGACTGACCTCCGCACCTATCCCCACCGTCATCATCGGCTCGGGGAATGTGGCCTCATCCATAGCTCCGGCTCTTGAACAGGCAGGTGTTATAGATGTCATGGCCGTCTACAGCCCCACCACGGGACACGCGGCCGAGCTATGCGCCCACCTCAGTCATGCCATGCCCATAACCGATCCGCGCTGTCTCCCCACCGATGCACAGCTGTATATCCTTGCAGTTAAGGACGATGCCATAGCACGACTTGCGGCCGAACTCACACCGGTTCCATCAGCTTTGTGGGTTCACACTTCCGGAGGGGTAGAAGCATTGACACTCGAGCCCCTCTCACCGCGCCACGGTGTGTTCTATCCGCTACAAACATTCTCCAAAGGCGTACCCGTCGATCTGTCCGAAGTGCCTGTTTTCATCGAAGCATCTTCCGAGGCCGACTCAGAACTCTTGGCCCGAATAGCCAGCTCCATCACCCCCAAGGTTCATCATGCCGACGGCAATGCCCGATGCCGGATGCACGCCGCAGCTGTCTTTGCCTGCAACTTCACCAATCATCTATGGGCCTTGGCCGATGGAATCCTGCGCCGTGAAACCGGGACAGATCTAAGCGTGCTTCACCCCCTTCTGCGCGAAACCTTGCGCAAGGCCATGGAGGTGAACCCCGCCGATGCTCAGACAGGCCCTGCACGCCGGGGCGACCGTGGTGTGATTGAAAAGCATGCCTCGCTCCTCACCGATGATGAAGCAACGCTTTACCGCACTCTTTCCCAACATATAATTGACTTCTACAATGAGCAGAATAAGCTATGACCTGACAAAGATCCGCGGCGTGGTATTCGACGTGGACGGCGTACTCTCACCCTCCACCATCCCCACCTCTGAGAGCGGCGAACCGCTCCGCATGGTCAACATAAAGGATGGTTACGCACTTCAGCTTGCCGTGAAAATGGGTCTTAAGCTCGCTATAATCACTGGCGGGCGCAGCCGTGGCGTGGAGGTTCGCTATCATGGCCTCGGCATAAAGGATGTATTTTCCGGAGTGGCTGAAAAAACAGCAGTACTCTCAGAGTGGCTTGCCGTCAACTCTCTCGCTCCTGAAGAGGTGGCTTATGTTGGCGATGACATCCCCGACTATCGCTGTATGCAGATGGTGGGCCTCAGCGTGGCCCCGGCCGACGCATGCTCCGACATCAAGGCTATAGCCGGATATATATCACCCGTTGAAGGTGGCCACGGCGTGGCCCGCGATCTTATAGAACAAATTCTGCGTGCCCAGGGACTCTGGATGGCTCACGCAAAAGCTTTCGGATGGTAATGAAAAGCGTACTCGATAATCTCAACTCCTATCGCGTCATCTTAGGCAGCGCCTCACCTCGCCGACGCGAGCTCCTTGCAATGCTCGGCATTGATTTTGAAGTTAGGCCCCTCAAAGGATTGGATGAATCCTATCCGGACTCTCTCCCACCTCTTGAAGTTGCCCACTATCTGGCAAAACAGAAAGCTGAAGCTTGTCAAAAGCTTCTTGCCCCGGGAGAACTGGTAATAACAGCCGACACCGTTGTGGTGTGCGACAATGAAGTTCTCGGCAAGCCCCACGATGAAGCCGATGCATCCAGAATGCTCCACAAGCTTTCAGGCCGCAGCCACACTGTGGCTACAGGCATAGCAGTCACCACCTCCCAAAAAAGCGAAAGCGACGTCGCCCTCACCACCGTGAGCTTCGCCCCCCTCAGCGTTGAGGAAATTGAACAATACATCACCCTCTGCCATCCCCTTGACAAAGCCGGAGCCTATGGAATTCAGGAATGGATCGGGGCCATAGGTGTTACCGGCATTGACGGCAGCTTCTACAACGTAATGGGCCTCCCCCTCCACAAACTCTACACCCTCCTCCGCCGCTTCTGATCCAAATACTCCCCTCCTCCCAAATTCTGATATCAGATACTGTATCCCCAGTAAACTACAATACATATATATGCAGTTGGGAGTTGGCAGCAAGAGCGCAAGATTATAACAAGAGCGCAAGATTATAATCGGTATGTACGCCGGCAATCCGGGTGGCTACTCCACCTTCATCTTCATCAAAAAGCCCGTACAATAATTCCGTAAAATAATTAATTCTACACGTAACGAGGTAAGGTGAAAATAAATCTCACCCCATTACTTGGAAACCGTTTCATATTACACCCCGCCTCGGTCGCTCCTCCTCGCAGCGATGGCGCGGGGTTTTTGAATAATTTTTTGTGCAGTCGGCGGAAAAGAAGTAACTTTGCAGGTTACTACAGGCACCTTGGCCCACGGCCATCTCCGGGCAGGAGACAACCTAAGTCAATTGCCTGCAACTCAAAACCAAACAACCGACAACAACATGACCGGACTGGACATTTTTGTATTAATTCTTCTCTGTGCAGCTGCCATTTGGGGCTACACCCGAGGCATTGTGGTACAGATGGGTTCGCTCCTGGCCTTTGCCCTCGCCATTGCCGCTTGTCGCATTTTCGGCGACGCAGCCACATCGGCCGTTATGGCTATGATGGGTGGAGAGACCGCCGTGACCGACCCTGCTCAGAGCCTCATGAGCCGTTTCATGGCGGAATGTATTGCCAACGTCGCCCTGTTTCTGATAGTGTGGATCGGCGTGTGGTTCCTGTCACGTGCAGTCAAGTTTGTGGCCAAGAGCCTCCGCCTCGGATTCCTTGATTCCTTGGCAGGCGCTCTCTTTATGCTCCTAAAAGCAGGGCTGGTGGTAAGTTTCATCATCAATTTCGCACGCTTTGCTGCTCCAAATAGCACATTGGCGCAAGCCCAAGGATGGCTCATGGGAGGCGTGGCCGACCTTGCGCCGCAACTCCTCGGCTTCATTCAACCAATGGCCTCGTAAAAATGTTAACTCAGATATGGATCTTAACAGTTTAGAAAACAATAAAGAAAAACCCGACCGCGGAGCCGACGACGCCCGTCTGATCGACGAGGTGACAACCGGCGATTATAAGTACGGGTTTACAACCGATATTGACACCGACATCCTCCCCCATGGACTCGACGAGGATACCGTACGATTCATTTCCCGTACAAAAGGTGAACCGGAATGGCTCCTCGAGTTCCGTCTGAAGGCATTCCGTCATTGGCTCACACTCACCCCTCCCAAATGGGCTCACCTTGACATTCCGGAAATTGACTTCCAGGCAATAAGTTACTACGCCGCCCCCCGCAAAAAGGAGGGTCCGAAGAGCCTCGACGAAGTTGACCCCGAGCTAATTGACACGTTCAACAAACTCGGAATCCCGCTTGAGGAGCAGAAAGCACTCTCGGGAATGGCGGTGGATGCAGTAATGGACTCCGTCAGCGTGAAAACCACTCACCGCGAGAAACTGGCCGAACTCGGCATCATTTTCTGCTCCATCTCTGAAGCGGTAAAGGACTACCCCGAACTGGTGAAGAAATACCTTGGATCAGTGGTGAGCTACCGCGACAATTTCTATGCCGCACTCAACTCGGCCGTGTTCTCCGACGGATCTTTCGTCTACATCCCGAAAGGTGTACGTTGCCCCATGGAACTAAGCACATATTTCCGCATCAACGCTGCCGGCACCGGACAGTTCGAACGCACGCTCATCGTGGCCGACGACGACGCCTATGTGAGCTACCTCGAAGGCTGCACGGCGCCCATGCGCGACGAGAATCAGCTTCATGCCGCAATTGTGGAAATCATTGTGGAGGATCGCGCCGAAGTGAAATACTCCACTGTCCAAAACTGGTATGCAGGCGACGCTCAGGGACGCGGCGGTGTCTATAACTTCGTCACCAAACGCGGTCTCTGCCGAGGCGACTACAGCAAGCTGTCATGGACACAGGTGGAAACCGGTTCGGCTATAACATGGAAATATCCCAGCTGCGTGCTCGCAGGCGAAGGTTCAACAGGCGAGTTCTACTCCGTGGCCGTAACACGCAACTATCAGCAGGCCGACACCGGAACAAAAATGATACACCTCGGGCGCAACACCCGATCCACAATTGTGTCCAAAGGCATCTCGGCCGGCCACAGCCAAAACTCCTATCGAGGTTTGGTAAAAGTGGCCCCTAACGCCGACGGATGTCGCAACTACACTCAATGTGACTCCCTACTGCTCAGTTC
>CAJUSN010000112.1 GCA_910589095.1 uncultured Muribaculaceae bacterium
CATTTATTCTTCTTAGGTACTTAAATCTCATGCTACGCTATGATTTAGGAAAGACTACCATGAAATAGACAAATCAAAATGATATTTTCTGTCTATAGGTAAAGAATCACTGAGTTCATGGCATTTTTTTGGTCAATGCACGGAAATTTAGTAATTTTGTGCCCCATACACAACCGTTTAATCATGCACAATCTCAGCGAATATCTCTCCATGATAGAGCAGCAGATCAAAGATCTGGAATATCCTGCCGAACCTGTGGGTCTCTACGCCCCCATCCGTTATGTTCTCGACGGTGGAGGTAAACGCATACGCCCCGTTCTTGCCCTTGCCGCCTGCGAGGCGCTTGGAGCTGACCCTCTAAAGGCTATCAATCAAGCTTTGGGCGTGGAGATGTTCCACAACTTCACGTTGCTCCACGATGATGTGATGGACCACGCCGACATGCGTCGCGGCCGTCCTACCGTGCATGTGAAATGGGACGAGCGCACCGCCATACTCTCGGGCGACGCCATGCTCACCTTGTCGTCAATGCTCATGGCTCGGGAATGTCCCCTTCAATTCTATCCGCGAGTCATGAAACTCACCCAGCAAACGGCCATGGAAGTATATGAAGGGCAACAATATGACATGGATTTCGAGGACCGTAATGATGTCACAGTCGACGATTATCTATGTATGATTCGCCTTAAAACTGCCGTACTTCTTGGATGCGCCTGCGCACTCGGTGTCATAATGGCCGGAGGCGAACAGCAACATGCCGATGCAATGTACGCCTACGGCGAACGTCTTGGACTCGCATTCCAGCTGCGCGACGACTACCTCGACACCTACGGCGATCCCATTGTATTCGGTAAAGAGATTGGCGGAGATATCTTGAACGACAAGAAAACATGGCTAAGCATCATGGCCCTGTCCGAGGACACCTCCGGAGTTATGGCAGAAGAGCTCTCCCGGCCCTCTGAGCCCACAGAGAAAATAGAACGCGTACGTGCCGTTTACGATCGTCTTCAGCTTCCCCTGCGCTGCCAGCAACTCATTGACAGCTATGTGGACGCCGCCGTGGCAATGCTTGAAAAGGTACCTATGACACCGGCAGCAAGAAACTTCTTTGTGCGCCTTGCTGAAGAATCACGCTCACGCTCTCATTGATTCCCGCATGATTGACACCCATACACATCTCTATCTGCCTGAATTCATCACCGATGAGAACCCGACAGGAGGTATAGAGGCAGTGGACCGCGCCCTTAATGCCGGAGTGACCCACATGATATTTCCAAATGTGGATCTCACCACCATCGAACCCATGCATTCGCTTCATGCTGCGCGCAAGGAAGTGACATCCGTGGCCATAGGATTGCACCCGACTGAAGTAGGTGCCTCTTGGCGCGATGATCTTGATGCAGTGATGGCTGCAATGGATCCCGAAATTTCCTATGTTGCAATAGGCGAAATAGGAATGGACCTTTACTGGGACCGAACCTATGAAGATGCTCAGATGCAGGCTCTTGATACTCAATTGCAGATTGCCAGCAAAATGAATCTTCCCGTCATCATTCACTGTCGTGAAGCGTTGCCGCAAACCCTTGAAGTGCTTCAAGCCTATCCCGATGCCCGGGGTGTGATGCACAGTTTCGGAGGCACACCACACGACGTGGATAAAGTCAGAAAGGTGGTGGATTTCTATTTTGGCATTAACGGGATAGTTACCTTTAAAAACTCAACTTTACGCCAAACACTCCCCGCAATCGGCACCAACCGGTTATTGCTTGAAACAGATTCGCCATATCTTGCACCGGTGCCACACCGCGGACGCCGAAACGAAAGCGCTTACATAACACATACAGCTGCACACATTGCCTCATCTCTATCTCTTCCAATAGAAGAGATAGACCGTGTGACCACGCAGAATGCACGCAACCTTTTCGGCATTTAACGACCTCGGATTATACCAATAGCAGATACAATGGATAGGGAGTGAACAATCGCATTGCCATGGCCGTTTTAGAGTCATTAATAACCCCTTTTATCCCTAATCGCTATGACTTTTTCCAACGCCATCAACTCGGTTTTCACGCGCTACGCCGTGTTCAACGCGCGTTCCACACGTTCCGAATATTGGTTTTTCGTAATTTTCCAGTTTGTCATGGGGTGCTTCTTCACCCTATTGGGCCTGATGTTCCGCACTCAATCCGGCTCGCCTGAGTCATGGGTAACAATGCTTGCCGGACTCTACGGTCTCGCCACCATAGTTCCCTCATTAGCTGTTACCGTTCGACGCTTGCACGACACTGGCCGCGGAGGCGGTTGGATTTTCATTTCCCTCATCCCCGTCATAGGCACCATTTGGTTCATAGTGCTCATGCTCCTGCCAGGCGAGGAAGCTGACAACCGCTTCGGCCCAGAACCTCTCGTTTGATCATTTCGAGATTTTGCCGGGAGCAATCCTGTAAAGCGTCCACTCATCCATGGGACGCGCACCCAAACCGCGATAAAATCCTATGCTTGGAGTGTTCCAATCAAGACACACCCATTCCATTCTTTTGCAACCTTTTTCCACGGCCTTGGCATCGAGTTGTTTCAACAGCCCGAGACCCAGGCCGTGGCCACGCCATTCAGGATACACAAACAGGTCCTCGAGATACAGTCCTGGCTGACCGGTAAAAGTGGAGAAATTATAGAAGTACAGCGCGAACCCCACATCCTTACCATCCACCTGCGCAAATATCACATTAACAAGGTTTTCTTCAAAAACCCATCTGTCTATATCCGCATCCGTGACTTTCACCTCATCGGACAGCTTCTCATAATCGGCTATTGCCCGTATAAACTCAACAATCAGGGGAGCATCACCCTTCCCGGCCTCTCGGTAAGTTATATTCATAGTAAATGCACGTTTATTTTTCTATCCATTCAATTGCGAGCACAAATTTACGCATTATCCGGCAGCCCACAAAAAAGAGCGGGAGTGGCTTACAATACCAGCTCACGCTCATTTGGGATGAACCGCCGGACGAATTAAGCGAAGCTTCGTCCGGCGGTTCTATAATCAAAAACCTATTGGTCAATCATCGAGATCCACTGCGTAATATTTCTTCACGCCTGTGGGATAAAGTCCGGTGATAAACATCACATGATCATCATCGCTCTTGAGGATAGCCTTGTAAATTTTTTCTACATCGTCAACTGACGACACCTTCATATTATTGATGTCCAAAATGATGAAACCATCCTTGATACCCGCGCTCTTGAACTTTCCGTCCTTCACGCCCGACACCTGAAGGCCGCTGCTTATCTTCAATTGCTGACGGGTTTCATCATCAAGCTTTTTGAAGGCGCAGCCTAAATCCATGACAGAAGCTGCCTGAGTCACCTTCGTACTGCCCTGTGAATTATAGAGCGTAGCTTTCACAGTGTTTTTCTTGCCATCACGCACATAGGTAATAGTAACCTGATCACCGGGACGCATACGGGCCACTTGCTCGAGGAGTTGTGCCGAGGTATGAGTGGGCACATTGTTGATTGCTGTGATAACATCGCCCTTCTTCAAACCGGCTTCCATGGCGCTGGAGCGGTCGTTGACCGATTCTACATACAGCCCGTCTACAAGACCGTCAAGACCTTTCTCTTTAGCAATCTTGGCATCAAGAGGCAGATAAGTGATTCCGAGGACAGCACGCTGCACGGCACCATATTGCTTCAAGTCAGTGGCAACTTTGGTCACAATTGCAGTGGGGATAGCAAATGCATATCCTGCATAGCTACCTGTCTGCGAATAGATAGCCGTGTTTATTCCAACGAGCTCACCGTTAAGATTCACCAACGCGCCGCCGGAATTACCGGGATTGACAGCGGCATCAGTCTGGATATATGATTCTATACCCATAGGCTTGCCATTGGTAGCCGAAGAAATGCTGCGCGCCTTTGCCGACACAATACCGGTGGTAACCGTAGAGGTGAGCCCAAAGGGATTTCCCACTGCGAGTACCCACTCGCCAACCTTGAGCCCGTCGCTGTCGCCCATAGGAATCACGGGCAGGTCCGTGGCGTCAATCTTGATCAGGGCAAGGTCTGTATTAGGGTCAGCACCTATGACGGTGGCATTGAATTGCCGATTGTCATTGAGTGTCACCTCAAGACGCTCTGCGCCGTCAATCACATGATTATTAGTGACGATATATCCGTCGGATGAAATTATAACACCCGAGCCAAGGCCGAGCTGCTGCTGAGCCTCCTCTTCCGATTTTGGCTGTTGCTGTTGCTGGCGCTGACGCTGGCGAGGTTGCTGCTGGCCGTAAGGATTACCGAAGAAAAAGTCAAAGAACGGGTCATTGAAAAAGTCACCTCCGTTGCTGTAACCGCGTTGCTGACGCGGAGTAGCGAAGCTCTTTATGCTGACAACTCCATTTATGGTCGATTCAGCGGCCTTGGTAAAATCTGTGTTGGTTACCGGCGACTGTGCAACAGTGAAAAGGCCGTCGGCCGAAGTGCGGTCCGAACACGAAGCTGCCGCTGCGGCAGTAGCCACGGTTGCTACAAGCGCTCCCGAGGCAAAAGCCATGATGGTACGATTGAATTTCATATAAATATTGGTGTTGAGGTTTTGTGAATGAATAAGATATTTGCACTTTGTGGAATCGGACAATTATGCCTTTTATCATTTCCACGGCACAAAGATAACGCATAAATCAAAGCGATAATATCCTCACGGACAGATTTAAAATGATTTAATACGAAGGCAGTGAATTTTTAAAAAAATTTAGAGCGTGTAGTCCAAAAAATGTTAATTATAATCCGCCTTGTTTATCTTACTCAGCCAATCTCCCCGGGCTCAAGCCACCGGATTTGACAGAAACGTGATGGATATTCCAACACATGTCAACAAAAACCCGGCAACAGGTATCCATGCCCACTTAACTCCAACAGCCGGACGTACACCACCGTAACGCTGCGCTACCAAACCTATGGAGCTACCAATCATGATCCCGATGAATGAACCCGTGAGAAGATCCGAAGGATAATGAACGCCCAGGTACATGCGTGTATACGCCATCATAAGAATCCACACCGAAAAGAGTGCCGCCAATCTTCCACTGCGCATGATAAAACAGAGGAACGTGGCCAGGGCCACCGAATTGGCTGCATGACATGAGGGGAAACCGTAGTTACCTCCACGGTAGCCATTTACATAGTGGAGCATATCGGCAAAAGAGGAATGTGAGGGACGGAAACGTCCTATGGCCGGTCGCAAGTAGCTGGCACACAATTGATCGGCAAGCAGAATCACAAGAGCAATCGACAGGGAGATGATAAGTATCTGGCGCCAATTGAAATTGCGTCCTATTACTGCCAGCAAAGTCACATAAAAAGGAACCCAGGTCCACTTGTAGGAGAATCTGTACATGAAACTGTCCAGAAAAGCAGAGTTCCCGCCATTGATCAGACGCACCACTGCGCCATCAATAGCGTCCACCCCGGATATTATGGCATTGATCCCGAAGCCATGGGTGATACCCCCAACAAGCAGAATTATCGCAAGCAACGAAACGAATGCAGGTATGTAAGTCCATTTAAGGTCAAAAACTCTTTGTATCATTTTTTGTTGAAGTTAAGGTGAGAGTGCGATGCGCAGACAAAGGTCCGGAACCCGCTCCGGTAGATGAGAATGAATAAGTAGGTAAATGAAATCTTGTTTTTTCCACTAATGGGTCGTGCAACCTCGGGCTGCTTATCTGCGCAAAGATACAAATTTTTCATTCACAGCGCAAAGATACTTCATTGAAAATTTGATGTTTTGACAGATTTTAGTAAATTTGCAATTGTAAACTCCCCTATACTCCCGTTATGCCCGTTTCAATCCGTAAGTTTTCCCATCTACTGGCCATCTGCACAGCCTGCCTCATGTTGGCAACAGGCGTCAGCTCATGCGGTTCATCCCGCCAGGTTGCCTCGGCATCCACAACAACATCCCACGGCAAAAGCAAATCTACGCGCAAGGCTCCTGAACGACATTCAAAGCAGCCGCGTGCCCACATTTCTACGGATAACCCCGAACTGAATCCTGTGACACTTCAATTGCTGAAGGAAGCGGATGAATGGCTCGGCACACCCTACGCCTGGGGTGGGAACGACCGCAAGGGTGTGGATTGCTCCGGATTTGTGACTCAGGTTTATTTACGCTCTCTTGAAATAAGCCTTCCCCGCACATCTGAACGACAAATGCAATACTGTGTCCCCATTGAGAAAAAGGACCTCATACCCGGCGACCTTGTATTCTTCACCGTGCGTGGCGGAGATCGGGTGGGACATGTGGGCATTTACATCGGCAACGGCGAAATGGTCCACGCCTCCTCAAGCAAGGGTGTGGTTGTCACCCCGCTCTCCAACCCCTATTTCGTGGCCAATTACTATTCATCCGGCCGTGTGGAACGCTACATTGCTCTGCTGGACAGCAAGAGCAAAAAATCGAAACCCGCAAAAACCGAAACGCCTGCAAAGCCCCAGCAGCCACTGCTTGCCAAGGCTTCTTCTCCGGCAAAACCCTCTCAGCCTACCTCCGCTAAGCAGGAAAAGACTACACCAAAGCAAACCAAGGCTGCCACTCCGGAAAAACGAAAAGTAAAACCGATTCCGGCCACAACTGAGCCCAAAAACGAATACTCCACCCCCATGCCCTCGCAGGTGTTCGCCTCCAAGGAGAGAGTAACCACTCCGCCAACGCCTTCTCCCGTTCAACCATCAACCACGCCACTCTCCGAGCGGGATGATGATGAAACAGACTCTGAATTTTTCGATTGATGGAAGCTGAGGAATCACAACGTTTGAGCCGTGTGGTACGGCTTGTGGGCCTGGAAGCATGCGAACGCATCACCACTTCCAAGGTTATCATCTTCGGAATTGGGGGAGTGGGCAGTTGGGCTGCTGAGGCTCTCGTGAGAAGCGGAATAAAGAATCTGACAGTGGTTGATGCCGACACCGTAGCTGTTTCCAACATCAACCGTCAGTCCATAGCTTTGGTATCCACTGTAGGGCAACCCAAGGTAGAGGTCATCCGGAACCGATTGCTCGACATTTGTCCGGAGGCCAATATCACGACCCATTGCCTCAGATACAATTCTGAAACGGCTCCGATGTTCAATCTATCCGACTATGATTATGTGATCGATGCCATTGACTCGTTGGCCGACAAAGCATTACTCATTCTCAACGCCACTTCGGCACGCACCAGACTGTTCTCATCTATGGGCGCGGCGCTCAAGACGGACCCTACACGAATTGCAGTAGCCGAATTTTGGAAAGTGAAAGGATGCCCGCTGGCAGCCGCATTGCGACGCAAGTTCAAAAAATCAGGCACCATGCCCGCACGCAAATTCCGTTGCGTATATTCCGATGAACTTCACCCCAACCTCGGACCGGACATTGACACCTCCGGGGCCATGAGCTTCGACAAAGTAGCGTTCAACGGGGCCTTGTGTCACATAACAGCCACATTCGGCATGACACTCGCATCGTTGGTGATCAGCGATATTATCAACCGCGATTGAGCAAATCAAAGCGTCGCTTTCCCTTGACAAAGAATTCCATCAGGATATTGGGCCTCTTGGGATCAGTGTGAAGCAGGTCGAGTTGCGGATGTGAGGTGTAATCACGTCGCATGCGCGCAAAATCCCGGTGAGCGCGCAAAATGGCTCCGGCATTGGCAAAATCAAACGTTGCCACATATTTGGCCCAGGCTACAGTGTCAAGCAATCGCCGACGGAAAAGTGTGGAACGTCGGGTGCTGTCAGGCAAATTTTTATGAAGCATCAGCAAATTATTGCGGAAATTCAAATACGTTTTGCGCGGGTTTGCCGCATCAAGACTTCCACCTCCAAGATGATATACTTTGGCCGACGGCACCGCTGCCAGCTTCCAACCGGCCAACTGCATGCGCCAGCACAGGTCAATCTCCTCCATGTGGGCAAAGAAGCGTTTGTCAAGACCGCCGCACGAAACATAAGCATCGCTTCTCACCATGAGGCAAGCTCCCGTGGCCCAGAACAGATCCATCACAGAATCATACTGACCGCGGTCCTCTTCCACCACGTTGAACAATCGGCCACGACAATAAGGATATCCGTTTCGGTCAATTAATCCCCCGCAAGCCCCGGCATATTCAAACATGTTCCGACTACGATAGGATAACAATTTAGGCTGGCATGCACCGTATGCTACATTCGCGTCCATGAACTCCACCAATGGAGTGAGCCAGTCATCAAACGCCGTGGCGTCGCTGTTGAACAGCACAGTGTAAGGATACTCTCCTGCGTAATGGGCAACCGCGCGATTATAC
>CAJUSN010000113.1 GCA_910589095.1 uncultured Muribaculaceae bacterium
GGCAACGATATTCAAATCTATGGCAACCGTCTGTATGCCGTGATCAACTGCTCCCATAAAGTGGAAGTTATGGACGCCCACACTCTCCGACGTATAGGACAGATTGACATTCCCAATTGCCGGTATATTCGCTTTTATGGAGGCGACGCCTACGTGACAAGCTATGTCGGGCCTGTGCAGATGGATCCCGATGCCCAGCTTGGAGCTGTGTTTCGCGTCGACACAGCCTCGCTCCAAATCACCGGCAAATGCACCGTCGGTTATCAACCTGATGAGCTTGAAATCATGGGGGAGTATATCTATATCGCCAACTCCGGCGGTTACCGCGCTCCTAATTACGACAACACCGTTTCCGTCGTGGAACGCTACGGGATGAAACAAGTGCGTAAAATTCCTGTTGGCATCAACCTTCACCGTATCCGAGCCGACCGTTACGGCAAACTGTGGGTCACTTCCCGCGGCGACTATCTCTCAACGCGATCTAAACTATTCGTGCTTGAACGCGAGAGCCGCTACTCCTCCAATATGATAGTGACCGACACTCTCTCCATCCCATGTACAGAGATGTACATAAGCGGTGATTCACTCTATTTCTATGCAACTGAATGGAATTACGCTTTGGAACGCAACACCGTCACCTATGGAATCATCGACATTCGCACCCACCGTTTGGTATCCGATTCCTTCATCACCGACGGAACCGAAACCGACATTGAAATTCCCTATGGTATAAACATCAATCCTTCCAATGGCGACATATACGTGACCGACGCTAAAAACTACGTATCGTCAGGGCAACTCCACTGCTATTCGCGCGAGGGAAAGCGCCGTTGGAGCGTGCGCACAGGCGACATTCCGGCCCACATGACATTTCTCTATCCTCCTGCAAAATGAAAAAAAACTATCTTGTCCCCTTCATCACAGTTACGCTGCTCGCGCTTGTATCCTGTGCCAATGAGCCACCGATGGTTAACCTCGGAATCGACGACACATATTCGGTGTATAGAATGCGCACTCTCCGCCTGCATCCGGAATATCCCGGTGAATCCTACACCTGGACCATGCCTGACTCACGTGGAAACGATTCCATCATATCCACTTCGCGCACCCTCTATTTCTGCGCGCCCGCTCCGGGCGATTACAACGTCACCCTACGAATTGACTCCCCCACAGACCCGGTAGAGCACCACACATTGATAAGAGTGTGGGAGGAAGATGTGGCTTACAGCCGCTACATTGACCGAGTGATTGAATATCGCCCCGCCCCCGGGCAGTTCATAAATGAGTTGCCGGCTTATGAACCTGGCGACACAGAAGCATCCATGACACGTAAGGCATCAGAGTCGATTTCAGGCACCAATGATGTGCTAATTTCGCTGGGAGGCTACGGTGGATATGTCACTTTTGCCTTTGACCATACTGTGGTGAATATCCCGGGACAATACGATTTTAAAATCTACGGAAATTCATTCTATTCGGCCTCCAACCCCAACCCGTCTGTATCTACACCGGGTGGTAGCGCAGAGCCGGGAATTGTGATGGTCGCTATTGACTGCAACGGCAACGGACTGCCGGATGATCCTTGGTACGAACTTGCAGGCAGCGAATACTACAAGCCTACCACCCTGCACACCCACACCATTACTTACACAGCACCCGACCCATCACACATTCCAACTCCGCTCAACCCTACCATAACCGATGCCACATACATTCCTTGGACCACCTCCGACGGCAACTCGGGCCACATACAGCGAAATGCCTATCACGCCCAATCCTACTGGCCTTTATGGATTCCGGAGACAACACTGACTTTCACCGGAACATGTTTGCCACCCAACGGTGTGGATGAGAGCCATCAAGGAAATTACTTTGTGCTTTACTGTTATCCCTGGGGTTATGTGGACAATCATCCCAACAACATTGGCGATCTGTCCTCCTTCGATATCGATTGGGCTGTAGATGCTCTGGGAAATCCTGTAAGGTTGCCGGGGGTTGATTTCATCCGCGTATACACAGCCGTGAACCAACAATGCGGCTGGCTCGGAGAAACTTCAACTGAGATATCCCGTGCCGAGGACCTACATATTTCCGATGGCTCAACGCCCCTTCCCGAACTGTAAAAAACAACTGTTTATATGAAAATAAAACACTCCCTTCTCTTCGCCCTTGGCCTGACAATATCCTTTGGGGCAAACGCTTACTCCGATAGTGATTTCACATCCGGTGTGTTCATTCTGAACGAAGACTGGTATGGCCACCAGAACTCCACCCTCAACATGTGGTACCCCGATGATGATGATCCTTACATGTCGCCCGTTAGGTATCGTATATTCCAATCCGAGAATTCTGGTATGGAAATAGGTTGCACGGCCCAGTTCGGCCAGATATTCGGAGGCAAACTCTACATAATGTCAAAGCAATATCAGGATCCCGGAGCCAAAATTGCTGGCGGAAGAATCACAGTGATCGACGCCTCCAACATGAAATGCCTCTTCCAGTCCAAAACCATCAATCCGAATGGAGTGGCTGAAGAGATGGGCGACTCTCAGAGCGGCACCATCACCGGTTCAGCCTTAGGCGACGGACGTGCGTGCTGTGGCGTGACACCCGATAAAATTTACCTTGGCACTTCTAACGGCATCTATATCCTCAACCCCACCACTTACGCCATTACAGGCCCTATTTCAGGGACTGAAAACGAACTGGTTTCCTCCGGCGACAATAATATTGACGGACAAGGGCCTCTATATCAGAATCAGATAGGTGTGATGATCCGCACACAGGATTACGTATTTGCCATAAAACAGGACTACGGCATACTGTGCATCGATCCCGTCACCGACACTGTGGTCCACAACATCCCGGGCTGTTTCTCAACTATGGTTCAGGCTGCCGACGGCTCAATTTGGGCCGGCATGAACCTGGCCGACCCGAACGAAACTAACGAATTCGGTGTGCCTCTAAACCATTACCCCTACGGCACAAACGGTGATGCCTGGGACGGTGGCGGCCTACTTAGAATAGACCCTTACACACTTGAAACCAAGCAAGTGAAGCTATACCTTGGCGGAGTTCCTCAATCTTGGTACGCTTGGACAGCCGGAAAATTAACAGCCTCTGCCAAACGCAATGTGCTATATTTCACTTATTCCGACCCCACGGCCGGACAAGGCGGATGGTTTTCTGATTGCATGCTCTACCGCTACGATATTGACCGAGACTGGACCGACCGACTCTACAACTCATCAATCGACGGCCTTTGGTTCTACAGTTCTTCACTTAGAGTTAATCCCGTGGACGATAAACTCTATTGTCACTTCTATGTTGGCTCATCCATCGCTAACCAGGATTGGGTCTATATACGTTACACCGATGAAGGGAGCACACTGGAGAATGACGCGGAATGGAAACTCATCAAGAACTACTGGTACCCTGCCATGTTCATTTTTCCTGACCGTTATGCACCCGTTGTTTCCGAAACGATGCCATCAGTTATAAGCGTAGGTGATAAACCGGTCACCATTGATCTTGCCGACAAAGTGACTGACCGCGACACTCCTGCCGTTTCGATAGTGAAGCGCATCATAGCCAACACCAACCCTGAAGCCGTTGAAGCAAGTTTAGTGAAAGGAAATCTGGTGTTGAAATCACTTGGTAAAGGTACAGCGGAAATCACCGTGCAGTTCGACTCAAACGGTCTAACCGTAAATCATACCATCAGTGTAAACGCCACTTCAGCGCTTCCTGTTTTGAGTGCCGACTCCGATACTCCTACCGACATTCGGGTCTACAATCTCAAAGGCGCACTCATAGGCAATTACCGGGTCGCTCCCTCTGAAATGCCATCACTCCTCCCTCCCGGAATCTATATTCTGCATTATAACAATCTCTCTAAAAAACTCATCATCAATTAATCAACAACAAAATGAAAAGACTGTTTCTAACACTATTTTGCGTCGCGCTTTTAGCACATGCCGGATGGGCGTCATCCTGGTTTGTGGCTAAACAGCAGGAACCGGTGACCGATCTGGGCGCCACGTTCAATAAAATTATCACCCTGAAAGTTTCCGACATCTTTGAATATCCCGACAACATTGACGGCACAGCTAACTTTGCCGATGAGGGTATTACCATTGAGGCTGTTTCGGACAATCCCGATGTGGTAGGGATTTACGCTTCGGATTATTACACTTTCGGAAAATATCAACGTATCCAACTCCAACAGAAAGCCAACGGGTTGGGCAAAGCCAACATAACCGTAACCATCAGTAAGGATGGTCAAGAGGCGAAGACCACATTCTCCTATGAGTATGTGGCCATGATAGCCCGCGATCTCACCTATGGGGTAAATATCACCGGTCCTACTCCTGTTGATGTGCTTTCAAATGACTCACACATGAACCTCAGGTTCTCATCTGAAAACAGCAAGCTCACCGTTGTGAAGCAACCGGCTCTCGGTTCTTGCTCCATTCAGGATGAGTATCATTATGACTCATTCAACACCTCTTATGCCCGTAATGCCATCGTCTACACGCCTGCTCCCGCAGCAATCAACTATTCCCGTGACTCGTTGCGTTACCGCGTGACTCTTGAAGACGGTTCATACGCCGAAGCTACCCTACACATAATAATCCGTGCCAATCCGCTCGTATCAAAAATCATTGAGTTCCTGCCGGCACCCGGCCAATTCACCAATTCCGGAGGTTCGTTCAATGATGCTTCGTGCCTCATTGGCAAAGGCTCCTCATCCGGTTCCACTTCTGTGCCTCAGGCTGATGGTCTGGTATCGCTCGGCGGTTTCGGCGGCTATGTTATAGTCGGTTTTGACCAACCTGTGATGAATGATCCCCGCAACCCCTACGGTGTTGACTTCTCCATTGGTGGCAACGCATTCGTTGCATCCTACAAAGGTGTATGGACCGAGCCCGGAGCGGTGATGGTGAGCCGCGATGACAATGGCAACGGCCTGGCCGATGATGAATGGTATGAACTCGCCGGCAGCGACTATTGGTTCTCTACCTCTCATCGCAACATAAAGATGACTTACACTGACCCCGCTTATAACACCCGATACACTGTGCCATGGACCACCGACAACGGCATGGCCGGCGCCCTGCTCACAAATCAATTCCATCAGCAACCTTATTTCCCCGATCCGGCAATCTATCCAGCGGCTGCCGAACACATGACGGACGGCACCCTTACTTACGGTGGAACCCTGATCCGCTCTTCACTCGACAAGCGGGTGCCCTCATACATTGAGTTCTATCGCTGCCCGGCTTTCGGCTATTGCGACAATAAGACCAACAACGCCGACCTTACCATAGCCATGAATCCTTACTACGATGATGAACGTGGAAAGTCCACCAACGGCTTCGACATCTCCTGGGCTGTAGACAAAGACGGCAACTATGTTGACCTTGACCATATTGACTTCGTGAAGATCTACACCGCCGGTTCAGTAAACGCCGGGTGGCTTGGCGAATGGTCCACAGAGGTAACCGGTGTCGGCATCACTACCCCCGAACCCGACTATGTCCCGCAGGATTATTACCTCAACTACGCAAGCATCACACAGCTTCAGGTTCCCGTAGGCGCCACATGCCAATATGAAGGATTGGCCTTCAAAAACGGCCGACCTATCAAAGAGGGTACTCCACGCTGGTGGGTGGATGATGAAAGCATTGGCACCATCGACTCCAACGGTGTTTTCACCGGAAAGACCATTGGCAACACCGTGATCCACTTCCAGCAATATCCCGACGCACCGGCCGACGAATTCGATGTTGAAGTGGTGGCCATGACAGGCGTGATAATTGACATCGAAGGTAACGCATCAACCGTGTCCAACGACTCCATTGCGTGCGTAAACGGTGAAACCATCTACATTAACGTAGAGTCACTGACCCAAAACAAATCACAGCTTAACGGCACGCAAAGCAACCGCTACATCTACGACACCTACACATGGACAAACAGCGATCCGACCGTAGGTTCCATATCCAACGGCACTTTCAAAGCCTTGAAGCCAGGCGAAACCATACTCACCGTAGCTTCCGGCATTGACACGGAACTTTCTGCCCAAATAAAAGTGACCGTACTGCCAATCCCAGAAACAACTCTTATATCGGAGAACATCTACATTCCATATTACACCCCCGACGGATCGCTGACCAATGACAAGATATTCACCAACGGTCGCAATGCCCGAGCCAACATGCGCTCAATCACCACCGACATTCCCGAGGTCCTTTCGCTTGATAACAATGTAATTGACTATGATTTCCGCAGTCTTGACTTCGGTACATTCCCCTTGGGCATCACTGCCGATGCCTACGGGGTGTCGCGCGATTACGCCACAGCCATCATATATGACGCTGATACTCGTCCAACTCCTCGCCAGCTTCTAATCGCATCCGGCAGCAAGCTCATAGGAATCCCGACTCTATGCGACAGTGTGGCAACTCTCTCCACAGTTGAATATGCCAACGACATTAACTCCTCCGAAAACGTCCGCATCATTTCAGAAGGTGCATTTGCATGGATTTCTAATGAGGACGGGACCGCTCGCTTCAACGTTGCGAAGGGTGAACGCGTTGCTGATTGCAATGCCAAAGCCACCGGACAGATTGCGATAGTAGAGGACAAAATCATCATACCCGGCAGCGATGCCAACACCGTTCTCTACAAAACCGATCTTGAACCCTCCGCAATCGGAACAATCGTGACTGAGGACGCGCATCTCTCAACAGAATGGCCCACCCAGGGAGCTCGCATGATAGCATTGGCCGACACTGTCAATCACTTCACATATCTTGTTACCCGCGAAGGTATCACAGCATTGGACACCGACAACCGTCAGGTTGCTTCTTTGGCTTTGCAGATCGACGCCGTGACATTAATGGAAGCTACAACTCCAAACGCAGCCCCGCAATCGCCCACAACGGCCCCCATGGCCACGAGCATGTATGAGCTCGCCGCTACCCCGTCCTCATCCACTAAGACCAAAACGTCAATTGCAACTGACCACGAGAACAACTTCGACATCTACCTGCGTAACGCACCACAACACGCCTCTTGGCTACGCAGTGTGACACGCAATGCCAACGGTTCACTTCTCCTCTCATTGCAATATGAAGGTGCAATTGACGCGGACTCCTCCATCACCGTTATGGCCGAAGCCATTGACAATCTTGGTGCGTCAGTCAAAACACCCCTCACCTTCACCATAAAGCCACGCATCTATAAACCCTCGGCCAACGCAATGGAAATATATGGTGTTACCGAAGACAGTGATTACTCCGCAACCTTTGACCTCGCAGATATATTTGTGCGCAACCCCGCAGTCAATGCCACAACCGAGAAAAACTATTACATCTACACAGACTCCATCATCTCATCAACACTTCCTCTTGGAGTTGAATTGCAGATTTCCGAAGGCAACCTCCTCATCTCGGCGCCAAAAGGCACCAACGCCATAGGTGACATAACCATTCAGAGAAGCACCGAGTACAAGAACCGCCCCGAGTATGGCACAAAACTCACCGCAGTAACCATTCCGGTAACTCTTGATGCTTTCGCCGGAATAGGTGATATAAATGCCGATGCATCACTTGACATTTATCCCAATCCCGCCAGTGACTTCATATCCTTGGGATGCGACGAGCCACTATCCGTTGAGATATTCTCCATGCGCGGAGCAAGGGTTATGTCAACCCAATGCATGCCCGGTGAATCTATAAAGGTTAGCTCTCTCCCTGCAGGTCTTTACGTAGTCACCGCCACCGACACTGCCGGACAGCGTTTCACTGCAAAACTCATGAAGCAATAAAACACTTTAAATAATAACTCTATATTTTCAAACCATTCTTTTCTGCAAAATCAGCCGGTAGCCTTTTCCGGGGCCCGGCTGACGGACGGCGCGGCTGCGGGAGCAGCTGCGCCGCTCAATTTATAAGAAAGGAGACGCACCTATCTGTACACGCCCCTCATTACGCATAGTACTTCGTAAATTTCTATCTCAACGAAACAAATGGCTCAAATAGACAAGTTATTATTTATTCAAGTTGATTAGCAACAATCTGTTAATCAAATTAGTACCAATCCCAGCCACATATTATAGTTTAGGCCCGGAGGGTTATAGTGGTCGGAAGACTGTTCCTTTTCTATTCATAGATTGTTCTATAAT
>CAJUSN010000114.1 GCA_910589095.1 uncultured Muribaculaceae bacterium
ATTTCAGTTAAATAACCCTTGTTTACGGCTTGTTTGATTGCGGCGTCGAGTCCGTTCTTGTTGATGGTGCGCAAGCCGTTGGCTGAAATAGTCAGCGTGATCCACATGTCCTGTTCAACCCAGTAGAATTTCTTGTTGAAGAGGTTCACGTTGAATTTGCGCTTCGTACGGCGCTTGGAGTGGCTCACGTTGTTGCCCACCATAGCTTTCTTGCCTGTAATTTGACAAATCTTTGACATGGCTGTTGTGTTACTTAGCTCTATTAAACTTTTTATTACTTCTTGTTCAGACTTGCTTTGTGGCCGCCATCTCAGTCTCATATCACTGCTAAGCGCATCTTTTTTAACAGCTTTACAGGATGAGCCACAAAACAGAGTGCAAAGTAACAACTTTTTCGCGAATCACGCAAATTTCCGCGCTTTTTTTTGTTCCACACCACTGAATTTCCGTCTTTTGGGCCTTTGAGAGTGTGTCAGTCGCATTCGGTGCAAGTTCCAATATGACGCTTAGTCACTCTTTAAATACTTACCCACTCTTTAAATATAAATATAGGTAGGTGGTTAAATATAGGTAGGTGAGAGTTGGAACTGCCATGATGTGTTGTTTCCTCGCTGATTCTTGAAAAAGCGGCAAGAAATAGGGTTTTAGCCTTGAAAAAACGGCAAAAACATTCTAATTCCTTTTGAAAAAACGGCAAAAAGTATTATTTTTGCCTTGAAAAAACGGCCTAATACATCATTGATTGCAGTTAAATAATAGACAATCTCCAAATTGTGTAATGACTATGCTATATCGCAAATTAACTGAGTATATAAAGACCTTTTACAGGGACTCTAAGAATGCTCTCCTGCTTACCGGTGCGCGTCAGACCGGAAAAACATATTCGGCCCGTGAGTATGGGAAGTGTTACAAGAACTTTGTGGAGCTCAACTTTATAGAACATCCTGAGTTGACGAGAGTTTTTGAAAATGTTACCACTGCCGAGGATATTTTGTTACGACTTTCAGCAGTGACTGATATTCCGCTTGTTGAGGGTGATACTCTTATTTTCTTTGATGAAGTTCAAAAATGTGACAATCTGGTCACCGCAATTAAGTTCCTTGTGGAAGATGGTCGGTATCGTTATATCTTAAGTGGTTCGCTTCTTGGTGTAGAGCTTAAGGATCTTAGGTCGCAACCGGTGGGATATATGGGAGTAAAAGAGGTCTTTCCACTGGATTTTGAGGAGTTTATAATAAACGTAGGAGTTTCTGATTCTGTACGGAGTCACCTTCGGAAGTGCTGGGAGCAACGTGAAAGCGTCGATCCGATAGTGCACGACAAGTTTATGCAACTGTTCCGGCTCTATTTAGTTGTTGGGGGTATGCCTGCTGCGGTAGCGGAATATATAACATCAAACAACGTTAACCGAGTAATGCAGGTGCAGCAGGACATTGTTACCCTTTACAGAATGGATATTTCTCAGTATGCGCAACGGGATAAACTTAAAATCAAGGAGATTTTTGATCTGATTCCATCGGAACTTGATGCAAAGAACAAGAGGTTTATTCTAAAGAATCTGAATGAACATGCCAAATATGATCGTTACCAAGATAGCTTTTTGTGGTTGAAGGATGCCGGTGTGGTAATACCGGTTTATAATGTTAATGAGCCGAAAGTGCCATTGAAGTTATCGGAGACTCGAAATCTGTTCAAGCTCTTCAGTAATGACGTTGGTCTGCTTGCTGCTCAATATGCTGATGGCATACAACTTAAAATTCTAACCGGTGATTCATCTCTGAATATTGGCGCTGTGTATGAGAATGCTGTGGCTCAAGAATTGTTTGCGCATGGTTTTGCTCCATATTATTATAACAACAAGTGTAGGGGAGAGGTTGATTTTCTTGTAGCTGAGGGTGATAAGGTGAACCCGATAGAGGTGAGGTCGGGAGAAGATTATAAAAAGCATGCTGCTTTACTTAATCTTCTCGCTGACTATCCGGAGTATGTGTCGGATGCGCTCGTTTTGTGCAATGGCAACATGGAGAGGTCGGGAGAGTTAACTTACGCCCCTATATACATGATTATGTTCATTCACCCCACCAAAGCCAATATTGGCGTGTATAGGGTTGATCTTTCCGGTCTTGTGTGATGTTTGTTCGCATTGGTTCTTTTGAATATCACGCAAGAATGGAATATGCGCAGGCTTGAGTGGGTGTCTGTTGGCTTTTGTGAACTGCATGCTCAAACTTGTCCCATGAGGTACTGACTTCGGGTGCGAATGCGATGAAAGCATGTTGAGGAGCAACGTCGTGCCAAACGCGGGTGCGTTGTCTGTCTATGGAAGAGAAGTGGAGTGTCCTCAGGGCATAGTTTTGTTGGGGGCCAATTCTATAGACCCTCAATATTACGGGCTATGCACCAAGTCAAGGCTTGTTAAACAGCTATATAGCCTAAACCGGGACTTAGCAAATATGCAGTAGGAGAGGGGGAACTAGGTCGCCTATTGACGGATAAGGAATTTCTTGGAGGTGTTATCGGGGAAAGTTATCACAATCTCAACATCGCAACCAAAAGCGTTGAGTACTTCCTGGAATTCTTTTCCGAGCATAGCTTTGAATGATTCCGATGTCATGTTGTTGAACTCAGTTTTGGCGGCGGATAATGATGTTCCCATTTGATCGGGATTGATTGTGAAGGTCCATATCATTACGGTGCCGCTTTGGTTCAGGGTACATTTGGTCCATACCATACCTGTTGCTACTTCCATTGGGAGCTGTCGGCTCATTTCGGCCACGGCGTGTTTGCGTATCTCTGGAGTGAATTGGGCGGAGGCGCTTGATGAGTACATGGCTACAATAGCGGCTATTGCCACCGTGAGGATGCGGAGATGCTTTACAAGATTGTTCATATCGACGAGATTTGAGGTGTTAAAAAAAGAGGTGTTGATAAATGAGAAAAGGTGTGTCTTACACTGTGTTATTATGTTATTGTATCTTTGTTTTGACAATGTCGCCGAGAGTCTCAGCCTGGTCAATGGCAGGGTAGATCGCGCTCTCAAGGATGCTTGCGGCCATTTCCTGAACCCCGTCGGTGGGTTGTTGTGAAATCTCCAGGCTTTTCTTCAATGTAATTTCCATGTAGCGTTTCATGGCGTCGCGCAGGAGCTGCTTGTCGTCGGAGGTCAGGCGGTAGTCGGCGTGCGATTCCATTATTTTCTTCTCCTGCTCGGGCCATTTGCTCATCCAGACGGCGATTATTTTGGTGGCCTCTTCATCGCTGTTGGTATTGGACAATTCAGTTGTGGCTGTATTTAGAATTTCAACATATTCCTCGACGGGCGATCCACTTTTGGAGCAAGAAACGAAGGGCAATGAGAGGAGGAGCGCGCAGGCAATCAATGTGAGGCGAATGGTTTTCATATTCATCTTTTTGAATAGGTAGGTAAAATGCAAAGATAATTCGGAAATTGGAATTATCCAATATTTTATTCGGAAATTGACTAACTTTGCAACCGTTATGAACAGACTACTTTATTTTCTGTGCATCCTTAGCTGTGCAATAACTTTGAGTGGATGCAATTCAGATAATGACCTGGTGCAGGGCCACAGACCTACAATTGAGTTCGATTCACCCGACGGTGTGTACACGGTCAGGGTGGGGCACGATGTGCGTATTGACCCTATTATCGGCAACGGCGAAAATGCTTCCTTCCGCTGGACTTCGGGTGATGGAGAGGTGATTGGAAGTTCACGTGCGCTTGTCATAAACTGCCCGCGTCTTGGAAGTTTCTATGTGATGCTCACAGTGACAACGCCGGCAGGTTCGGCCTCAGCAGAGGCAAGAATCGATGTGTTGGAGCAAGCTCCCCCGGTGATAGATCTTTCACTCCCGCCTGATGGGATTTACCTCCTTCCGGGGCAGCAGTATGAATTATCGCCGCGAGTGCAGAATGCCGATGCGGGCGACCTTACGCTGGAATGGAAGGTTGACGGCCGGTCGGTAAGTAGTGAAGCTGTATATACATTTTCGAGTGACGTCACCGGCACATATCATGTTTCGCTTTCGGCCCGCAATGAAGATGGTGATGATGAGGTGGAGTTTGATGTAAGTGTGGTTGATGAGCTTCCGCGTTCACTGAAATTCAGGGGGCCATCCATGCTGCAGACTTCAACCATACGCTACACTTTTGCTGGCCGAGGTGTGGTGCTTGCCCCGGAATTGGTAAACATCCCGGTTGATGCCGATTTCTATTGGAGTGTCAATGGTGATGCTGTGGACTGTTCGTCGGACATATATTTGTTCACGCCAGAGAAGCCGGGAAGCTACATTGTGAAAGTTCAGGCTGAAGGCGTCGCCGCTGAGGTGGAAGTGGTGTGTGTTGAGGCCTCCGAGTCCGAACGGCGCCGAGGGGCAACTGCTTCGTCGTCGGCTTATGTTAATAAAGTATGGGAGTATGTTCCCGGGCCGGGGCAATTCATTGGCGATGATTCGTCGGTAGGGGGAATGCCCACTGATATTACTACTCATGAGCAGGCATGCCGCTGGGCTGAGACTCGCATGAAGTCGCGGTTGTTCGTGTCGCTGGGCGCTTGTTGCGGGTATATGATAGCAGGGTTTGACCATAGTGTATCGGCAGCATCCATGGCCGAACTGGCCATTTACGGCAATGCGTTTGACTCGTCAAATGAGCCTGGAGTGGTGTGGGTGATGCAGGATGTCAACGGTAATGGAATTCCCGATGATGAGTGGTATGAACTCCGTGGCAGTGCCTACGATGATCCTCTTACCATCAAGAGGTATGCCGTCACATATTATCGTCCGGCAGGAACTCGAATGGATGTAGAGTGGACCGACAATCAGGGCTCCCGCGGACTGGTCGATTACATCCCGTCGGCCCACACGCAGCCTTCCTATTATCCTGCGTGGCTAACATCCGGGACGTATACTCTCTATGGAACCCGTCTGCCTGCCAACGGTGTGTTCAACAGTGTGACCGGACAGTGGACTACACCCGCACTTGCTTGGGGCTACGCTGACAATATGGGCTCCGATTTGCTTCATGCCGGCATTGACAGTGACGGAGTGCCGGGGCAAAGCGTAGGTCTGAGTATCTCTAACGCTGTGATGGCCGATGGAACTGCGGTGAAGTTACAATATGTTGACTTTGTTATGGTACAGAGCGGGACTATGCAGCAGCTTGGGCGATTGGGGGAAAGCTCCACTGAGGTGTGCTCCATCGCGGACAGATCCATGCTGTAAGGTTTGATTAATATTTTTTAACGATTGGATGTGGTGAAATTCCACTAACTTTGTGGCGGAAAAGAATGAAAGGGAACGCGGTGAGAATCCGCGACAGTGCCCGCTGCTGTAAATCCCTGCTGAATAGTACCGGAACCGCAATATGTCACTGGCCCGTATGGGGCTCGGGAAGGCGTGGCGTCCGGGGGATAAGTCAGAAAACCTGCATTCCTGTTCCTCTGAATAAACTCCAAGCATGAGTCCACGGTGTCATGGACGCGATGTGAATCTGCCTCTCTCATTGTGGGCGGAAGGGAATCCGGGCTGAAAAGCAGGTTTTTTCGAATAAATTCATTATCGTAAGCCAAATTGTAAGATGCCTCCGTTGGACAAGTGTTCCGACGGATGTTGTATTGTAGCGTGTTGTTGAATAGTTACTTTCATACATAAACAATCTTGCAATAATAGAAATGAAAATGAAAATCGATTTCCGCCATGCGGCCATGATTCTTGCCTTAGGCGCTTGTTTCACATCTTGTTCTGATAATGATGAACCGGAAGGTTCAAGTGACGTGACTGTCACTGTTGACTTTGAAGCAGCCGGACGTATTCTTGCCGGTCCCACATCCTACGGTGCCAATCTCTATTACGGATATGATGGTAAGCAATACACCGAAGCTGAATTTCCGGTGACTGGCAATGTGAATCTGCACATTGGCCTTAATGTAAGCAGCTGGACTGGTGAAATTGACTTCTACGGAGGTGGCATGGCACTGTCACAATGGAACATTCGTTCGAACACAGATGCCTCACAGGCCGACGGTTGGTGGTACACTTATGAAAACCAGTGCTCGGTTTATAATCTGGACTCGACCGACGGTTCAAATAACGGTGCAGGTGCACGCGGATCAAACACTTTCGTGATTGCCAACGGTTACAACGATGATAATAACGACAGCGCATCCCGCATGTATTTCACCTCCAAGGCTGAGTTCGCTCTCGGAACTGTGCAGCTCTGCAACTCAAGCTATGTTTATGGAGTTATGGCCAATGGCAATCCTTACGGTGTGACTCCCGATAAGAATATGGAAGAGGCCGGCGGCTGGTTCTGCGTTGAGTTCTATGGTTTCGATGCTGAGGGCAATGCCACCAATGATGGTATTCCTGTAGAGTTTTACCTCTGCGACTATCGTGCCGGCTCCGCCACATATACTCCCGCCATCACCACCTGGACAGCTTGCGATCTTTCAGCACTTGGCAAGGTCAATGCAGTTGAAGTTAACTTCCGCGGTTCAGATACCGGAACATGGGGCCTGAACACTCCTGCTTATGTGTGTCTCGACAACCTTGAGGTGAAGGTGCCCGCTGTTAAGTAAACACGCTGACAAACACACTTTCTCTCCTTACGTTCATTTTTTCTGTCATGAACCTGAAATTGCTCCTCGCACCGCTGGCTGTCCTTATGCTGGGCTCCTGCATGAAGTGGGACTATGGCGAACCGGAGGCTGTTGAGGCTCCCGGACGCGGTCTCTTCATAGTGTGCGAGGGCAATTTTCAGTATGGCAACGCAACTCTCTCATATTATGATCCCGCTTCACGCACCCTTATCAACGAGGCGTTCTACCGTGCCAACGGTTATAGGCTCGGCGATGTGGCCCAATCAATGACCATGGGCGAGGGGAGAGGCTGGATTGTGGTCAACAATTCCCATGTGGTATTTGCCATTGATCCCGATACGTTTCGTGAAACCGGACGCATAGTGTCGTTTACCTCACCGCGTTACATTGAATTCATTTCACCCACAAAAGCTTATGTGACCCAGCTTTGGGACAACAGGATTGCGATTGTCAATCCTTCAACGTATGAAATCACCGGCTATATTACTGTGCCGGATATGCAACCCGATCAGGGTTCAACGGAGCAGATGGTGCGGTTGGGCGACTACGTGTACTGCAATTGTTGGAGCTACCAGCGCAGCATCATACGTATAGATACCCGCACAGACAGCGTGGATGCGCGCCTGGATGTGGGGTTGCAGCCTACTTCTCTGAAACTTGACCGCTATGGCCGGCTTTGGACTCTGACCGACGGAGGCTTCGAAGGGAGTCCGCAGGGATATGAGAATGCCTCGCTCTATTGTATTGACCCCGAAACTATGACAATAGAGCGTCAATTTCAGTTCCGCCGTGGCGATGATCCCTCTGAATTACAACTTAATGCCACGGCCGATACGCTCTATTGGATCAATCGTGATGTGTGGCGTATGGATGTGCGTGCCTCGCGGCCACCGGTGCGTCCCTTTCTTGAGGAAAAATCCACAAAATACTATGGGCTGACTGTTGATCCGGTTACATCGGAAGTGTATGTGGCCGATGCCATTGATTATCAGCAGCAGGGGATGATTTACAGGTTTACGGGCGGTGGAGTGCCGGTCGATTCTTTTTATGTGGGCATAAGCCCGGGTGCTTTCTGTTGGAAATGATGAGGCGGACGGGTTTATTTACTCTGATTATGGGGACTCTGCTTTCCCCTCAATTTCTTGCAGCACAGCTGCTGGGAAGGGAATTGGGAAATGTCACAGTTACGGCCCGCCGACCTATGAAAGAGATAGGCGTGCAAAAGACTGTGTTTGACTCGGCTGCCCTGAAGGAAAACGTGGCCCTGTCGATGGCCGATGTGTTAACCTATAATTCTTCCGTGTTCGTGAAATCCTATGGGCGTGCCACGCTCTCTACAGTGGCTTTCCGCGGCACATCTCCCTCACATACGCAAGTGACCTGGAACGGCATGAGGATAAATAGCCCCATGCTTGGAATGACCGACTTTTCCACCATTCCTGCCTATTTCATAGATCGGGCGTCGCTCCTTCACGGGTCGTCATCAGTAAATGAAGCCGGCGGCGGTCTCGGAGGGCTTGTGAAACACGGCACGGCGCCTGACATGCCGGAAGGTGTCGGTCTTAAAT
>CAJUSN010000115.1:0-704 GCA_910589095.1 uncultured Muribaculaceae bacterium
CGGTACCGTAGCCGGAAATCATAGGCGACTGAGATGCCCGTATCTGAGCGGAAGATATGCCGCCCGTGCGACGATATATTTCTGATATCACCGAGTTGATATCCTGCCCGCTCCCTTTGCGTTCAGACCAGTCGGTCAGACGGATGTTGAAAGATCCGGCCGACGCCGACTGATCATGGCGCGCACTCTTTCCGGCAACTTTCGAATAAATGAAGATTTCAGGTATGTCCTTTATAGAATCCTCAATCTGTGTCATAATCTTCTCGGTTTCCTCCAGATTGGTACCGGGCGCCACTTGAACATTAAGTGAAATGACACCCATATCTTCCTGTGGCACAAGGCCGGTGCGTGTGGTGTGTATCAACCACACAAGCGCTCCGACAGCGAGCAAGAACAGCGCCCCGACAATGAGCCTACGTCGGAACAGGAAGGTGATTCCGGCTCTGTATTGTCCCACCATAGCACCGAACGAACGGTCGAAGGCATAGTGGAATCTTCTGCCAAACGACATTTTTCCATCTTCAGAACTATGGGGCCGCATGAGCAGAGCGCACAGAGCCGGACATAGCGTCATGGCATTGAGCAGGGATATGCCCACTGCCACTGCCATTGTCAGGCCAAACTGGGTGTAGAATGTGCCCGAAGTTCCCCCCATGAAGCAAACGGGTATGAATACGGCCATGAACACAACAGTGGTGGTGATA
>CAJUSN010000115.1:714-8019 GCA_910589095.1 uncultured Muribaculaceae bacterium
ATCATAAGGTGAGCGTTCACCGAAATCAAAGCGGGCTTGTACGGCCTCAACCACCACCACCGAGTCGTCCACCACAGTACCGATTACAAGCACAATGGCGAAGAGAGTGAGCATATTGAGAGTGAAGCCCACCGCATAAATGAACGCAAATGTACCTATCAGCGAAACAATGATGGAAATGGTGGGAATGAGCGTGGCACGGAAATCATGGATGAAAAGATACACAATAAGAATCACGAGCAGAAGAGCAATGACAAGCGTCTCAACCACCTTGTAAATCGAGGCATCAAGAAAATCTTTGGTACTTGAGATATCTGCCAGAACCATGTCGGGAGGCAGATTGCGACGGATGTTTTCAAGCGTGAGGTCAATCTCATTGATCACTTCATTGGCATTGGAACCGGCCGTCTGGGCAATCATGGCATTGGCTCCCGGGTGACCGGCAGTCTCACTGATCATGGCGTAATTGACAGCACCAAGTTCCACGGTTGCCACATCTTTGAGCCTAAGCACCTCACCGTTGGAAAGCGCACGGATGGGCAGCTCCCCGTAATCGGCTGCATCCTCGTAACGTCCGCGATACTTCAACACATACTGAAACGTGTTTGCGCTTTCGGCGCCGAGGGTTCCGGTAGGCGACTCGATATTTTGCTCCGACAGCACCTTTTCAATATCGGCCGGTACCAACCCGTACTGCGACATTCGCGCAGGGTCAAGCCATATTCGCATCGCATAGTCAGCGCCCCAGATATTGACGTCGCCAACACCGGCAATTCGAGAAATCTCCGGCTCAATATTAATCTTCATGTAATTGGTCAGGAAGTTGGAGTCATAGGCATCATTGGGGCTATAGAGAGTAATTGTCTTCAGCGTGCTGTTTTGACGTTTGCGCACAGTGACTCCACTTTTTGTGACTTCTGCCGGGAGGAGTCCTTGAGCTGAAGCCACACGATTCTGCACATTTACCACTGCCATGTCGGCATCAGTGCCTTGATTGAAATAAATTGTTATGGTTGCAGTGCCCGTGTTGGTGGCAGTAGAGGTCATGTACATCATATCCTCCACACCATTCAATGACTCTTCGAGTGGCACAATCACACTTTTCAACACGGTTTCCGCATTGGCTCCGGTGTATGTGGCAGAGACCCTGACCGTCGGTGGTGCAATGTCGGGGAACTGTTCAATTGGGAGCTGCATAAGGCCGAGCACACCCATGATTACTATGAGTACGGAGATTACGCCGGCAAGCACCGGTCGGTCGATGAACGTCTTTATATTCATGTGGAATTTTCAAAAATCAGCGACAAAATTAGCGTATTAAACCTTACAGCGGAAAGCGGGTCATAAACTGAAATGATTAATGAATGGAATTTGATGGTGAACGGCCGCAAGGCCATTGTGTCGCCTTGATTGATTTTTGTAAATTTGCTGTGTAATGCTTAAACGTCTTCCCCACTATATAGATGCCGCGTTCTGCCTGGTGATACTGCCGGTGATGGTGATGTTATTTCCCATTGAAAGATGGGGTCATAATTTCACGTGGTATGTTGTGGCTGTGGGCGTATGGCTTTACGGCCTTTATGGCCTTAACCGTATGTTGACGGTAAAACTTCTGTTTCGGAGCGGATGGCACCGTGGAGCGGCCATATGCCTGATAGTGTTCTCATTTGCTGTGACGGCTTGTTTCACTGAATATGACCTGTACACTCCCATGCCTCATATACGCGATGCGGGAATAGTGCGTCGGCTCCCGTTGGTGGGACAGTATCAACAAGCGGTGTGGTCACTGTTCATGATTGTGGAAGCGTTCAGCTTTGTTGTCGGACTGCTTTGCCAAATGGATATTCAAGAGCGGCAACGGCTTGCTGTGGAAAGCGAACGTGACAAGGCTCAGATTGCCCTCTACAAAGCGCAGATCAAGCCTCATTTCATGTTCAACACCCTCAACACACTTTACGGTCTTTTCCTCACCGGTCACCCAAACGCACTCCCCTCACTTGAACGTTTCATCGGGATGGTGAGGTACGTTCATTCCACGTCACAGTCCGAAAACGTTGCTCTTGGCGAAGAAGTTGAATATATCCAACAATACGTGGAGTTGCAATCATTGCGTCTCAACGACATGACCACCGTGAAACTTGACACCCGGGTGTCAAATCCATCCAGCATGGTGGCACCAATGCTGCTTGTCACTTTTGTTGAAAACTGTTTCAAACACGGGGTGTCGCCAGTGGAAAAGGGCGTTGTGGACATATCCATTACAGAGGATAACGGCGAATTAAAACTCGTAACATCCAACAGAGAGTTCGGCCGACTGGAATACGGCGCTGGTACCCCTGAGGGAGTAGGCTTGGAAAATTGCCGTAAACGCCTGCAGCTTCTTTATCCCTCACGACATAAGCTTGAAATCACTCGCGCCGACGGGCTATACAGAGTGGAATTATCGATAACCCTTCAAAACACCAATTCATAAGACATGATCAAATGCGTTGCCATTGACGATGAGCCGATAGCTCTGAGCATTATCAAAGAACATTGCCGCCGGTATGGCGACATAGACCTTCACTGCTTCTCATCCCCGGTGGCAGGAATGGAATGTGTGAAGTCGTTCCGCCCCGACATTGTGTTTCTTGACATCCAACTGACTTCGCACAACGGTGTACAGCTTGCCCGCCGCATACCGAAAGAAACATGCGTGATTTTCACCACTGCTTATCTGGAATACGCATTCGATGGATTTGAAGTGGATGCAGTTGATTTTCTGCACAAGCCCATATTCTACACCCGCTTCGAGCGAGCCATGCAAAAGGCCTTGAGAATTCTGGCAGCATCAGGTGTAACAAAACCGGCGGCTAAATGCATAACTCTTAAGGTGGAACATAAAAACGTGGTCATTGACACAGCCGACATTATCTGCGTGGAAGCCATGGACAATTACATGAAAGTGCATCGCGACGGTAAGCCTATGGTACTCTCCCAGATACCTATGAAGGAACTGCTCAGAATGCTTCCGGAAGGTAAGTTTGCAAGAATACACCGGAGTTATATTGTGAATGTAAGCGCGGTGGAAAAATATACCAATCGCAAACTCTTCCTTAGAAACTTCCCAAATCCTGTGCCCGTGGGAAGAAAATATATTCAATCGGGAGAGATAGAAATGCTTATCAAAGACTGAAGCAAACGCGCGTAAAGACACCCTCGGCCATAAATGGTTTAATGAGGCAGGCACGCTTTTAAGATTTTTTACGTGGTGGATAACATGTTAGTTAAAAGTGCGTTAAAGCGTCATGGGTAAATAAACTTCTGTCATGTTTACTGGTCAAAGAACCGAAAACGATTTAGAAACAGAAATTATTTAACCACGAAAAAAACGCTTTACTTATGAAAAAGAAAATTTTTGGCATAGCCCTCGTCGCTCTCTCATTCGTCACCTTCACTTCTGCGGCTCAGAATTCATCTAATGCATGTTCAAACAAAAAAGAATGCAGCGAAACCTGCAAAAAGAGCAATGATAAGAAACAGGCCCGAGGTGAAATGAAAGCCCGCAAGGAGATGAATCCTTTTGAAGGACTCAACCTGACCGAAGCACAGAAAACCCAATTGGCTCAGCTCCGCGAAAAACAGCGGGAACAGCGCAAGGCCAACAAAGCCAATAAAGCTGACAAAGCCAACAAGGACACCAATAACGCCACCAAAAAAGCCAACCGTGACGCTCGCGTCGCAGAACGCAAGGCTGCCCGCCAGCAATACCTGGCAGAAGTAAAATCCATCATCGGAGCTGATAATTACGTAAAGTTCCTTGAAAACCAGATGCTCAACGGCGGCCCTCGCCACAAAAAGAGCAACAAGAACTTTGCGAATCAGGGTAAAAAAGAGCGCAAGGGCCACGATAAAGGCCAGCGCAAAGGCCACCAGCCCCGCAACGCAAAGCCCCAAAGCAATGCTTGATTGGATTTAAGAAACAGCTTCTACAAACAGCTTTGATAAACACATATATCTCTTATTCCTAAAAACCGTTTCAACTGAAAAGGCTCGCGCATACAGAATGCAGCGGGCCTTTTTCTTTGGATAATTGGCTGAAAATGCATACATTTGCAATCATTATCAACCCTATAACAATTTTTATATGAAGAAAATCTTTACTCTATTTTCAGTATTTTTCACATTGTGCTCTGCAACCTCTCATGCTGAAAACGTGGAAATCAGCGTCTACGATGTAACCAACGGCAGCGACATGAAAGGCTTCACAAGTGAAGTGACCGTCGACGATAACGGCATTTACACCATCAAGGATCTGATGGGCACCGGTGTTCCAGTACAATTCAAAATAGCATCCACAGAAAACACATACGGATATTATGACATCACATTCGAGGGCAATTTATACACCCAAAATGTGGGTTATCCTTATCTTCTTGATGACGCTGGCAACTTTGTAACCACTACGGTTTACGGACAAGATGGTTCGGAAAACTATCTATTCTACACATACTTCTATGAGGACAGCTACTATACCAGCGCCGAAAAAAGGGATGAAGACGGAAAAAATATGTATGACTGCTACATGTATATGAGCGGCTTTGATGCCGAAAACGCGGCTGCTCCATACTACGAACTGTCATTCTCAATCGCCGCACCATCCATGGCCGGTATCGGCTCCGCCATCGCAGACTCCGACGATGCAAACACACCTGTTGAATACTTCAACCTGCAAGGAATCCGAGTAGAGAATCCTGAAAACGGCATGTATATCCGTCGCCAAGGATCAAAGACTTCAAAAGTTATGGTGAAATAAACGTACAATAACAACACTTCTCAGCAGCGTGTTTCCGCATTTCGGAGGCACGCTGTTGCTTTATATGCCTACCTCGCAGTGGGAATGAGCACATCGGATAAAAGAAGGAGCAATACAGATAACTTATCCGCTTTGCGTAACTCAATAGCAATTCTTAAAATTGTTTAAAATGAAAATTTAAAACATACAAAGAGAAGATTTCTACATAAACTTCAATATCGCATTTTATAAGGGAATGAAGATTAGCTATTTTTGCTATGGACTATAAAATAGAGTCCAATAATAAACCAAATATTAATACCATAATTGTATATTTATGAAGAAAATCTTTACTCTATTTCCTGCAATTCTCGGATTGATGTCAGTGCAGGCTCAAGCCGAAAATGTAACGTTCAAAGTGTATAATGATGAAGATGCTGTTTATGAGAAAAGCTTCGAATCCGATCTTTCAATTGAAAGCGGAGTCTATACAATAGCTAATTTCATGAACTCAGGTTCAGCAGTCCAGTTCATCATCGACAGCAGCGTCAAGGACAACAACACCCAAGCCATTCTCCTCACCGGGAATGCAGAATATTATACAAGTTATACATACCCGCTCGACAATGACGGCAACTATCTTCAGCTGCACGTGTTTGACGAATCAGACAATGAAACCATCACTTATAATGCCTACGTCTATGAAGATGACTCTTCTGCTGAAAAAGTTGAAGTGGATGGAGTTTCCATGTACGAATGTGTAATGTGGGTGAGCGGTGACATCGATGAAGCTGGCACCGACTACGCACCCTACTATGTTCTAGAATTCTACGCACCGGATCCTGACGCCGCCGGAATCAAGTCGGCCCTCGTAGATGACGCCGATGCCAACGCTCCAGTTGAATACTTCAACCTGCAGGGTATCCGCGTTGAAAACCCCGAAAACGGCCTGTACATCCGTCGCCAAGGCTCAAAGGCCTCAAAAGTTATGGTGAAATAATTTTCCCACTAAGTGATAAAAAAACGGAGTTTCGCTGCGGCGAAACTCCGTTTTTTATCGGTTATGGCTTATCAGCGTATAAGCACTTTGAAGGATTGGGTGGAACCTTGAGTAGCCACACGAACCACATATACACCGGGCTGAAGCGAAGATGCATCAATGGTGCGGTTGTCGGGCGTAACGCTATAGGTTCCTACGGTCATACCTGAAACGGTGTGCAGCGTCACATCAGCGCGACCCTCACATGCGCAATAAATTGTATGGCCATCCTCTACCCACACGTGAGTGGACTTGTCGGACACTACTACATCATCAATCGCAGCGGTAAGGCCGAGGATGTCACGGATTCCGGCAAGCGCGTTGATCTTACCATATCCAGCACTGTTATTAGGCTCAGAGCCGGTATATTCATCACGGTCACATGTGCGCGACAGAATGCCACGAATGTCGTCAGGAGTAAGATTAGGATCTGCCTCAAGCCAAAGCGCAATGGTTCCGGCCACGGCGGGAGATGCCTGCGATGTACCTTGCGACATTTCGTAGAGATACGCATTTCCCTCATTGTCGGCCGAAGGCATAATCACTTCGTAACCTCCGAGGCTACCTACTTCAGTGTATTTGTTGTAACCGGAAATGATCATGAAGCCTGGAGCGAGCACTTCGGGTTTCATACGTCCATCGGCGGTGGGGCCTTGGCTGGAGAATGTGGAACGCTGACCGGTGTAGAAATCAATATTAGCAGCTTCCATCATTGGTTTAAGGTGAAGTCCCAGAGGTTCGGGATCGCTGTTTATGAGCAGAATGGAGTCACTGTCATAAGATCCAACCGAGATTACACCTTCGCCGGTACCTCCGATTTCACCGGCTGTACACCAATTGTCGCCTGCGGTGAAACCGCGAATATTACCGCTCACAAAGAAGTGGTCATTCACAGCATTCCAAAGATGTACAGTCTGGCCTTTCTCTCCGCGTATAATGAAGGCTTGCTTGCGATTGGGGGCCAAGTCATAGACCGTTGACTGGACTGTCATTTGAGGCGAACCGCCGTTCTGAATCACGACAGGCGAAATGATAAGCTCGATTTCGGAAGTGGTACCATCCATCAAAATGGCTGTTTTGGTGGAAGTTGAAGTTGAGATAGGGCCGGTTGTCTGAATAATTTTACCGTTACGGGTGGGATCGACAAGAGCCACCTCAACGGTGAAATCAGTGCCGGGTGAACCCCATAGATAAGTAAGGGTTGCCTTGGAATATCCATCGGTATAGGCCATCATTGTTTGGAGAGTGGTATCATTGTCGGTGAAGGTTTTTGAGCAGTGCAGTTTTACACCTGCTTCATTACCGACTGAACCCACCACAATCTTACCGGGTCCTACCATAGATGATACGGCGCGGTCAATTGCCGACTTACCGTCGTGGGGACCATAATGTGATCCAAGGCTCATATTGATTACACAAGGCTTGCCTACCGACTCAGCATAATCAAAGATATATTTCACCGCGTCGATAAGGTGATTGTCATTATTAAGAT
>CAJUSN010000116.1 GCA_910589095.1 uncultured Muribaculaceae bacterium
GCACAGCTATGAAGCGATCACCGGTGCCGGACACGCTGGCAACGGCGGATATTGGATCAACGGCATGACCGCCAACTGGGCCTCCACCACCTTCTACAAGGAGATGCCTCTTGCCGTCAAAGACCGCAACTACCGAAACTCGCTTGCCACCCGACTCGACACAATGCGCTGGGAGCCCCTACTCAACCTATCCCTCTATCCGTCCATCACCGCCGACGAAATCAAGAAACCCTTCAAAGTGACATTCCCGCGAAAAGACGTGCAGCGAGTCAAAACATTCCTCTCCACGCCTCTCGCCAACACCGAAATCACCGACGTTGCACTCGCGCTCATTGCCGAAACCAACCTCGGACGCGGAAAAGCCACCGACATGCTCTCGATATCCTACACACTCCCCACCGCCGCATCGCGTTCACGAATCACCGACAGCTACCTTCGCCTCGACCGTGACTTGGCCCGGCTTCTGGCTGCCATGCAGCAAGCCACCCGTAAATGGGCTATAGTACTCGTCGGACTTCCCTCCGACGACGGCACCATCCCCGACGACAAACGGTTCAACACACCCTCCGGCCTGTATTCCGTTAAACGCGCCCTCTCGCTCATGGAAATCCAGCTCATGGCCGTGCACGGTAACGGTAACTGGATCCTCGGCTACCACGACCGTAATTTCTTCCTCAATCGCCAGCTCATAAAGGACCGTGGACTTGACCTCCAAGCATTTCGCCGCGAAGTGGCCGACTTCCTCGGACGCATGGCCGGCATCAGCAATGTGATAACAATCGACGACATCACCGCCTCTCGTGCCGGCGACAATCCCGCCGCACTGAAACGCAACACATCCCTCCCCCATGCCGGCGACGTCATTATTGAAGTGAGCCCCGGATGGCAGATTATCGACGATGGCACCGGTAAAGCATCCGGTGTCCTCCGCCACAACTGTCCCGCCACGCCAGCCTTCTTCGTGGCCCCCGAACTCAAGCGACTCGACATCACCGAACCGGTCGACGCCCGGGCAATCGCCCCAACTCTTTCACGTCTTCTCCACATGCGCGCACCAAACGGCGCCTCACTCCCATCCCTTAACTTGTAACCGCATTGTAAAATCTTTTAAGGCTTATTTAATACTCTCCACAAGGAAATGCCGATTTTTTTTGCTAATTTTGCGGAAACGCTGAAATAGTGCCTTATCTCCACGGTGCGTCTCTTCTTCTTGATGCACCACACCGGCGGGACCTGCGTGAGGGCCTCCGTCTGGCCGGTAACCTTAAAGCAATGACGATACCATTCATCACGTTGCCTCAAGTTACTTGTCATTTCCTCGGGATCTGTGCCGTCCACTCTCCTCACTTCGGACGGGAAGCAGCTCCCATCTCCCATGAGGCACTCGTAGCGCGTCCATATATTCTCCTCCCCTTCCCCCCTGGCGGACCGGTACTGCGGTACCCATCCGTCACTTAGCGAAAAAAAATAAAAAAGAACTACATAAATGACAAGTAAATGGAACTACGCACCCCTTACTTACGAAGAGCAGCAGTCCGAGTCGCAGTTAGCTAAGCAATTCTCCAATTGCCCACCCATCAGCCAATTGCTGGTGGAGCGTGGCATCACGTCGCTTGAGGAGGCCGAGAAATTCTTTCACCCCTCTCTCAAGGATCTCTACGACCCGTTTCTAATGCCCGACATGGACAAAGCTGTCGAGCGGCTCAACAAAGCTATGGGAAGGAAGGAACGCATCATGGTGTTTGGCGACTATGATGTGGATGGTACCACGGCCGTGGCCCTGGTTTACAAATTTCTCCGCCAATATTATTCCAACATCGATTACTACATACCCACGCGCTACGATGAGGGCTACGGCATCTCACTCCGAAGCATCGACATGGCTGCCGAGCAGGGTGTAAAGCTCATCATTGTCCTCGACTGCGGCATCAAAGCAAATGAAGAGATTGCCTACGCAAAATCACTGGGTATCGATTTCATAATCTGCGACCATCACGTTCCCGACGATGAGTTGCCTCAGGCCGCTGCTATCCTCAACCCCAAACTCGAAGGCAGCACCTATCCCTGCTCCCATCTCTCAGGCTGTGGCGTAGGGTTCAAACTGATGCAAGGGTTTGCGAAAAGCAACGGCATCCCCACATCCGACCTCGAAGGTATGCTCGATCTGGTTGCCGTGAGCATCGCCGCCGACATCGTACCTATGGTCGATGAAAACCGCATTATGGCCTATCACGGTCTCCGTCGCCTCAACTCCAACCCCAACATGGGCCTGCGCGCCATTATCCGCATCTGCGGACTCATGGGCAAGGAAATAACCATCAGCGACGTAATCTTCAAAATAGGCCCCCGCATCAACGCCTCCGGACGCATGCAGAGCGGCGCCGAGGCGGTGGAGCTCCTCGTGGCCCGCGATGTGGCCGATGCCTTTGAAAAAGGCAAAGCCATCGACCAGTACAACAAGGACCGCAAGGAACTCGACAAGCGCATCACCGAGGAAGCCAACGCCATCCTCGAACGCCACGGCGAACTCCTCTCCGATCGTAAATCCATTGTCATTTACAACAAAGATTGGCACAAAGGCATCATCGGAATCGTAGCCTCTCGCCTCACCGAACTTTACTACAAGCCCTCCGTTGTCCTCACGCTCGCCAACGGACTTGCCACCGGTTCAAGCCGTTCGGTTCAAGGATTCGACATCTACAAAGCCGTTGACTCCACTCGCGACCTCCTTGAAAACTTCGGTGGTCACCCATACGCCGTCGGGCTCTCGCTGAAAGAGGAAAACATCCCGGAATTCATCCGCCGATTCGAGGAATATGTAGCCGCCAACATACAGCCCAATCAGCTTGAACCCCAACTTGACATTGACGCCTACATCACATTTTCGCAGATTACACCAACGTTTGTCAACACCCTCCGACGCTTCAACCCCTTCGGACCGGGCAATTCCAAACCCGTATTCTGCACACGCGCTGTAATGGATTTCGGCACAAGCAAACTTGTTGGACGCAACCTTGAGCACATCAAGTTCGAACTCGTGGACGACACAAGCGGAAAAGTCTTCAACGGTATTGCATTCAATATGGCCGAACACTTCCCTTACATCCACTCCGCCAAGCCCTTCGACATCTGCTACACCATCGAGGACAACAAGCATCAGAGCGCAACTTCGCCAATACAGCTTCTCATCAAGAGCATTCGCCCACGCAAATAATCCGCGTTCGCCCTCTCTTTCGCCATGCCTCAGCCTCACCTCTCTGACCCTCGCGAAGTGCTACGCCATTACTGGGGCTACGATGACTTCCGCCCCATGCAGTTACCGATCATTGAATCGGTGCTCGGTGGCAACGACACCCTCGGACTCCTCCCCACTGGCGGAGGAAAGTCGCTCACATTCCAGATACCGGCCCTAATCCTGCCCGGTATCACCCTTGTGGTCACGCCTCTGATCTCTCTCATGAAGGACCAGGTCGACAACCTCATGCAGCATGGCATCCGCGCCTCCGCAATACATTCCGGACTCACCCACACCGAACAGAAGCTCGCCATGGACCGCTGCCGCGCCGGTCATGCCAAAATGCTATATCTGTCACCTGAGAAGTTGCAGACCGACTCATTCATTGACCAACTCCGACAGTTTGAAGTCAGCATGATCGTGGTCGACGAGGCTCATTGCATCTCACAGTGGGGCTACGACTTCCGGCCCTCCTATCTACGCATAGCCCGCTTGCGTCAACTTTTCCCCGCTGCCGTCATGATGGCCCTGACGGCTTCAGCCACTCCCGAGGTGAGCACCGACATAATGGACCGCCTGCAGTTCCGCGGTCGCAGTGTGTTTGCACGCAGTTTCTCGCGCCACAACATCTCATATGTGGTCCGATATGCCGACCACAAGCCTGATATGCTCCTACGTGTCCTGCGAGCCACATTCGGGTCGGCCATCGTCTACGTTCGTTCCCGCAAACGCACCCTTGAAATAGCCCGCCTTCTCGCCGCTGAAGGAATCACTGCCGACTATTACCACGCCGGACTTGACCCTGAAGAGAAAAACTCGCGGCAAAACTCCTGGAAAGAGGGAAAAACACGCGTCATGGTGGCAACAAACGCTTTCGGCATGGGTATTGACAAACCCGATGTGCGCACCGTCATACACATCGATCCTCCCTCTTCGCTTGAAGAGTACTATCAGGAAGCCGGACGTGCCGGACGCGATGGACTCCCCTCCTATGCCGTCGTGATCGCTTCCTCAGCCGACAAGGCAACCCTCACGCGCCGTCTCAACGAAGCTTTCCCCGACAAGGACACCGTAAAACGCATCTATGAATTGGCAGGAAACTTTCTTGAGGTCCCGGTAGGATGCGGCTACGGACGCATGTACGAATTTGACTTCCGCCTGTTTTGCGAACGCTTCAAGCTCAATCCGCGAGTCGCCGCCAGTGCGCTGCGCCTGCTCACCAATGCCGGCTATATAGAATATCTCGACGAGGTTACCACCCGCTCCCGCATTATGGTCACCATGGACAAACAGGAGCTTTACTCTCTGCGCACCGACCCGGTGGCGGACCGCGTTCTCCAGCTAATACTCCGCACCTATACCGGACTCTTTGCTGACTATGTCAACATATCAGAAACTGTAATCAGCTCGCGCCTAACCCTCTCCACCCAACAGGTCTATGATGCCCTGCTGACCCTCTCGCGCCAGCACGCCCTGAGCTACATCCCCCGCAAAACAACCCCCTACATCATCTACACCACCTCACGCGAACTCCCAAAACACATCGGTTTGCCCCGAGCCGTATATGAGGATATGCGCTCACGAATGGAGACCCGGCTCAAAGCCATGCGCGAGTTCATCTTCAACAGCTCGGAATGTCGCGTCGCCGGAATGTTGGCCTATTTCGGAGAGAAATCAGCCGAGCCCTGCGGCAAATGCGACGTGTGCCGCACACACCGCAAAGCTGCCACCACAAATGCCGCAACCGATGCATCACATCTCCGCAAACAGGTGTTACGCCTGGCCGCACAACCGCGCACCACTACAATTGACTATATAGCCGAACAACTGTCGGTCAAACCGGAACTCCTCATTCCGATTGTCCGACAGTTGCTCGACGATGGGCTCCTCCGAGCCTCGGGCTCCGTACTTACCCTCAGGCAGGAGTGATTGTTATGGCAAATCCGCCACTGGCGGCCTCTGCTATCTTCAGCTTGGTTTTTGAGGTAATGGTTTTCTCCTCTATCACGTAGCTTTGAGGATTGGTTTTATAATGCGCATCCTTTCCGTCACGGTAAATAACTGCCTTGAACTTCTTGCCCTTGGGAAGGAACGAGAAATCCACGGTGGCCGTGCGGGGCTCCATTCCGTTGGTTCCGCCAACAAACCAGCGTTCCTCTCCTTTGGCCTTGCGCGCCGTGGTCACATATTCCATCGGCTCAGCCTCCAGATAATAACTCTCATCCCAGTCAAGTGCCACATCCTTTATGAATTGGAATGCGTCTATAAACTTCTCATAGGTCTCCGGAACATCCGCGGCCATCTGAAGCGGTGACGACATCGTCACGTAAAGCGACAACTGATTGGCAAGCGTGGTGTTCACCCACGACTTATTTTTCGGATTATACTTTGATATATCATTCTCGAAAAGTCCTGGAGTATAATCCATCGGACCGCCTATCAAACGGGTAAACGGAAGTATCGCTGTGTGTCCTGGCGTGGTGCCTCCAAATGCGTGATATTCCGAGCCTCGCGCGCTCTCGTTGCCTATAAGATTGGGCCAAGTGCGGCAAAGACCCGTCGGACGCACTGCCTCATGGGCGTTTACCATGATTTTATAATCAGCTGCTTTCTTTATAGCGTGGAGGTAATGATTGTTGGTCCACTGGCTGTAATGGTTGCTGCCAGCGGGAATAATATTCCCCACATAACCGCTCTTCACAGCATCATATCCGTTATCTTTCATAAACTTATAAGCTTCATCCATACGGCGCTCATAATTGCGCACCGAGCTCGAGGTTTCGTGATGCATGATAAGCTTCACCCCTTTCTCCTTTGCGTAGTCGCGAAGCATGGGCAAATCGAAATCCGGATAAGGTGTGATGAAATCAAACACCTCATCTTTCTCCTTTCCTGACCAGTCTTCCCAGCCTATGTTCCAACCTTCCACCAACACGGCATCAAATCCATATTTGGCCGCAAAATCAATGTAACGCTTCACATTTTCGTTCGTGGCTCCATGCTTGCCGTGAGGTTTCGTTTTGGTGTAATCCACGCGGTCAAGATGGATATTGGGCATATCATTCGTATAGCTCCACTTGCTCATGCGGTTGATCATCTCCCACCACACGCCCACATACTTGCAGGGCTTGATCCAGCTCACATCCTCTATCGCACACGGCTCATTGAGATTTAACGTAATGCGAGAGGCAAGTATATCGCGTGCATCATCGCTCACAATCACAGTTCGCCAGGGAGTGGTGCAATCGCTCTGCATGTGCGCTTTGTCGCCCACGGCATCAGGCGCCAGAAGCGAAGTAAATGTGAGGGTCTCCGGATTCAATCTCAGATGCATCACCGGGTAATCCACCAACGCTGCCTCATGAAGATTTACGTATAGGCCGTCATCGGTTTTAAGCATCAACGCCGTTTGCACATCATTAGGACCGGTTTTCCCCTGCCAAACATAGGTAGGATTCACAGTGGAATCATAATGCTTGCTTATCTTGCTGAGGCGGCTGCGGGTGTATTCATACTCCTGCGTGTCGTTATCACCCGGAATCCACCATGCGGTAAGGTCGCCCGGCATTGCAAATTCAGTAACCTCATCCGTAACGGTAAAATAGCTCAGTTTCTTTTGCATCGGGAACTCATAGCGGAACCCCACGCCGTCATCAAACACTCGGAAACGCACGTCCATCTCCCTTTTCGTCGACGGTTGTTTCAGTTTCACAGCCATCTCCTTGTAATGATTTCGGATTTGTGATTCCTCACCCCACACTGGTTTCCAGGTTTCATCTACCGTCAGTGTATCAACCCCTGCAATGGTGAAGCCATCCGTGAGGTCGCCACCCGACTTCAATTTCAATCCGAGACGTGACGGCTTGATCACATCCTTACCCTTATAGGTAATTGCATACTGAGGCTCACCGGTTTGCGTGAGTGTAAAGTCAAGGACAACATTGCCGTCGGGTGAGCTCACTGTTTCAGCTCCCGCGCCGACAAATCCCATCAACAGCGCCATTGCGCCGCATATTGTCTTTTTCATGCAAAAAAATGTATATGAGTTGTTTTCGCAAAGATAACCTATATTTTTCAAAACGAAAAACACCAGCTTACGCACCGAAATTCATTTAAACTATTTTAACACCCATATAAACCACCTCCAACTTTCACGCTCATTCATTTGTTCTTATTCCGACAGTAAAATTAAAAAACTTCAACCGATATGAAAAAATTCCTTCTCACACTTATAATGGTAGCAGTATGTGCTTCATCCGCTTTCGCAATCTTTGATAAATACACCATAAACCGCGAGCAACTCCCCGATAATGCTCGCGAGATGCTTGATAAATACTTCCCAAAAGCTAAAGTCGGGATGATTAAAATTGACAAACATCTCCTCAAGAAAACCGACTACGATGTGAAACTCGTCAACGGCACAAAAATAGAATTTAGTAACGCCGGCAAATGGACCTCCGTTGATTGCGGCTCCTCCGCACTCCCCGATGGACTTGTCCCAAACACAATTGCAAAATACATCACCAAAAACTTTCCCTCCGTCAAAACAGTCTCCATCAAAAAGAAAACAACATCTTATGAAATCGGACTCTCTGACGGCGTACTCCTCAAGTTCTCCCTCCTCGGCCAGTTCAAAGAAGTCATCTCAATCGGCAACTAACCCCTCCACCGTGGCTGAAAGCCACCTTGTCACATAGCCGGGTCCTCGGTAATGGCGGAGCCATCACCGAGGGCCCGG
>CAJUSN010000117.1 GCA_910589095.1 uncultured Muribaculaceae bacterium
GAAAACCGTTGTACCCTTACGGGTACCCAGGGTTCGAATCCCTGTCTTTCCGCATAAAAAGCTGCAAGCCTTCGGTTTGCGGCTTTTTTCATGGCAATTTGGTAGAGCAAGAGATTATTATTACTTTTGCGCACATCAATTTTAACTGCAAAATAATTTTGAAGTTTCTTTACTGCAAACAGCTGATGGCCGTAATTCCGTGAGCTTCAATCCCTATATCATCAATTATGAAACAGATCAGATTTATAATTTTGAGCCTCATGATTCTATGCGGGCTGAACATGAGCGCATTCGTAAATGAGGGCCAGCTTTATGATATGCAAGGCACCGTAGACAATAAATACAACGTAACGGTCTATCTGGTGCGCAACGACGCAACCATGTCCGTGGATGGCTCAAACGTAAGCGGAAAGATGTTTTATCACTCTACCATTGCAAAGCACGGAGTCAAACCGTCGTCCTACCTGTATATCAACGGCGTTTACAACGATGCCACCGAGACCTTTAAGGCAAATGTTTACGATTCTGAGGGCAACTACGTGGAATCATGGACAGGCGAATGGACCGGTGGCAACCGTGGCACTTCTCTCGAATGTAAAATCATTAAACCGGGCCATCGGTCTATGACCCTTTCAGTGGAAGAGTATTGGTAAATAGATGAACACATTAACTAACATATTGATAGTTGGTGCGGGCAGCTGCCTTGGTGGCATGCTACGGTATCTGGTAAGCCGCGCCCTGCAGGGAGTGTGTCACACACCTTTCCCTTGGGGGACATTTGCGGTAAATGTTGCCGGCTGCTTCATTATCGGTTTAATTTTCGGTTTCATCGACAAGGGGTGTCAGATGAGCGATTCGCTCAAATTGTTTCTCACCGTAGGATTCTGTGGAGGATTTACAACTTTCTCCACTTTCATGAACGAGAATTATCTTCTGTTCAGCGGCTCCAACCATATAGCCTTACTGCTCTACGCTCTCGGCAGCATGGTTGCAGGCTTTTTGGCCATCTACGGAGCATATTATCTTGCCCGCATGTAATGTAAATTCTGGAAAAAGATTTCACAGGCGCCATTTCGGCGCCTGTTTTTTGTTTCTACCTACGGATGGCCAAACACAAGGCGGAATATTGGATTTGGCGCAAAAATGCCTGCTGCGCGAATGTAACTTTGCAGTGGACAAAGTTGAAAGAGCCATCTCAAGGCTACCCCAAAAAGAGACCACATAACCTTTAATCACATTAGACACCATGAAAAACGAAGACTTTGACGAGGGAACAGTTCCCGACAATTTACCCGAAACAACCGACATTGCCGCGTGCACGGCAACCGTCCCATTGGCCGATGACACACCGGAAACGTCCACGGTTACCACTGAGGAGCCTCCCCCTTTGCCTGAGCCCGTTCCGGAGACCACTGCAGAACAAAAGCATGAATTACCATTGACGGCAGCTGAAGTTGACCGACTCATATCTCAAGCTGAGCAGCGCGGATGGCTCCGCGCACGCAATGAACTGGCCGCTGAACTTATGGACCGGCCCTCCCTGTTGGAAAATCCTTGCTTGAGTCCGGCTACATCCGGACAACGCAACCGAAACGACACATTCGCAGAACGCTTTCTCAACCAACTCTCCCGCGACGTTTGGGATGAGTAACATCAAGCACAACAATCAACCCCAACATTAACCAACATCTTAACTTCACATTATTATGAATGAAACCACACCCACAGTTGTTACAAAAGGCGCTTCAGGTGCCCAAGTCATTGATGGACCGCTTACAGTGCCCGCTGCTCGTGAAGGCTCTCCCTCCCTGCTGCTCAATGAAATAGACAGCCGAGTGGTGAAAGTGCGCCCCATGGCCACACCCGTTGATCAAATCTCGCGCATGGTTGGCTCTCGCCCGGCCTCGTCCATGATCGTTGACTACTACTCGGTTGATTCCAAAGCACCCGAAACCACTTTGAGCACCGCCTTGGCAAAAACTACCGACGGCACATACTCCGGCATCCCTACTTATATCCTTAAAGCAACCTCGCCTGAAATGATATCGGTAACTGAAACGCTCATGCTACCGGAAGTGGAGGGTGCCGATGGGGAACCGCTTGTGCTCTATGTGGTGTCTACTGACAAGAGCACCTCCACCCCTGTCACCGTAATCCCCCTCAATGCTCCCGACCCGGCTCCCGCGTCCCTGGGCAAGATGGGATCTAAGGTTGTGAGAATGGGACGCGCTGCCGGTGAGCTTGATGTGCAGACCCCTCAATTTGAAGCTTTACCGGTGAAATCCAGCAATTTCTGTCAAATTTTCAAAGCCCAAGTGGAACAGTCAATTCTGGCAAAACTATCGGCCAAGGAAGTGGGCTGGACACTGACCGACCAGGAGGAAGTGGCCATCATGGACATGCGCTTAGGTATGGAAAAGAGCTTCCTTTTCGGAGTGAAAGCACGCCTCACTGACCCCAAGCGTTACGACGAAGTACTCTTCACCCGTGGAATATGGCATCAGGCAGGCGCGACCTTCGAACTCACCGACGGCGCCCTTACATCGCAGGACCTCGTGTCCATGATGCGTCAAGCCTTTACCGGCGACTCCGCTGGCTCACCTCGCAAAATCCTCATGGGAGGGTCAGGGCTCATCGAACGCCTCAACAACCTGGACTACACAAAGGTGATTACAGCCACTGACACAGTGACCCGCTGGGGCATCGACTTTACTGAGCTTCGCTCTAAATTCGGGGTGCTTTGCGTGGTCCACAACGAAGTCTTTGACCAGTGTGGCCACGAGAACGATGGCATGATTATCGATCCTCAATATCTCACCAAGTACTCCCACATCCCCTTCCGAGTGGAACATCTTGACCTAAAGAGTTCAGGTGTTCGCAACACCGATGCTCTCGTGGCCACGGAGGCAAGCTGTCTGGTGCTCCGTCACCCCAAAGCCCACTTGCGAGTGGTGAGTGTCTAACCCCTGACAGAGCGAAATGATGCAGACCATAACACTTGACGCCGCCTCAATGCTCGCACTCTGGAAAAGGGCACATGGTTATGAACCCGCACGCACCGACTGCTCCATTAAGCGCGTCGACGGCCCTGATCTGGACTCACTCCTGAGTCTTGAAATGCGACAATGGTACGTGAAACGCCTCATGGAAATGCCTTGCCATTCGCTCCCACTCACCGACATCGCTTCCAGTGTCAGCACGGTCGCCTCCTCCATGGGGGCGGCCTCGGTGACGCTCCCGGAACGGTGCCTGAGAGTGGCAAGCGTAAAAATGGCCAACTGGGACAGGCCGGCGATCATAGTAACTGACCACGATTGTGCCGACGCCTTGGCACAAGCTAATCCCTTCGCACGCGCCGGTTGTGCGCGGCCGGTTGCACTTGCCGAGCCGGGACACCTCACACTTATTCCCGGCAACTCCACTCTCAGCCATCTGCTTTGCGTGATGCTCCCCGACGATGAAACCTCTTACATTCTCACCCCGGCAATGATCGCTGAAATAGGCGATGCTCCGACATGCCTTTCCTCCATCCTCTTATGAAGCACGGACAAAACCTAAACAACAACTGAACCCTGAACCATATCTTATCATGACCTATTTAGACATGGCGCTCGAAGCCTGGCGCGACGGCGACTCACTGCGCTCGCGTCGACGCCGATATAAAGACTACACTTTCGGACGGCAGTGGGGCGATTCCGTCACCGACACCTCGGGTCGGACAGTGAACGAAGGCGATCTGGCTGCCTCGACCGGTTTCCGGCCCCATACCAATAATCTCATACGCCAATTGGTGAAATGTGTTGTAGGCAATTTCCGCAACAACATTTCCGATCATGACCCTGCAGGGCGCCACTTTAAGATAGATAATGACACTGCGCGCCGCAATGCCCTCACGGAACTTGACTGCCGAATGCTGGAGGAGTTTCTGATATCAGGATGTGCCATCCAGCGTATTGTTACCGAAAACCGCCCCGAAGGATGCGGTATATGGATTGACAATGTAAGCCCCGACAAATTTTTCATCAATCACTTCACTGATCCACGCGGTATGGACATTGAGCTGGTGGGGATGTTACATTCAATGAGCCTTCGCGAACTGCTGATGCGCTATGCCGCCTCTGACACCGACCGACAGGCCTACCTGACACAACGCTATGTGGCCTATTCCACTGCCGATACGGCCGGAAGAATCGGCGATGCTGTGAGCCAATCGTTTTTCAATGCATCCAGGGGTCGGTGCCGGGTGATTGAGTTGTGGACCCTTGAAAGCCGGTCCATAATAAAATGCCATGACCATGCCACCGGACGCTATTTTGAAGCTTCGGGACGGCGGCGCGCAGGTCTGGAGTGCGAAGCGGCCCGCAGGGAAAAAGCATCGGAACCACCTCTTGAGGTCAAGCCCGGCTTCACTCTGCGGTGGCATTGCCGATACCTCGCACCTTGGGGAGAGACACTCCGCGAATTCGACTCACCCTATGCCCACGGCCAGCATCCATTTGCAGTGAAATTCTACCCTCTCATTGATGGCGAAGTCCATTCGCTTGTGGAGGACATAATTGACCAGCAACGGTTTGTCAACCGTCTAATCACCCTCATTGACCACATTATGAGCACTTCCGCCAAAGGTGCGCTACTCGTTCCGGCCGAGAGCCTCACACCCGGCATGACGCTTGAGGATGTTGGACGCCTATGGGCTAAACCTAACAGCGTGATACCTTTCCGCGCCTCGAAAGGGGAGATTCACCAAGTGACGGGGAGCGGCGACAGCGCCGGCGCATATCAGCTGCTCCACCTGCAGATGGACCTGTTCCGGCAAATCTCCGGTGTGAGCGGTGCCATGCAAGGCCATACAGCCACAGGAGCCACATCGGCTGCTCTTTACGACTCACAAGCCGAACGTTCAGCCGTGGCTATCCTTGACCTATTGCAGAGTTTTCACGCTTTCCGTGAGGCAAGAAACAGAAAGGTGATTAACATGTATTAACCATTGTGTCACACCCTGTGGCTCAACCCCTGTACTATCTTTGTCCTACGAATCTTCAACTGCCCAAACACACTTTTTTCACATTATGAAGTGTCTTGAATAAATTAGTTTATGTCCATATCGGTTGACTTTTGCGAAATGAAGGTAAATGTCTCCGAGAGAAACATTGACGAAAAAGACACTCACATATTTACTCATTTATTTTAGTCACTTATCATGACCGGAACATCTGAAATCTGTACTATGAAACGCGTGCGCGACCGCCATTTCCTCCAGGCCTGCCGCCGTGTGGTGAGCGAGACCAACCGTCCGCTCACCGTGGCGGAAGTGGCTCTGGCGGCGGCCGCATCCCCTGCCCCTGAATTTTATGTCAGTTTCAACTACGCGCTGCGCAAGCTCCGGATTCTGCGTGAACGCGGTATGGACAACATCCCCGAATTTGGCCCTACCGCTGCCTTCCGCGAACTTGACCGCAGGGTTGCGAAACGGATGAGCCGTACGGGCGAAACCGACACCGAAGCTCTTTCCGCCGTGCTTGCCGAAGGGAAAGCACCCTGCTTCTATCTCCGCCCCGGAGGTGCCATTTATCTCTACCACGTGTTGCGCAAACGCTCACGTCTTCACCGTCGGGTGCACCGTCATGTGCCCCTTCGCTAATCTGCTGATAAATCAATTCCAACATTTCTTCAATCCGCCCACCCATGAACGTTTCCATAGCTCTGTCGATTGATAGCCTCATCAACGACCTTCTCGCACAGTCGGCTCTCAGATTTCATTTGGGATCGCCTCGTCCAAACCTCCTCATCCGTGACAACTCACAGGCTCTCGCGCGCCTTGTCATGAGCAAAATGGGTGAAATTGCATCTGACATCAACGCATCCATGGCATCTTCCGATGCCGACATAGTGGTCTTTGAATTGAGCCTCCCGACAGGGGCCTCTGCCTCGGGACTGCGCTCACTCATAGAATCGGCTATTGTGTCGGCCACGGCAGCTGAAATTTACGTGGGATGTGACCCCGCAGCGGCAGCTTACCACGCCGGGCGTCATCAAAACATGCGACAAGCCATGAGGGCCATGATCACCGGAACAGCCACCATTGTTCCCTGTCGGTATTGAGTCGGTGTATGAGAGTGAACCTTTCAAGGTGCCCGAGGGTTTTTATCTTTGATGAAAAAACTTGTGGTAATTATCTTTGCATCTCTGCTTGCAGCGGGAGCAATAATCAATATGAGCGCGGTGATACCTGCCGTTGAACCCGAAGCTCAAAAGGCTCAGGCCGACTCGCTGTTCGAGTTGGCCGTGAGCATAATAAAGAAGTACGAGACCCTTCATCAACCGCGTCATTGGCCATTGGTGGGTTACGGACACCAGGTGCTCCCGGGTGAAAAATTCTCCCGCACCAAAGCCATGTCCGAAGCCGACGCCGAAGCTCTTCTCCGAAAGGATCTTCTCAAAAATTGCGCTGTGTTCCGCAATTACGGGCGTGACTCTCTGATTCTCGGGGTCCTGGCCTATAATATCGGATCGGGAGCCACACGCTCCTCATCAGTTGCGAAAAAACTTGCCGCAGGCGACCGTGACATCGAGGCCAACTATGTGGCTCACTGCAAATACCGAGGCAAGCCTCACGCCGGCATCCGACAACGCCGCGTGGAGGAGTTCAACACACTGTTTTTCACCGACACAATCCCTGCAGGCGCGGAACTTGCCGAAGTGCCCCTATAGAGATTTCCAAGAAATTCGCCATTACTCGCACTTTCGCGACAAAATCCACCGTTAACACTAATGTAGCTAATCTCACAAACCCATGCATATACTCCCTTCAATCACAATACTTGCCATTGCGGCTGCCTCAGTAACCTCTTGCGGACATCGTCACACCGACAGCTGCGTAGCCTCCATTGAAAGTTCCGACTCCATCCCCTCATCAGTCAAGACCCTCGTAAAGGCAGTGGCTGGTGATGACAGCGCCGCATTTGCTCACCTCGTGAGTTATCCTCTGCTTCGCCCCTACCCTCTGCGCGATATAACCGGCGAGGATCAGATGAGAGCCTATTACGCCACACTGGTTGACGATTCGTTGAAAGCAATTGTTACCGGATCCGAACCTTCGGCATGGCAAGAATACGGATGGCGTGGATGGTCACTTGATGATGGCCGGTATGTGTGGCTTGACGAGAGTCTTTATGACATCCCCTATGTGTCACAAGCCGAACGTAAGGAGTTGTCGCAGCTCATGGCCGATGAAATCTCCAGCCTCGTACCGGAGCTACGCCAAGGATGGACCCCGGTGGCTTGCATGAGATCCGCATCCGGTCCGGCTGTGATGCGCATTGATGTGGCCACCGGTGATGACGGCGGTCCTCAATATCGTTTGGCTGTGTTCGCGACCCCCGCACAAATGCGCTCAACGCCGCGCGCTCTGCTCACCGGCTATCGCGACGTAGAAGGTTCGGCCTCCATCATATCCTACCACTTTACAGCCCCCGACGGCTCAACCGCCACATATCAGGCCGACGTTCCCGACGGATCGGATCCAACCGTGGAATTCACGAGTGCTTCAGGCGCTGACTCCATTGTCACCGTTGTGCCAGCTTACTGGCGCGATCTCCTCCCCTCCTCCACTGCCAATTGACCTTCAAGTGTGTTTTCTTTAAATCACGGACTGGACGTGGCTAAAATCCACTTTGCAAAATAGCCGGTGAGTACCTGCACCACTCTACATGAATGAACGAAATCAAGCGCGCCGACCTCCACGGGCCGGCGCGCTTAATCTAAACCAATCAAATAAACAGTAATGTGAAGTAAATCTAATAAACCAATCAAAAATCAATCAAATCTTTTCAAGTCAGAAGAGGAGGGAGAGGGGGATGTGTGTGTTTCAAGGAGGAGCGAGGGGAAGTGAATTTCAATAGTGAAGGGAATAAGCGAGGCTGAGGGGAAAGAGAGTCGAGA
>CAJUSN010000118.1 GCA_910589095.1 uncultured Muribaculaceae bacterium
GAGCCCCTCTTTTCCGTCGGGAAGGATTGCCATCTGACATTCTGTGGCGTCGGTGAGTTGTGCCGTGAGCGACTCAGGCGAAAGTTGCACTATCCGTGAGCGGCCGCCATAGATGTTTTCTGTGGCGTTGGTCATGTTGCTGTTGAAATAGTCGATCATGTCCAGGCGTGCGTTCTCGTCAAGCAGTGGAAGCACCTTGCGTGGCACCGTTGAAAATGCCTGAGTGGCGGTGATTTCAGTTGCCGAGACCCCCAAAGCAGGTGCAATGAGCGCCGTCAGCGCGATCAGTTTGACAAATCCGTGCATAAGTTATTTCTTTTTACGTGATTTCGTTGTTTTGCCTCCGCTTTTAGCTGAGGCTCCGGGACTCTTTTTCAGGAAATAGTCGTAGGTGGTTTCTGCCGGTTCTTCGGCTGCCTCTCCACGCTTTTTGCGGGCCGAAGCGCGGGTATAGTCCTTGTTGGCGTCGGCTATTTCGGAGTAAATGCGGTTGCCCATCCAGTCAGCTCCGCGCAATCCTTCCACCACTCGGCGGGCATCGGCTTTCTGCACGTCGAAGAGAGAGTAATGGGGAAGAAGGTCAATGCGGCCCACGTCCACGCGCTTGCCTTGCACATTATGGTTAAGCAGCTCGATGAGGTTGCCCGCGAAGAAACCGTCGCCTTTACCCACATTCACATATATGCGCTCCATGCCACGCTCGGCTGTGCGGCGGTCTTTTTCCTTGTCGCTCTTGGGCTTGGAATCTTTTTTGCGCTCTTTCTGAGGCTTCTCATCAATGAAATCGATGGTGGGAGCGTCGCGATAGTAGTCAAGCAGTCGGTTGAACTCCAGTGAGAGCACTCTCTTGAGCAGGTCCTCGCCCGAGAGCCATTCAAGCTTGCGGAGCACACCGGGCATATACTTGTCGATCTGAGCTTCATCAACCTTCACACGCTCAATGCGGTCGGCAAGGTTGTAGAGCTGTTTCTCGATGATGTGCTGGGGGGTGGGCACCTCCTTGCGTTCGAACTTCTTGCCTATCTTCTTCTCTATCTCGCGCAGCTTTCCTTTCTCGCGGGAGTGAATGATGGCAATGCTGACACCGGTTTTCCCGGCACGTCCGGTTCGGCCTGAACGGTGGGTGTAAACGGCTGTGTCATCGGGCAATCCGTAGTTGATCACATGCGTAAGGTCATCCACATCAAGTCCGCGGGCAGCCACGTCGGTTGCCACGAGCAGTGTGATAACGCGGTCGCGGAATTTCTTCATCACAATGTCGCGTTGTTGCTGTGAAAGGTCGCCGTGGAGGGCGTCGGCATTGTAGCCGTCGGCAATAAGCTTGTCGGCAATCTCCTGAGTGTCGCGACGGGTACGGCAGAAGATGATTCCGTAGATGTTGGGGGTGTCGTCAGCAATTCGTTTAAGGGCCAGATACTTGTCGCGGGCATTGACCATGTAATATATATGGCGCACATTGGCCGCCCCTTCGTTGCGGTTGCCCACAACGAATTCCACCGGGTCCTTCATGTACTTCTTGGCAATCTTGGAAATTTCGGTGGGCATCGTAGCCGAGAACATCAGCATCTTACGCTCGGCCGGCACATGCTCGAGAATGGCGTCGATCGACTCGAGGAAGCCCATGTTGAGCATCTCGTCGGCCTCGTCGAGAATCACGGTATGCACATCGTCGAGTTTCACCTCGCCGCGGTTGATAAGGTCAATCAGTCGGCCCGGGGTGGCAACTATCACCTGCACCCCCTTGCGCAGGGCGCGTATCTGGCTTTCAATGCTTGAGCCCCCATAAACAGGAAGCACCTTGATGGCGGGCATATATTTTGAAAAGTCGGCCAGGTCACTGCCAATCTGCAGACAGAGCTCGCGCGTAGGCGAGAGGATAAGGGCCTGGGGACGATGTATGTCGGGATTGATACGCTGAAGCACCGGCAGCCCGAATGCGGCTGTTTTGCCGGTTCCGGTCTGGGCCAGGGCAACAACGTCGCCATCTTCTTTCAGCAGGTGAGGTATCACCTTTTCCTGCACGGGCATGGGTTGTTCAAATCCTAATTCTTCTATGGCTTGGCGCAGTTCGGGCACCACGCCTAATTCTTCAAATGTTGTCATTACAATAATATTCTGCTTCGGATGCACAAAGATACAACTTTATGTTGTGTCAGGCGCAAATTTCGGCTATGTTAATTAGTTGTTCTCTCCGTCAGGCGGGGAGGGTTTGGTTAATTTCCGGCACGGGAAGCGGCGAGTCGGGGGAGGAGATTCTCATTTTGATACGGGTCCACAGCGCATTGGGTATCATGCGCCACAGGCCAGTGACAATGTTCCAGCGCCAGTCGATCACCGATACTCTCGGTTTGTAGGCAAGCGCCCAGATTAGCTTCGGAACCACGTAATCCAGATCCATTTCCATTGGATAGCGGTGGTTGGGGATGAGCAACGGGGTGTTGACCCATCCGGGACGGATGTCGGTGAAGCGAACTCCGGAATTCTCCGCATTGGCCAGCTGTTCGAGCGCCACGAGATATTTCTGGCCGAAGGCCTTCGACGATGAATAGGCCGACAGGCGTCCTATGCCGTTGGTGCCGGCCACCGAGGTGATGGCGGCGATGTGACCGCGTATACCGCGGGAGAAGAAATAACGGTATGCGGCGCATATCATACGCGCGAATCCGCAAACGTTCGTGTCCAATATGTTCACCTCGCGCTCAGGATCGAGTTCAAGGTTCTCGAACCCTATTCCGGCCACATGAAAATAGGTGTCCATCCCGCCCATTATCTCTATGAGCTGATAGAGCTGACCAACGGCCTGTGGTTGTGTCACATCTATCCGGGCGTAATGTACACGACCGGGATATCGTTTTTGAAGCGCACGCATCGGCTCGGTGTGACGGGCGGCCAGTCCTACTGTCACACCACGGGAGGCCAATGCCTCGGCTACCGCCAGACCCATGCCTGACGATGCCCCCATGATAACTATCTTTTTCATGCACTATTAACATCCGGACCCGCTCTCGGGTTCAATCACAATGGTATGCTTCAACGACAGTTCGCACCCTATCGATTCCTTGAACCGGCAAAGACCCGGGGAGGGCACACCATGCTCCGACGACGGCCCTATGTCCATCAGGCGGAATCCTTGAGTGCGCGCCCATTCCATCACTTCTGTGGCAAACAGGTTCATGGGGTGATGTATGCGTGCGTGCGGATGATCGCCCCAATAGATTATCTGCGCTATTTCTGGTGCGGAATTGTTGATCACTGCCGCCGCCACGTCCTCACCCGCTTGCTGCATGAGCAGAAAGTGTGAGCCGGTGATTGGCGCGGTGGCCATCACCTCCTCGAAGCTCATGCGGAGGGGATGGTCAAGTGCCTCGTGATTGGCGCGTATCACTTCATAGACCCTACGTGCCATCTCCATGTCGGCTGGGCCCGCGATGAGCAGCCGGTGAGGCCGGCGCATTGCCACCTTCCGGCTGTTGCGACTGCTCGGACCGGTGAGCTTGCTGACGGCATTACCCGGCTGGAAGTCCAGCGAAACATGATAGTTCAGATCCGGCTGATTTACCCGGCCAACTTTTCCGAAAGCGGCTGTTTGCCCGGCTACGAGCGAGGGGGAATAAATGGCGGGTGGAAGGGTGATGGAGATGCTTTTTCCAGTGGTTGAGGCATAACGTTTCAATGCCTCTGATGCCGCGAAGAGATGCTCAACAGATTGGCGACCGCGCCACGTAAGCCCCCCGAAAGGAGCTGAAAATGGCGAGAGTAGTCGTCCGTCGCGCTCACCGGCTATGAGACCGAATCTGACCTTGCTGTCTGCGAGAACCAGAAATCGGACATTGTCTGCTTTGCTGCGATTGTGGAGATTGAACGCCACCCTGTTATACACATGAGGCGCATAGCGGTCAAGCTCCGCGGCATACTCTTCAGGCCCTATTGAAAAAACTTCCATCCCGCAAAGGTAACCATTCTTCCCGACAATCCCCTCCCATTTCCAATTTTTTATTCCCTCACCCCAAGTTTATGTTTGCGGGAGTTACCGGTTATAGGCGTGCAATCCGCCCAGCAGATAGTTCACGCCGAAGTAGGTCATCACCACGCTCAGAAACGCCACTATGCAGAATAGCGCGTAAGCGCGGCGCGACATTCGGAAATGAAGCGGATAGCAGTAGATGATCATGGTTATGAGCGCCCACACTTCTTTGGGGTCCCATCCCCAATAGCGTCCCCATGAGCGGTCGGCCCAAATTGCACCTATGAATATTCCGGCGGTGAGAAGCGCAACCGCAGGTTTCAACAATCGATAACTTATGCTGCTGTATCCTTCTCGTCCGGCAAGTGTGGCCACACCACACAACATCATGAGCATCATTGCAGCGTAGGCCAGCATGATGGTGAGCACGTGGACTGACAGCAACGGTGATCGGAGAATGGGCTGCAAGGGTGTGAGCTGAGGCGATGCGGCTCCCATGCGCGCAACCATCAAGGCAAATGCACCGGCAAGAATGGCCAACGGGAGAACTCTCCCGCGCAGTCCGGGTAGGGCCCACGGTATGCAGAAGGCAAGCAGCGCCAACCAGCACATGGTTTCATGTCCGCCGGCCATCGGCACCTGACCGGTTGCAATCCAGTTGGTTGTTATGAGCAATGCGCTCCACGCAATTCCGGCGAGATCTGTGACAATGGCCGGAACTTTCCATTTTGGCATGAAAAACAGGAGCAATCCGCATACAATGAATATTATGGCCGGTGCGCTCCATGCTGACACCCGGCAATAAACCCGCTCGGACGCAACGCTGGTGGCCGACGGGAGGGCCTCGCCTGCTGTTTTCTGTTGGTAAAGAGCTATTTTGTCTATCACTTCCCCCACTTTTGCCCAATCTTCCTTGGCCACTAATTCAGCCAGATAATTAGGCGTGAGCGTGATAAATTTCCAGTGAGCCTCGTCTATATCCGCCGGAAGACGGTCCGTAGGGGCATACCACTCAATTGTCCCGTCGGGGCGTTGCACCGGGAATATACGCCATAAAGTGCCGTTGGATGCCATGGCTAATAAGCCCGCAATCTCCGGATTGGAAGAAGTGTCGCTATCCGGTATCCAACTGTAAGGGTAAAAGAAATGTCCGGTAAACACCTGCTCGTCAGTGAGAGTGGACTCTCCTGTGGCAGTGGCTGTTTTTACCGTGAAATCGTGAGCCAACGTGGATAATGGTGCCACGCGGCTGTTATGCATCACCATCAGGTTGCCGAAACGGGAGGCAACCTCAGGAGGAAGTGCCTTGTGGGATGATGCCGCCACAGGCATAAAGGCCGCCAATGCAATCATGCTTGCGGCCATACGGTATTTTCCAGAGAATCTGCGTCCCGGAATGAAAATGAGGATTAGAGAGAGGAGAAGAGCTGCATAAGATGTCATTGTTATAGCGTTTCCCACCGGATCATGGCTCACTTCTATTGTGGCTCCATGCGAATCGGAGTCATAACCCATTTGGAAAAAACGGTATCCATGGATGTCAAGCACATGGTTAAGCGAAGTGCTGCCGGTTTGTGGCTCTTTCCCGGGGATGGTTACTTTGAGAGTTGATGTGAAGTTGCAGGGGATGGAAGTGGCGGGATAATACTCCATGCTGAAATCACACAGCTCGATATCGATATCCGTCCCCTCGAGGCGTTGCGGCTCGCCAATGCGCAGGTCCATTGTGGTGGAGTTACCCCACACATGTGTCACTAAAGCTCCGCCAAGGATGGCTGCCAGTGCCACATGAAGTAGCGTCAATGCCACGTTTCTGCGGCCTGCCGAGCGGAGGAATGCCACCAACGCCACGATGGCCGTGGCCCCCCAAAGGGCCACAGCCACCGGCGTCCGGTAGAGATCCGTTTCCCATAACCGTTCGGTAACTGAGCCGGCTGCAAGGAGCAGCGCGTCAATGCCGAGCAGAAGGAAAGCGGCGTAGGTAATTTTATCGAATGGACTCTTAGATAGCATCAAGGAAGGTTATGACTGCGTCACGGTCCTCTTTGGACAGCGCGCGGAATTTAACCACGGTTTCATAAGCGTCGCTCATCTGGTTGGTACCGTGCCACATGATTGCTTCCAACGTGGTGCGCGCACGGCAGTCATGGAGGCGGTCAATGTAGGGTGAGCCTGTTACAAGCTGATGCAGTCCACGGGCCCACAGCGGGGTGGTGCGGCACCAACCGTTGCGGATGTCGTTGACCATCATGAGCTTGTGTTGCACCATGTCAGTGTAAGGCCAGATTTTCTGATTCGGGTAGCGCGGGAGCTGGCGTTCGGCCGATGAATTGAAGAACTGTGCCGGGTCACGCACTTCATCTGAGCCGGTGGTCCATGACGGACGGTGACAGTAGGCGCAGCCTATCTTTTCAAATATCTCCTTACCCTTGGTCACCTTCGGGTTCTCGATGTCGCGCACGGCGGGGACCGCAAGGCCGCGGTGCCAAACCATCAGGTCAATATAATTCTGGTCCGACACCTCGGCGTCGAGGGTGGTGGAGTTAAGGTAGGCAAGAATGTTGCTCTCCACATTGTCGGTAAACCATTCGGGGTGGGTGCGCTGTGGATCCACACCGGCAATGTAGGCCGGGAATCCAGCCTGCACGGCGGGGTCTTTGGATGCTGCAATGGCATAGTATCCGCCGCCATCCTTGTAGTGGTAACGACGGTCACTGCGGGTGGCGTTAGTGATGTTCCAGAAAGCATTCGCTCCGGCAGCATCCTGCAGAGGTCCGCGGGTGAGGGCATAGGTATATCGCAGCGGATATTTCTTGCCGTCGGACGAAGCCTCTTTCGAGGTGTATTGTCCGGTCCAGTTTCCGCCTGCAAACACAGTCGGGTTAAGACCATTTTTCATATAGCCGTCAGCTTCCTCCTGGCGGTATTGCTCGAACAGGTCCTCGTCGGTAATGGCATCCAGGAGTCCGGTGCCGTAGATGCCGATGGTTGATTCAAGGCGCACCTCATAGTCGCCCATCTCCGCCTCGCTGAGCACTCCTTGGCGATATGCGTATACAGCGTTGCGGCTCATCTTCACTTCCGGGTAGCGGAGTGAGTAAGTCTCGCCATCGTCAAAGCGGTTACCCCATGGGTCGGTATATTCATGCCAGGTCACAATGACTTTCGATTCGTCAAGCGGCGCAACGAAAGGATCTGTGGCATGACCTTGTGGCATACCGGCCAGCCAGCTCACATAGCCCTGTGTGGCGGGATTGTACACCACGAGCAGACAGCCGTTGCCCGGCTCATTGGTGGTGAAAGCTCCGTCGGGTATGCTTTTGCCATGACCGTAGCCCGGGTGACAGTGCATACATGAGCTGCGGACGTAAGTGGGGCCGAGGCCACGGCGAACGCCGTCATTGTTGCTCACGAAATTCTTCTCAAACAGCTGCTCGCCGCGCTTGAACGATGCGAGAAATCCCTTGTCCTCAACCGCTTTTGTGGGCTGCTCAAGGGCTGCTGATGTCATAATGTAGGATGTGCCGAGTACCCCGCCGGCGTAATACCAGTCGGGGAACTCTTTTTCTGCGGGTGTCTCTGCTATGTCGGGATTCGGTGAATCCGAACTGCAGGAGGGCGACACCATCATGGCCATACCTACTGCTGATAGTAGTAGATGTTTGTTGGTCATATAGGGTTAATTAGTTATTTTGTACAGCTTCGATTACTTCATCAAGTATGTCCATCAATTCGTTACATGCTTCAACGGCAGCGAGGTTGACCTGACGGTAAGAGGCCTGCTGGGAGGTGGAGGCGAAAGGCTCGCGCATGGCCTGGATGGCTTGGATGGCATTGTCAAGTGCTTCACGTACGCGGGTATCAAGCTGGGGATCTACCTTGCGGATGTAAGCGCTCAGCGAGTGG
>CAJUSN010000119.1 GCA_910589095.1 uncultured Muribaculaceae bacterium
CGAAAGGTGACTGGAAGTCCGGCAATCTCCTTTTTCCATGCCACATATCCGGTTGCTCCAACAGTGATGGAAGCTTTAGCCGAGGCTGGATTGTTGCCGCTCCGGTCAAGATAGATACAACCTGCTTTAAGTTGTGCGTAGCCTCCAGCCCCTGCACTAAGTCCGTTGCCAAGTTTCCATCTGTGCATCATGCCCCAAGAAAAATGCAATTCACCGTTCCACATGGTGTGATTTTTTGTCGGGTTGAGGGTACGTTCCGCATTAACACCCACTTTCATTTGCATGACCCACCGCTCGGGGTTGAATTTCATTGCCTGCATTCGTTCATACTCAAATCCGACATGCCATCCGGAATAACGTATGGGGGTGAGGTATGTGTCCTTAATGTGAGCCGATCCCGCTTTTATGGAGTAAATGGAATTGACTGGGCGCAGAACCGTGGTCTCGGAGGCGGTTTGCGCTTGCGAGGTCACGACAGAAAACAGCGCGCCGAGTGAAAAAAGAATCAGTTTGATTTTCATATTAGAAAATTCGTTGTTGTCCGAGAATTTCATCACGCACTTCTTCTTCGGACTTGCCTGCATCCTCATCCACAATCTCGTTTTCCTCGCTCTCCACAGTCACTATTTCATCGTCCGGCTCTTCCATCTCAATTGGTTCAAGTTCGGTGATTTGGTCCACCTTGAAAGTTGTGAGGCGCTTACCTTTGGCTCTGAATGACTTGACTGCGATGAAGTCGGGCGACACAACAGTGAGCGGTCCTTTAAGAGTGTCAGGCTCAAGGAATGTAATTTCAAATCGTGCTCCCGGAGCTTCGCTGAGGGCAATCAATTCTGATTTAGGATTCTCGCCAATAAACCGTTGCTTTTTTGCCGTGGGTTCAAACGTGAATCGTTTGAGGTAAGGATAATTTTGTTGGTCGGCGTCCCGGACAATGGCTGTCCATACGTGTTTCTGACGATATTTTTCAATTCTTAATATGTTGTCGTCATAATGGTTTGCGGCATCGAATGACGATGTATAGTACTCTCCATTCTTAAGAACCACCAGAACCAGATCATCAGGTCCGAATTCGCCAAGAAACTCTCCGCGGCCATCGTAATTGAGGCGGAGAATATCGGGATCGAACCACACTTCACGGCCACCAAGCGTGGATTTCCCTTTCTCTTTAAGAGAGAAGCGGTGTACTTCGTTGCGGGTCACGAGGTTGCCGCGGGCAGAGCGGCCCTTTATGGCAAGTTCGGCAAAATCAACATCAATGAACAGACGTTTCAGGCGCGGGATGGGTTTGAGGGTCACTTTTACCACTTCCGCCTCTCCGTTTGGATTGGCTGAGAACCAAACTATTTTAGATCCTTTTTTGCCTTGGGTCACATTATAGTCACGGTCGCGGGTGATTCCTGTCACATTGAAACGCTTCATGTAGTAGGCACCGCCTTTACCATCCTGGTAAATCACATTGTAGATTGTGCGGCTGTCTTTTTTGAAAACATTGACATACAGTACGTTTTTGCCTACTGACATTTTTTCCTGCACTCGGGTCACTTTGTATGTACCGTCCTTGTAGAAAATTATGATATCATCGATTGATGAGCAGGAGCAGAGGTATTCATCTTTTTTGAGGGAAGTGCCAATGAAGCCTTCCTCGCGATTTATATAGAGTTTCTCGTTGGCTTCGGCCACAGTTGCCGCTGCAATGTTTTCAAAGCTGCGGATTACAGTGTGGCGCGGGTGATCTGCGCCATATTTTTCTTTTAATGTTTCGTACCAGCTGATGGTGTGTTGAGTGAGATGAGCCAGTGTTTCCGACAGCTCTTTGATGCGTTCACGGCATGCCAAAATGTTCTCTTCGGCCTGCTGGGAGTTGAATTTCAGTATACGTCCCATCTTTATCTCGAAAAGACGTTCGATGTCCTCGGTTGTCACCTCACGGATGAACTTCGGCTTCCATGGTTCCAGACGTTTGTCTATGTGAGCTATAGCCTCCTCCTTAGATTTGCTCTCCTCAAATTCACGATCTTTGTATATGCGTTCCTCAATGAAGATGCGCTCAAGCGATGCGAAATGGAGCTGTTCGTTCACCTCATTGAGCTGGATTTCAAGTTCCGCACCGAGTATGGAGCGAGTGGTGTCCACACTCCTGCGCAGCACATCGCTCACGCTGATGAAGTGAGGCTTGTTATCGTAGATCACGCAGCAGTTGGGGGAGATTGGAAGTTCGCAATCGGTGAAGGCATATAGAGCGTCGATTGTCTTGTCGCTTGATGTACCCGGTTGCAAGTGTACCAGAATCATGGCTGTGGCTGCCGTGTTGTCATCGACCTTACGGATCTTGATTTTGCCCTTTTCGGCTGCCTTGATGATAGAATCTATCAGCGAGTCAGTGGTGGTGGAGAAAGGAATTTCAGTGATGGCGAGGGTTTTGTTGTCAATTTTTTCAATTTTAGCTCTTACACGAACTTTGCCACCTCGTGCACCATCGTTATATCGGTTCACATCAATGAAGCCGCCGGTCACAAAGTCGGGGTAGAGTGTAAAATTCTCTCCGCGTAAATATGCAATCGCCGCGTCAAGAATTTCATTGAAATTATGTGGGAGGATGAGCGATGACAAGCCCGCCGCGATGCCACCTACACCTTGGGCAAGGAGGAGAGGGAATTTGGCGGGGAGCGTGACGGGTTCTTTCTTACGGCCATCATAGCTGAGTGTCCAGCGTGTTACTTTGGGGTTGTAGAGAACGTCAAGAGCAAATTGCGAGAGACGGGCCTCAATGTAACGTCCTGCGGCAGCCGGTGCCCCGGTGAGAATATTGCCCCAGTTACCTTGAGTTTCCACAAGAAGTTCTTTCTGTCCAAGCTGTACAAGCGCACCGTAGATGGAGGCATCGCCGTGAGGGTGGTATTGCATTGTGTTACCAACAATGTTGGCCACTTTATTGAAGCGTCCGTCATCAAGCGTTTTCATGGAGTGGAGAATGCGACGCTGCACAGGCTTCAGACCATCATCAATATGCGGTATAGCGCGGTCAAGGATGGTGTAAGAGGCATAGTCAAGGTACCAGCTCTGGAACATTCCTCGCAAATGTTGCCTTACAACATCATCGGTCAGGTCCACAAACATGGATGAGAACCCGCCCTCACCGGCTTCGGTATCTTCATTCAGCTCTTCGAAATCTTCTGTATAATTGTCTTCGCTCATCAGTGATAATGTATTAAGGGTGTGGCTTTTCACCCAATTACAAAGTTACGAAAAAAATATCGGAATAAGAAATTTTAAATGAGCGGGTGACGAAACAACGAAAAGATTGTGGATGAAATAGTGACAATTGGAAAGCAAGAAGCACTGCCGGAGCAGTGCTTCTAAGTTATGGCTTGGTATGGGTCAGAGTACGGTGTCGGGGGTGATATCGCCTTCCGGTTCAGGGATGGCTTTCACAAATGTGTAGTCGGCGGCTTTGAATATAAGCAGCAAGTCAGCTCTCTGTCCTTGGGGTGTGACCTCTATGGTGTAGATGTCGCGCGAGGTGTCCTGATATTCGATCTTCTCTATATCATCGATCGTGGCTGTTGAGTATTCGGTGGCGTTGAAGGCATTGTTGAGCTCAGTTGGAACCATGAAGAGGTCTTTACCATAGTCTGTTGTGGTCATTGCCCAGCTTGTGGCTGCAGAAGTGGCAGCCGGAGAGAACCAGGCTTCAACGTCACGAAGATTTGATGCTTCTTTCCATTCGGCGGTGTAGTATGCCCCCTCTTTTCCCCATTTGGCACTGGTTACGGTGGGATACTTTGCCTTAAATGCCTGAGTGCATATTTCCGGAACTGAAGTTGCCGGAGTGTCATCATCATCGCTGCATGCAGTGAAAGAGAGGGTTGCTGCTGATATTGCAAAAAGAAGGAGTTTTGTTTTCATAACGGTAAGATTGATTATTTACTCTCTTAATAACGCAGAAAAGTAATGAACTGTTTATATAAGTCTCTAAGAATAATGTCAGCATGTACTCATCAGTTGGTGCCAGATGCTATAAATAAAATCGGCGGGTAATGGATTATTCCAGTACCCGCCGATTGAAAAGATATATGACTTAATGTCAAGGAATTTCGTAGTCAGGGACAGCTTTCAACCCTATGTTGAAGCGGAGCGCTGAATAGGGGGGGATGGTGTAAACACCGCTTGAACTCGTGCTTCCTTGCGTGTCGTAAGCTTGTGCATAAGGGAGGATGATCTCACAGGAGTCGCCCACATGCATTTGAGTCAGGGCAATCTGCCATCCTACGATTGTGCTTGAAAGTGTGAATGTGCGCACACTGTCAGAGCCAGTGCTTGTAGAATCAAAGCAAGAGTCATCGTAGAGGCGTCCGTGGTATTTGACGGTTACCTTGCTGGTGATCATGGGCTGGAGATTTCCCTGTGTCAGGGAGCGATCGTTGAAATAATGGATAAGGACGCCTGAACGGGGGTACCAGTCCGGCTGAACAACTGTGTAGTAGTTGCTTCCATCCGGATTTTTGCGTGCCATCTGTTCGGCATACCATTCATTATTGACTTTACGCCACTCTTCGTAGGCCGACCAATTGTTGTTGTCCTTACAAGAGGTGAAAGCGGCGGCTGCGCAGCTGATGGCGGCTATTGCTAAAAACAGTTTTCTCATCGGTAAGCGTAAAGATCTTTAGAATTCAACAGTGGGAGCTTTAGAAGCACCTTCTTCAGCTGCGAACTGAGGTTTGGTTGAAAAACCGAACATACCGGCGAATATGTTGGCAGGAAAACGACGGATGGCCACATTGTAGTCCTTTACCTGCTCGGTGTAGCGTGTGCGGGCAGTGGCAATGCGGTTTTCGGTTCCTTCCAATTGTACCTGCAGGTCCTCGAAATTTTTGTTGGCCTTGAGGTCAGGATAGTTTTCGGTAACAGCCAAGAGGGATTTCAGGGCGGAAGAGAGCTCATTCTGTGCCTTTTGATATTTGGCCAGATTTTCCTCGGTGAGGTCATCGACGTTGAGTGTGATCGAGGTGGCTTTGGCACGAGCCTCAGTCACTTTTTCAAACGTCTGCGATTCGTGTGTGGCATAACCCTTCACGGTGTTCACGAGGTTGGGTATGAGGTCGGCGCGGCGCTGGTACTGTGTTTCCACTTCGCCCCAGCTTTGGTCCACGGTCTCTTCAAGTCCCACCATTTTGTTGTAGGTGTTGCAGGCACCCACTCCGAGCAGAAGCAGGAGCGCAACCAAAATGAGGAGAATGATGGTGGCGGGTTTGAATTTCATGTTCTGATTGAATTAAATTGTTATAATATCCTGCGTATCACGCAAGTTTGCGGAGCAGAGAATTTATGCTCACGTTGTCGTGGATGAGCTTATGGAGGTCGGCGATGGCAACACGCGACTGTTCCATTGTGTCACGGTGGCGAAGGGTCACAGTGTTGTCCTCAAGAGTCTGATGATCCACGGTTATGCAGTAGGGCGTACCGATTGCATCCTGACGACGATAGCGTTTGCCGATTGAGTCCTTCTCATCGTAATGGGTGGAGAAGTCAAATTTGAGGTCGTTGACTATTTCGCGAGCTTTCTCGGGGAGTCCATCCTTTTTAACAAGAGGCATTACGGCGCATTTGACAGGTGCGAGGGCGGCGGGGAGGTGAAGTACCACGCGTTTGTCGCCGCCTTCCAGCTGCTGCTCTTCGTAGGATGAACAGAGAACGGAAAGGAACATGCGGTCAACACCGATCGAGGTCTCGATTACGTAAGGCACATAGCTTTCGTTGAGTTCGGGGTCGAAATATTTGATGTTCTTGCCTGAGAACTTCTCATGCTGTGAGAGGTCAAAGTTTGTGCGTGAATGGATACCTTCCACTTCTTTGAAACCGAAGGGCATCTGGAATTCGATGTCAGTGGCAGCATTTGCGTAGTGAGCAAGTTTCTCGTGGTCATGGTAACGATATTTCTCATCACCGAGACCGAGAGCCTTGTGCCATTTGAGTCGCCACTCTTTCCAGGTTTTGAACCAGTTGAGTTCTTCGCCGGGACGAACAAAGAATTGCATTTCCATCTGTTCGAACTCGCGCATGCGGAAGATGAACTGACGGGCAACGATTTCATTGCGGAAAGCTTTACCGATTTGAGCGATACCGAAGGGGATACGCATACGGCCTGTTTTCTGCACGTTGAGGTAATTCACAAATATACCCTGAGCGGTTTCGGGACGGAGGTAGACTTTCATTGCACCGTCGGCAGTGCTACCCATTTCGGTGCTGAACATGAGGTTGAATTGACGAACTTCAGTCCAGTTGCGTGTTCCGGAGATGGGGCAAACGATTTCTTCGTCGAGAATAATCTGGCGAAGTTCGTTGAGGTCGCCAGCGTTCATTGCATCAGAATAACGCTGGTGGAGGGCGTCGCGCTTGGCCTTGTGTTCCAGCACGCGAGGATTTGTTTCGCGGAACATGGCTTCATCAAAGCTGTCGCCAAAACGTTTGGCTGCTTTTTTCACCTCTTTTTCAATTTTCTCTTCGATTTTGGCAATTGCTTCTTCGATGAGAACGTCAGCGCGGTAACGCTTCTTGGAGTCGCGATTGTCAATGAGAGGGTCATTGAAAGCATCCACGTGGCCGGAGGCTTTCCATATTGTGGGGTGCATGAAAATTGCAGAGTCAATGCCAACGATGTTGTCATGAAGGAGGGTCATTGAATCCCACCAGTAGCGTTTGATATTGTTTTTTAGTTCAACGCCGTTCTGGCCGTAATCGTAAACAGCCGAAAGGCCATCGTAGATTTCACTTGAGGGGAATACAAAACCGTATTCTTTGGCATGAGATACTATTTTCTTAAATACTTCGTCTTGTTGAGCCATTACCTTTGAATTGTAGGGGTTGGATGTAAAGATTTTGTTCCTTGGGTCAGACGCCAACGTTGTAAGGCGTGGGGTTCAGACGCAGGGCTATAATTTTTCACGGCCACAAATTTACGTAAAAAATCCGAGTAATCAGTGTTTCTTTCAAAAACTTTAGGGACTGACAGTCTTTTTTTGGGGACGTTCTTGCAGGAATATGGTTAATGTGGTAACTTTGCGCTCTAAAACATGCCCTGCCGCCGTGCGTAATCACGAGTATGTTGCAACGGTGGGGGATGCGTAACTCAAGTTTTTTGAATAGATGAATTTAAGATATATTCTTGTTTCTCTCCTGAGCTTTGTTTCCATTATTTCATTTGCCAAGGCTGATGCCAGCGCCGAGCCATCGGAGTGGTCGGATTCTACGCGTTGGCTGGGAGGGGTTACAGTTACAGCCATCAAGCAAAATCCTGATCTTTCGTTGCAGCCCTTGGCGGCAACGGTCATAAACCGTGAACAAACGGAGATGTGGTCAATCAACTCCTTGAAAGGGGTGAGCGAAGTTTCGCCGAATTTCTATATGCCCGACTATGGAAGCCGCATGACATCAAGTATATACGTCAGAGGTATCGGGTCACGTATGGACAATTCAGCAGTGGGAATGACTGTGGATAATGTGCCGTTTCTGAATAAGAACGCTTATGATTTCATGTTGGTGGACATTGATCGCATAGAGGTGTTGCGTGGTCCTCAGAGTACTTTGTACGGGCGCAACACGATGGGCGGTCAGATCAACATTTATACACTGAAGCCTATGGACTATCAAGGTAGCCGAGTGGCAGCTACTATAGGCAACGGTCCCACAGCTAATCTATCGCTTGCACATTATGCCAAGTTCCGTCCGAATCTTGCTATGTTGTTTGCGGGTAACTTTATGTT
>CAJUSN010000120.1 GCA_910589095.1 uncultured Muribaculaceae bacterium
CGGTGCAATTGCATCAGGGCTGATAGGCGCGTCGGCAGCAGTGATGTCGGTGGCAGTGGCCATTGCTTTCATGGCACCCGACATGCGCCTCAACCTGCTGTTTTTCGGCTGGGCGCGATTGAAATGGGTGGCAGCCGTGATGCTTGCCATAGCAGTGATATGCTACTCGGGATACCATCCCGGAAGCGATGCCGCTCATGCCGGAGGTGTTTTAGCCGGGATGATTTTCGGCATATCCTACCGACTCCTTTCACGTCGCTACAATAAACCTCAGGAACCTACACGTCCGCTCACAGTTGCCACTCCCCTCCCCCATCATAACGGGCTAACTGACCACGAGCTGCTTGATTCGCTACTCGATAAGATTCGCCGTTCGGGGTATGATTCTCTCTCCGTTCCGGAGAAGACCACTCTTGACGCATTGTCGCAACGCTTGAAAAAATCTTGACTCACTTCCACATATCACATTCTCTTAAATGACACTTTTCCGCCCCGTTAAAAACCCGATACTCCGCGCTTGCGCATGGCTTGTCACGTTGGTGATGGCCATAGCGTTGGTTGTATCAGCCTACGGAGGAACCGTCAATCCGCTTGTGAGTCCCCTCGGGGCAGTAGCTGCCATGTTTTTCCCCTTTGTACTGGTTTTGTCGCTACTGTTGCTCATCATCAACATCATCTGGTTTCGCAAAACTGCCATTCTGAGTGGACTGTCACTTATGGCATGCGCCGGCCCCATCCTTACCTACTGCCCGTTAAATATCTTCCGACCATCCATGGCGAGCATAGAGAAGAGTCATAGCCAAACCATAAAGGTAATGACTTATAACATGCTTAACCTGGATGACTTCACCAAGGGAGCATGCTCGCTTGATGCGGGTAATCCTACTGTCAATTTTGTCCTGGCCGAACGGCCAGACATACTTTTAAGTCAGGAGAGCGAGCAGTTGGTAACCACAAAAAAGAACATCACCCCCCAGCAGCAGCAACTACTTCAGCAACTGTACCCCTACCGCCATGTCAACGCCCGCGGAATGGGCATCCATTCCCGCTATCCGGTGGAGATTGAGCGGGTGGAACACAATGACCGCTGGCTCTACGATGTTGAGCGTTACAAGGTGTATCTTCCCGGAGATACTGTAACAATATTCAACGTACATCTCCAGTCACTCGGACTCACGGACGGAGATAAAGCCGTGTACCACGAAATAACGAGCGGTGTAGCCGAGGATATGAGTACTATACGCAAGTCACTCATTCACAAGCTCACCGACGCATTCCGCAAGCGTGCTATTCAGGCACAGGTGGTGCGAGATGTGCTTGACTCCGTCAGCGGAAGCGTGATGGTGTGCGGCGACTTCAACGACATCCCCGGATGTTACGCACTGCGCACTATCGAGGGCAACACCCTTAAGGATGCATACCGCCAAGCCGGCATCGGGCCGGCAATAACATATCATGCCGACCGTTTCTACTTCCGCATCGACCATATATTATATGGTGGAGGACGGCTGAAACCGCTCAGAGTTTGGCGAGGAGATAATCCCTCGAGTGATCATTATCCACTCATCGCCATATTTGAGATTGAAGAATGAATCAATGACAACAATAATAACAATAAAAACAACTCAACGAAATGTTCAAACCAATCCTGACACTTGCTGTTAGCATAGTGCTCCCGCTGGCCTCACAAGGGGCAGGCACACGGACCAATCCGTTCCTGGAGCCCTACAACACACCATTCAACATTCCTCCGTTTGAAAAGATCCAGTATGATGATTACCTTCCGGCCCTTGAGCAGGGAATCAAGGACTACAAGGCTGAAATCGATGCCATTGTGCGCAACCGTGCCACTCCCGATTTCGACAACACCATCCTGGCCATGGAGCAGGCCGGTCAGCTGCTCAACCGCGTGATGACCGTGTTCTCTGCCCTTGATGAAACCGAATCATGCCCTGAAATGGTGGCTATTTCTGAAAAAGCCTATCCCATTTACTCGCAGGTCAATGACGAGGTGATGATGAACTCCGCACTTTTTCAGCGCGTGAAGCAAGTTTATGACCGTCGCAATCAGATGGGTCTTGATCCCCAACAGCTGCTCGCTGTGGAAAAAGCCTATAAACGCTTCACCCGCAACGGCGCGTTGCTCTCTGAAACCGACAAGGACAAGCTCAAAAAACTGAACACCGAACTCACAGACCTGTTCCTTGTGTTCAACAAGAACCTGCTCAACGACACTAACGCGTTCCAGCTAATTGTCGATGACAAGAGCCAGCTCTCCGGCATACCCGCATCAAATGTTGCACAAGCGGCCGACGACGCTGCCGCTGCCGGTCACAAAGGCAAGTGGATGTTCACCCTTCACGCACCAAGCCGTCTGCCCCTGCTTCAGTATGCCGACAATCGTGAACTGCGCCGCAAGATGTATGAAGCTTATATCAATTTGGCCTCATCAGGCAAGAATGACAACAAACCTGTGATCAACCGCATCCTCAAGGCTCGCTCAGAGAAAGCACGCCTTCTTGGATTCGAGAACTTTGCTTCATATGCCACCGATGATGTAATGGCCAAGACCCCTGAGGCTGCCGAAGACCTTCTTCTTGAAATTTGGCAGCCGGCAGTGAACCGTGTTGCCGACGAGGTGAAAGAGATGCAGGCTTTGGCCGACAAAGAGGGCGCCGGAATAAAAATCGAGCCCTGGGACTATTATTATTATGCAGAAAAAGTGCGCAAGGATAAATTTGACCTCAACGAGGACGAAGTGCGCGCATATTTCTCTCTTGACAATGTGCGTGAGGGCATATTCTCAATGGCCAACAGGCTTTACGGTGTAAAATTCACCGAACTCCCCGATGCACCCAAATACAATCCCGAAGTAAAGGTTTATGAAGTAACAGATGAAAAGGGTGAGCACGTAGCAGTGTTCATGACCGACTATTTCCCCCGCGCTTCAAAACGCCAGGGTGCGTGGATGAGCGAATTCCAAGGTGCGTTCACTGACCCCGACGGCAAGTCCCAGCGTCCCATCGTGTTCAACGTTGGTAATTTCTCCCGTCCTACCGCCGACACTCCTGCCCTGCTCACCCTTGATGAAGTTGAAACAATGTTTCATGAATTCGGTCACGGTCTGCACGGCATGTTGACTAAAGCCAAGCTCCGCAGTCAGGCGGGCACAAACGTTGACCGCGACTTCGTAGAGCTCCCCTCTCAGATTCATGAGCACTGGGCACTTGAACCCGAGCTCCTCAAGACTTATGCCCGTCACTACAAGACCGGTGAAGTGATTCCCGATGAACTTGTAAAGAAACTTGAAGCAGCATCGACCCACAATCAGGGCTTTGCAACCACCGAACTTGTTGGCGCCGCTCTGCTAGACCTTCAGTTCGGCAAACTCAATCCCGATGGCGACATCGACATAGCTGAGTTTGAAAAGAACGTGGCCTCGACTCTCAAAATGCCTGCCGAAGTTCAGTTCCGTTATCGCAGCCCTTACTTCCGCCATGTGTTCGGAAGCGACGGCTATGCCTCCGGATATTACACCTACCTGTGGGCCGAAGTGTTGGATACCGACGGCTTCGAACTATTTAAAGAAAAAGGTATCTTTGATCCTGCAACTGCAAAAAAATTCAAGGAAACCGTCCTTGAATCAGGTGGCAGTGTTGACCCCATGGACCTTTATGTTACCTTCCGCGGCCACCGTCCCAGCGTGGATGCTCTTCTCCGCAACCGCGGGCTTACCCCCGTTAAAAAACAAGCTCCCAAACAGGATAAGCTTCCTCAGGTGGGAGGTAAATAACAGGTACTACTCCCCCTACAACCCTTAATACTTAATAGAGACGTCCCGCACCGAACATCGGTAGCGGGACGCCTTATTTATATATATACTTGACGTCACTATTAACATTTATTGAAATGATTGTGCACAATGTTAGCACACGTACTTCTTAATTTTGCATTGTGGATGATAAATACAGCACCACAAACCAGAAACAACTCCCATCTCAACTCAAAAATAATTACTATGGCTAAGATTTCTCTAAACGACGTTATATTCGCAACTCTCACCCTCCGTGGAGCCATCAAGGCCACCGTCCGCTTAAGCGGCATTGATACTTTTCCCCAAATTTTGGCCAAACTTCTGGCATGCGTACCGGGTAGCCGCGGCATGGCAACCGTGGAAGTGCGCAACAGCTCCCAAGGTTGGAACTACCGCTCGCAAGTGTTCCTTTCAGCGTGAAAAACCGCTTATGAAGCGGGAAAATGACGCTTTTTAGGCAAGAAAATAGCAATATTAACTAAAAAAGCGTGATTTATGAACGAAAGTAGGCCTTGAAATGTCGGAAATTCATGGAGTTTTTTGTAACTTTGCACCCGTTAAAGCCAATCAAAAACAATTGTAACCCAAAAGATATGACTAAAGCAGAAATTGCAAACGAAGTAGCAAAGAGCACCGGCATAGACAAGGCAGCCGCCGTAGCTGTGATTGAACAGTTCATGACAGTAGTTAAGGACAGCCTCTCCCGTGGTGAAAACGTGTATTTGCGTGGCTTCGGCAGCTTCATCATCAAGCGCCGTGCAGAAAAAACAGCCCGCAACATTTCCAAGAACACCACTCTTATTGTTCCGGCTCATAACATTCCCGCTTTCAAGCCGGCTCCCGCTTTCAAAGAGGAAGTGGCCAAAGGCGAATAATTACGCTATCTACTAACAACAGAACTAACCGAAGCATGTCATCACCAACCGGTGTAGACATGCTTTTTTATTCACCCTAAAATACAATAGAAATTATGATCAGACTGAATTGCTTTATAAGAGTAGAGGCAGAGCGCCGTGAAGAAGTTATCAACGCAGCTGTACGCCTCACCGAAGCATCACTTCTGCAGGACGGATGTGTAGCTTACGACCTGTTTGCAAGCGTCACCCGCCCGGATGTGTTGATGATATGCGAAACATGGCGCGACCAAGCGGCTCTGGACGCACATAGCGCATCGGATGTTTTCGTAACCGAGGTGGGATTGATGCGCTCGCTCGCTGAAATGAAACTTGAAAAATTTGAGTTCTGAAAACCGAATTTCAATACCCTATAAGCGGTAGAATAAATGGAGCCAGAAGAGCGGTGAGCAATCCGTTGAGCGTAAGTCCCAGCGAAGAGAATGCTCCGTAACGTTCACCACGCTCCATGGCGGCGGAAGTACCTATGGCGTGAGCGGCAGTTCCAATTGAAAGCCCCTGCGCAATCGGGCTTTTAACATGGCTGAACTTCACTATTTTAAAACCAGCCATACCGCCGAAAATACCTGTACATACCACCACAGCGGCCGTGAGGGCGGGAATTCCACCCACGGCCGCTGATATTTCCATTGCTATGGGCGTAGTCACAGCTTTAGGCGCAAGCGACATGATAATCTCCCGGGAAGCTCCAAGCAACTCAGCTAAGGCTACCACCGACACTATTCCGGCCACACACCCGGCAAGTTCCGAGAGCAGGAGCGGAAGCAATTGCTTTTTAATGGTGGAGAGCTGTTTGTAAAGCGGCAATCCAAGTGCCACAACAGCCGGCTTCAACCAAAACTCAATATATTTACCTCCGGCACGATAAGTGTCGTAATCAATTCCGGCCGAACTCAAAATTACGATAAGGACAATTATGGACACCAGAATCGGATTCAGAAGCTTCACACCGAAACGGCGTTGAAGCAGTTGGGCGCCCAAAAACGCTATGAATGTAAGCGCTATAAGGAATATTTCATTGCTTAAAAAATCCATAAGCTCACGCCTCCTCATTGACCGGATGCCTGACATCCTTTTTATGTGAAAAACTTTTTCGCACCGCGCGGTGAGTCCATCCTGTCACAGCTATGATCACTATGGTGCTTCCAACCGAAGCGCCAACAATTGGCAGCCATTCGTCGGCTATAATACCGAGGCAATTCATTAACCCCACTCCGGCAGGAACAAAGAAAAACCCAAGATTATGGACAAGGAAGTTGGCCACTCGCTCAACGTGGCGCGGTTTGACCACACCGACCTGAAGAGATGCCGTGAGCATCAACATCCCAAGAATACTTGACGGAACCGGAATACCGGTGAGCCATACAATAAGTTCGCCAATGGCGAGGAAAAGGAACAGAAGTCCGAATTGTAGAATCATGGCGCAAAATTAAGCATTTTATTTCACCGACGACAACATCTGCCTCCGCTAATAATGTTTTTTCATAGAAATTCAATACTTGCGCCTATAGAAAAACACGCTCACAAAAATTTATATATGAGATGAAAAACTTCAAGCCCAGATCCTGGATGCTCGCCCAACGCGTACTCATCCTCGGAACATACAATGCCGACTACACGCCATGAACTTAACTTTGACAGGCCTGTTGGTCTAAACTGAAGTCGCCGACTATGTAGGGCTTCTAAGCTCACTCGAGCACCCCGCAGATATTACTTACAAGAGCTCTACCAGCCGGGGGGCTTTTTAAAGCAGGGTACTGCGGAAGAGCAAGTACTCCCTTATGGCCTCGGCTTCTTGCCGGCGCAGGCTCCGGATGCGGAAGCTCGAACCGGGGGTGGCGAGAGTGAGGGTGACTCGGTCGAAGAATGGTGTGGCAGGTGTGCAGCGCACATCTACCACTTCCACATTCTCATACTTGATATAGTTGATCATCTCGGCCAGTCGGCCGTTGCTCACCTCAATATGGTTGTCGCGCAGTGTAATGCGGCTACGACGCATGGCGCAAATGGCCTTTACTACTGACACCGGCAGATATACAGCCGGAAGGAGCAGCCATACAAACTGTCTATAATAGCATAGCAACACCGTCACTGCCACCACCAGCATCAAATCCGGGATGAGCACTCGCATGAGCGCTCCCCTCCCCGACCGGGCTGTCATCACCTCCGGTGAGGAAGCATAGTCCTCGCCGAGCCACCAACGCAGAAAAAATTCCGGCTCTCGGTCACCGTAAATCTTAAGATTGTCCTCCTCCTTATCTGCAGTGGCATTGAGGGCCTGCCGGAGCATTACAGTGCTGAGTCCGAAGTGGTGTTCGAGGATATTGCGCTTGACCCACACTGTACAAATCTTACCATAGGCGAAGCGGCTGCTCATACGGGCGAGCGCCCCGTGAGAGAAGGTAAGCAGCCGGCTGTCGTAACTGAGGGTAAGATCGTAATACCGAAGCATCACCTTGCCTACCCAGAATATCAAGACCCCCACGTAGACGGCGCCCAACGCCATTACAACTTCGAGAGGCGTGATAGCGGAGCTTTCGAAATAACCTGTGGCGTAGTCGGTTACCTTATCAATGACATGGCTGTCTATGTCCATTACCTTGTCGTAGATCATCGCGAGAAAACCGAGCATTATCGCCGCGCCCTTGAAATGATTCTGACACAGGGCATCGAGAAGCAGGTTGGAGTTGCTGAATCGCTTCGTAGCTGTCATAGCATGCCCGGGACTAGGCCCTTCCTCGCGCCACCGGCTCTCTCCCCGCTCAATGT
>CAJUSN010000121.1 GCA_910589095.1 uncultured Muribaculaceae bacterium
AATGTACGTATTTTTACAATACATTTTAACAACCGCTTATTTACATTGACCCCTTTTAGGTTCCGGCAACCGAACTATTTGCGCCGCAGGAGCGATTTTTTATCATGCCAATTGTTGTTGGCTTGCTGAAATTTTATTAAGTTTGTCAGAATTTAAGTTAATCCTATAAATCACTCACTGCCCATGAATAACTCCTCATCCGCTTCAGGGAGCCGCAAGTCCAATGTGGCTGTGCGCGTGTGGCGTTTCTATGCCGAAGGATTCCGGGCCATGACGCTCGGGCGCTATCTTTGGGCCCTGATTTTGGTGAAACTGGTGATTTTTTTCCTTGTGTTCAAGCTTTTTTTCTTCCCTGACCGGCTTGCGCGCGATTATGATACGGATGCCGACCGAGCCCGGGCTGTGAGGCATGAGCTGACGCAGCCCCGCCAAGCGGTGAAAGCGCAGCAGCCTTCGTCAGTCACTGCTTCACCTGTTAGCAGAAATATAATTAATCAATAACATATCTTATCCCCTTTCTAAATTGCCTTATGAATGATTTAATGAGCGTGGTTGATTGGTCAAGGGCTCAGTTTGCCCTCACAGCCATGTACCATTGGCTGTTTGTTCCGCTCACACTCGGCCTGTCGGTGATTGTGGCCATCATGGAGACAATCTATCTACGCACCCGCAGCGAGCGGTGGCTGGCCATTACGAAGTTCTGGATGTCGCTTTTCGGAATTAATTTCGCCGTGGGTGTGGCCACCGGAATTATCCTTGAGTTTGAATTCGGAGCCAACTGGTCGAACTACAGTTGGTTCGTAGGCGACATTTTCGGCGCGCCGCTTGCCATTGAAGGTTTGCTTGCTTTCTTTATGGAGTCAACCTTCATTGCCGTGATGTTCTTCGGCTGGAAGAAGGTGAGCCCTCGGTTTCATCTCGCAGCCACGTGGCTCACAGCCATAGGCGCCTCTATATCGGCGCTGTGGATTCTTGTGGCCAACGGCTGGATGCAGTATCCGGTGGGCATGAAGTTCGATCCGGCTCAGATGCGCAATGTAATGGATGATTTCTGGGCCGTGGCTTTCTCTCCAGTGGCAATGCACAAGTTTATCCATGCAGTATTCTCCGGCTGGTGTCTGGCTGGCGTGTTCGTTGTGGGCGTGAGCTGCTGGTTCCTGCTCAAGAAGCGCAATGAAGCCATGGCCAAGAGCTCCATCAAAGTTGGTGCTTGGGTAGGAATGGCCGGTATGCTGCTCACAATGTGGAGCGGCGACGGCTCGGCTCTTGATGTGGCGCGTGTCCAGCCCATGAAACTCGCCGCCATGGAGGGCCTTTACAAGGGCAAATGCGGCCAGGAGATTGTGGCCTTCGGTATTCTGAATCCTGCCAAAACGCCCGAAAACGATGAGGACCCCTATCTGTTCGACATTTCTATCCCTTACGGTCTGTCGTTTCTTGCCACTCACTCGCCCAATGCTTTTGTTCCGGGCATCAATGATTTGATCGATGGCATTGAAATCACTGAGTCAGGCGATACGATAAACACCGTGAGCTATGCTCAGCGCATAGAGCTTGGGCGCCGTGCCCACGAATCGCTCCGTGCATTCGACTCAGCATCGGCTCAGGGCGATACTGCCGCCATGGCAGCTGCCGCCAAAGAGCTTGAGGTGAATTATCCTTATTTCGGCTACGGTTATCTTGACTCGCCTTACGAGGCCGTGCCGCCGGTGGCTCTGACATTCTATTCTTTCCACATCATGGTGATTCTGGGCGGTTATCTGCTGCTGTTCATGCTGTTGGCTCTATGGATGGTGTATAAGCGTCCGTCGTTGCTGGCCAACCGACTGGTGCTCTGGGTGGGTATGCTCACCATTCCCGTGGTATATGTGTGCAGTCAGGCCGGATGGGTCACCGCCGAAGTGGGCCGTCAGCCCTGGATCATTCAGAACATTATGCCTTGCAAGGCGGCCATATCCGACATCACTGTGGCCGACGTGCAGCTTACATTCTGGATGTTTGCGGCTGTATTCACGGCATTCCTTGCCGCCGAAGTGGGCATCATGCTCAAAACCATTGCCAAGGGATCGAAAAAAGATTACTCAACTGTTAAACACTGATCCGTAAAGTCATGACAACTATAGAATATCTTCAGAACTATTGGTGGCTGCTCATAGCCGTTCTCGGCGCAGCCCTCGTGTTTTTGCTTTTTGTGCAGGGCGGGCAGTCCATGCTGCTTGGGCGCATGGAGGCCGTTGAGCGCACAATGATGGTCAATGCCCTTGGGCGCAAATGGGAACTCACGTTCACCACTTTGGTGGTGTTCGGCGGTGCATTTTTCGCGTCATTCCCGCTCTTTTATTCCACGAGCTTCGGCGGTGCCTACTGGCTGTGGATGCTCATCCTGTTCAGTTTCATTCTTCAGGCGGTGAGCTATGAGTTCCGCTCCAAGCCGGGAAATGTGTTTGGAACCCGCGTCTATGATGCGTTTCTGTTCATCAACGGCTGTGTGGGCTGTGTGCTCCTTGGTGTGGCTGTAGGCATGATGTTTTTCGGTGCTGAATTTGAGGTCACCAAAACCAATCTTCTCGACAGCTCCGCTCCGGTTATTTCCTCATGGGTGCCCACTCACGGATTGGAAGCCATAGCCAACTGGCGTTGTCTTGTGTTGGGCTTCGCCGTGCTGTTTCTTGCCCGCACTCAGGCGTCGCTCTACTTCCTCTCGGCAATTGGCCACGACGCTAAATTCATAGCCTCACAGCGCCGCTCGGTATTGATCAACGGTGCCATCTTCGTGGTGCTCTTCCTCCTCTTCCTGTTCCTACTCCTCACGGCCGACGGGGTTGAGGTGGCAGCTGATGGATCCATGCGTTGGGTATCAAATAAATATCTATGGAATTTCCTTGACCTATGGCCTATCTCCATCATCTTCCTGCTCGGAGTGGTGGCAGTGCTTGCCGGAGTCCTCGGCACGGCTTTGCTCCCGAGATTCAAGGGTGGGATTTGGTACTCCGGAGCAGGAACCATAGCTGTGGTGGTGGCCCTGCTTTGCATGGCTGGCTACAACAATACGGCTTATTATCCGTCGTTGATCGATGTGTCCTCGTCGCTCACCATCCGCAATAGCTCTTCTTCACTCTTCACTCTCGAGGTGATGAGCTGGGTTTCAATCATCACTCCCTTCGTGATAGCCTACATTGCTTATGTTTGGCGTAAGATGGATACCGGCCGCATAACCCCGGCCGAAATGGAATCCACCTCCCATAAATATTGATCATCATCTACTTGCTTTACCAAGCTGCCGGCCGTAAATCTCTTGCGGCAGGCAGCTTGTTCCATTTATCAATCTGACGATTTTGCAAAACACAAGAGTGATGAACCTAATGCTGTAATTGCTAATTGGATGCGAAATCGCAATACGATTGAATACCTCGGCATCTGGGAGCAGCTCTATAATCGCGATTTTAAACCCACCGAATTCGAGGGGTTTAGATTGCAAGCCGGTCTGAATGCATTCACCTTGTCTCCCGCAGTCTGAGCGGCTTATGAAACTCAACCGTATAGCTATCCACCAAATGCAGGTTTTGGAGAGCGGTCACAGCGACCATAAACTCCTTAAATGAACAGGTGTCCGAATGGTTGCTGTGAAGCGCCACTCCTGACGCTTACTTCTGCGAAGCAGTGTTGGTGGTGCGTGCCGAATGTGAAATGTGAAAAATGCAGAAACCACCTTGCATCAAGTGACTTTCGGCGAGGCTTTTTTGAATTAAAATATTATCTTTGCACTTTGAAAACACCGATTCATAGTGCAAATGACCAAGATATTACGAACAGCGATGATGGCTGTGGCCCTCATTGCCATCCTTCCGTTGGCGAGATGCCGTGCCGCTGCCGCGGACCATTCCGCGATGGATGTTGTGCTCCTCGGCGACAGCAACACCTGGATTGGAGGCGATGATTGCGACAAACCGCAAGGTTGGAACTACTGGTGGCGCGAGAGTTTCGCTCCCCGTTCTTGCCGCAGCTATGCCCGCAGCGGTGCCACCTGGACCAACACCTCCACAACCCGCCGCAACCTCACACAGGATATTGGCGTGATTGGCGCCGACAATGTGATTTACAATCAAGTGTGCCGCCTTATTGCTGCGGCCGACAGCGGAGAGCAACCCGCTCCCTCGCTCATAATCATTGCTGCCGGCACAAATGATGCCTGGTTCTCGCGCAAACGTCCCGGATTATGGGCCGAGGATGCCGCGGAAGTCAATCCCTCGACCGTGACCCGTCTACGTCCTTCACAAGCCACATCGTTGGCGCGTTCCGTAATGCTGTCATGTCGCCTGCTTGCCGACCGTTTCCCTCAGGCACGCATCATATTGCTCACTCCGCATCAAACTACTGCCACCACCCTCTCCAACATTACCCGCGTGGCCGAGATGATCGAGCGCTGTGGCAATGCAATGGGCCTCCCTGTGATCCGTCAGGATCTGCACAGCGGAATTGTGGCTGCTGATGAAAAGGTTAGCCCGAAATATACCACTGACGGCACTCACACATCCATAGACGGCGCACGACACGTTGCTGCTTTTCTCAACGAAGCTATATCTGAAATAACTGACAACTGACACCACGATGGTATTTTCCGATCTCTTTTTCCTTTTTGTGTTCCTGCCGGCGTTTGTAGTGCTTTACCGGCTGGCGCGGTTCATTGACAACCGGTTGGACCATGACCGGCTGCACTGTCATCATCCTGCGGCCAACGCTGTGCTCGTGGTGTTCTCGTTGCTGTTTTATGCGTGGGGCGAGCCCGTATATGTGTTTCTCATGCTCGCTGCCGTGCTGGTCAATTTCTTTGCCGGCAAGGTGATAGCGTCGGCATCACGACACCGCAAAGCCGCTTTGTGGACCGGTGTTGTGGCCAACGTGGCCATTCTCGGTACATTTAAATATACCGGTTTTTTCGCCCAGACTTTGTCCGATATCGGACTTGATGTGGCAGTGCCTCAGATTGCTCTTCCCATCGGTATCAGTTTCTATATTTTCCAGTCGGTGAGTTATCTGGTGGACGTGTACCGCGGAGAGGCTCCGGCTCAGCGAAACTTTTTTAATCTGCTGCTTTACATCTCCATGTTTCCGCAGCTCATCGCCGGTCCCATTGTGCGCTATGGTAGCGTGGCTGCCGAAATTAATTCCCGCCATGCTTCCGCACAGGATGTGTCCGACGGCGTGTTCCGCTTTCTCATAGGTCTTGGCAAGAAGGTCATCATTGCCAATCAGTTCTCCGAAATTGCCGACCAGTTTCTTAAGACCGATCTGTCAAATCTTTCCACCGCCGGCGCTTGGGTAGGCATTGTAGCCTTCACTTTCCAGATCTATTTCGACTTCTCGGGCTATAGCGACATGGCCATAGGCATTGGCCGCTGTCTGGGATTCCATTTCTGTGAAAATTTCAATCACCCTTACTGCTCACGCACCATCACTGAATTCTGGCGACGCTGGCACATGTCGCTTGGCTCTTTTTTCCGTGACTACGTGTATATTCCACTTGGCGGAAACCGTGCCCATCAGTTCCTCAACATATTGGCTGTGTGGTTCCTTACCGGCATGTGGCATGGTGCCAGCTGGAATTTCATTATCTGGGGCCTCTACTTCGGTGTGATTGTGATGGTTGAGAAATTTGCGGTGTTGCCTTATGCCGGTCGCATACCTCGTCCGGTGCTTCACCTCTACGCCTTGCTTCTCATAGTTATAGGCTGGGGCATCTTCTATTTCGACGATATGGGTTCCATGGGATGTTTCTTCGGCTCGTTCTTCGGATTCCAGGGCGCCGGATGGGATTTCACCGTAGAGAGCGCCATATTCGACCACTTCTGGCTGTGGCTTACGGCAATAGCGTTCTGCATGCCTCTCCGCAAGACTGTGGCTTCGCTCCCTGCGCGCATAGCTGGCGAGGGATCAACTGCAGGAGCCGCCGTGAGTGTAACCTCGCGGGTAGTCCTTTCCGTGGTGATCCTCATTGTTAGTGTGGCGCTTCTTATCGGTGCTACCAACAACGCTTTCCTTTACACTCGATTCTGATAATTTCATTCCATTGATATGATTAAAAACATAATATACCCTTCTTTTCTATTCATGGCTTCGGCGATGCTTCCGGCAGCTGTGTATGCCATGCCTGATGATCCTCAGCCGGAATCGGTGGAGGATATGCACGCTGATTTCATTAGGGCCATAGGTGCGGTCGATGTTGATTATTCCGTTGAGGAGCAGCCTACCGGCTATGTGCCTTACGAGTATGTCAACACCGTTACGGGCGATGCCCCCTACCGACGCACTTCACGTGGAATATTTGTGGTTGGTCGCGGCGATTCGGTGCGGTCATTTGACACTTTTGGCGGCACTCCCTCCTCGGCGCGCGCCTATGCAGCTTCGGTTAATAAATATCATGAGGCTTTCCCCAATGTAAACATTTGGGTGATGCCGATACCCACGGCGTCGGCCTATTACACTCCCGACGCGGCTGCCTCGCTCCCCAAATCCACGCATGAATTTATCCGTGTGATGTTCGAGTCGCTCGACGATGGCGTGAAGGGTATAGACCTGTTTCCCGTGCTAGCCGAGCATGTGGAAGAGCCAATTTATTCCCGCACCGACCATCACTGGGCTCCCCTTGGCGCTTATTATGCCGCACGGGCTTTCGCAGGCGCTGCCGGTGTGCCTTTTCTGCCGCTTGATGAATATGACGAGCATGTGGTTGAAGGGTACGTCGGCACCATGTATCAGTTCTCCAAGGATCCCGCGGTGAAGAATGCCCCGGAGGATTTCGTGTATTACACTCCGGCACATCTGGGCCCTGTAGAGACCACTTATGTCACTTATTCGCTTGACAAATCTCGCCGACGTGTTATTTCCGAAACCGAACCAAAGGAGGGCAAGTTCTTCTTGCCGTTCAAGGGTGTGTCCACCTATTGCACCTTCATGGGCGGTGATTCGAAGCTCACCAAGGTTGTAACTCCTACAAAAAACGGGCGCAAGCTCATAATACTCAAGGACAGTTTCGGGAATGCCATACCCGGCTATCTATTCGGTTCATTTGAGGAGATTCACGTGATTGACTGCCGATATTTCACTAAAAACATGCGTGATTATGTGGCCGACAATGGTATTACCGACATCCTCTTTGCCAACAACGCCACGCATGCCTCCACGGCCCGCACTTACGACATGTATATCACATATCTTGACCAATGAATCGCCATGTAGCCTTCCTTTCCATTGTGGGCGCGGTGTTTGCCGGCCTGGCATTGGTTTTTGTTACTTTTCCCCGCTCAACATATTCCGAGCTGGAAAAGCGTGACCTTGCGCGCTTTCCGGAATTCAATGGCGAATCCCTTGCATCCGGAGCTTTCACACGCGATGTCTCCTCCTGGTTCAGTGACAGCGAGCCGTTTCGTGATCATTTCATGACACTCCACATGAACATTAAGGA
>CAJUSN010000122.1 GCA_910589095.1 uncultured Muribaculaceae bacterium
CTCACCACGCCGATGATACTGCGAAAGCGGGAAAGTAGGTAACCGCCCCCTTCAATGAAACGCCCATGACCCTCAGTCATGGGCGTTTTTCTACGTCCGTAACTAAGTTATAGATACAAAAGAGCCCGAATGTTTCGGGCTCTTTTAATGTTTATTCTTCAGGTATGAGGAAGATGGAGAAGTTGACACTCCCGTAGGCAACGTGTCTATGGAAATTGGGGAGGGATGAATAATCATGTTGACGTGAGTGTTCAAGTATAAACATTCCTCCCGGTTTCACCATTCCACTTTTTAACACAAGATCGGCAACATCGTCAAACCTCGGATGGTCATATGGCGGATCGGCAAATACAAAGTCGTATTTATCTGTTGGACCGGACTCAAGATACCGGAACACATCTCCTTTTATAAGTCTTAGATTCTTTTCCCCGAGTGTGGTTGCCGTTTTTTGTATGAAGCGGTGCTGTATAGCCGACTTTTCTATTGCAGTGACATTGGCTGCGCCTCTTGACAGGAGTTCAAGAGTGATAGCGCCGGTGCCGGCAAAAAGGTCAAGTGCGCGTATGTCTTCAATGTCAATACTGTTTTCTATGATGTTGAAGATGTTTTCGCGTGCAAAGTCGGTCGTTGGGCGCGCTGTTATGTTGCTTGGCACATCAAAGCGTCTACGCCCGTATTTACCTCTTATTATTCGCATATTGGAAGAATTAACATTGGAAATGGAATCTGAAGCGTGGATTTTGATGCACGGAAGCGGAGAGTGGGGAATGGAATTGCCTTTATGGACGGTACGTATCTCCTCAGTATTTCGGTAAGTGTGCCGGTTGCCGTCAGTGATTCTCCGTGAATAGCGAAGTCAAGTTCAGGACATGTTGGCTCAATGCATAGATTTTTCATTGAGGCCAGAAGATAGTAGGCCGCATCTGTGACTGACTGATAATTGAAATCATTGGCCGCCAACAGATGATTATTTTGCAAAGCAATGAATGTGAGTTTTGAATCCCGCACCAAGGCTCTGATCTTTATTGAACCGGAATTTTCTGTGTGGTTCGCAAAGTAGTTTGTCAGGAGCGACAGTTTCCCGTGAAAGCTTGCATTATAAAATGTTCGTTTTAGAAAGGGTAGGATCTCGGCATCCACGGACTGTATCATCCGAGCATCGCAGCCGGTATCAGAATGGAGAATGGATTCTGAAGCCGGCTCTTTTGCGATAGTGGCAGACAGAAAAAGCTCAGCTTGTTCGGCGGTAGCATCGCAAGGGACCATCACACGTCGGGGAGAGTCAATGATGCAGTCTATTTTTCTAAAATCACTCAGCAGAAGAGGATTTTCATATATGATGTCCTCGATGGCTTTAAGAGGGGTCGGCGCAGCCGGGTCAAGGTCGAACCGATGCCACACAATCTCTTCCCTGGCCACGGGCGGATACAACACCACATCCATGGTCCTTGGGCCAATCATAATCACGAGCCTCCATAGTTCGGGGCGTGCCAAGCTGTCTTTGTCAAGAGTTGCCATATACATGCAAAATTAGCTAAAAAGAAGCGTAAAACCAATTTTTGATGTGATCCGGCTTGAAAAATATCCCGATTGAGTCCCGGCATTCGCGTTGCAAAGTCGTTCATTGTGAAATATGGTAAATGTGACGCGCGTTGTTTTCCATATTCAGTAATTATTATTACCTTTGTGGAGTCGAAAATTGCCCCGGTAGTTCAACGGATAGAATAGAAGTTTCCTAAACTTTTGATAGCAGTTCGATTCTGCTCCGGGGTACCATTTTTCTAACCTATACTTAATTTCGACGTATGACGCAGTCAAACGCCTCTGTGGCACCGAAAAACAAGCGCTCGCCACTGGCATGGGTGCCTTCGGTGTATTTTGCCATGGGATTGCCTTTCGTGGCTCTTAATCTTGTTTCGGTAATCATGTTCAACAATCTGGGTGTTGACATGGAACTAATCGCGTTTTGGACATCGCTCCTGACATTGCCTTACACGTTGAAATTTCTCTGGAGCCCGCTGCTTGAAATTTTCTGGACTAAGAAAAATTTTGTTGTAGCCACCCAGGCAATCTCCGGTTTTTTCTTCGCACTTATCGCATTCCTGTTGCCGCTTCCTGACTTTTTTACTTGGGTCATCGCTGCCATGGGAGTGATTGCATTTTCAGGTGCCACACATGATATAGCAACCGACGGTGTGTATCTGTCGGCGCTTGACAAGAAGACCCAATCCACTTATATCGGCTGGCAAGGAGCTTTCTATAATTTGGCAAAAGTACTTGCCAACGGAGGTCTTGTTTGGCTTGCCGGTGTGTTGATGACCCATTTCAAGTCAACCGATCCTGACCGCGCACCTTTCTATGCGTGGATGATCATCATGGGTGTCATAGGAGCGCTCCTTATCGCTCTGTCCATTTATCACTTCTTCATGCTCCCGGGCTCTACCAAGTCGGCCAACAGCAGCGCTGAACAAAAGAATTTCGGTGAAGCGATGGTAGAGATGAAGAATGTGCTCGTAGATTTCTTCAAAAAGAAATACATCTGGCTCTATATCCTTTTCATTGTATGCTATCGTCTCACTGAGGGCTTTGCAATGAAAATGGTGCCTATATTCCTGCAAGCACCCCTCTCAGAAGGTGGTATAGCGCTGTCGAACGAAGCTATGGGTACGCTTTACGGTGTGTTCGGTACAGTAGCATTTATTGTAGGTTCGATCCTCGGCGGCTATTTCATAGCCCATTTCGGACTGCGCAAGGTGTTGTTCTCACTCGTGTGCATTTTCAACGTGCCGTTTGTCATTTACTTCCTCTTCTCAGTATTCCAGCCGCAGAATGTGGTGATTATTGGTTCCGGTTTGGTTGCGGAATATTTCTGCTATGGTTTCGGTTTTGTGGGCTTAACCATGTTCATGATGCAGCAGGTGGCCCCCGGAAAGCACTCCATGGCTCATTATGCGTTTGCTTCGGCTATCATGAATTTCGGTGTCATGCTCCCCGGAATGATTTCCGGCTGGATCTGCAAGCAGACAGGCTACGAGCTGTTCTTCATCATTGCGCTCGTGGTTTCTATACCTGCTTTTATCCTGGCATGGATAGTGCCCTTCACCCACTCTGATAAGGATGCAGAGAATGGAGAGTCGGAACTGAAAGAAGCCCTGACATCGGCCGTGGAGGGTGAAGAAGACTCTCAATTCTGATTGAAATCTAAATTCTAATATTATATAGACTTAATGAACGAACTGAAAATTGTGGGCGAAGCATTGCCCAATATGCCTTGGGAAGATCGCCCTGAAGGATGTAAAGATGTGCTTTGGCGCTACTCTGCCAATCCGGTTATTCCGCGCGATGCACTTTCCACCTCCAACTCGATATTCAATTCTGCAGTGGTGCCTTTCAAGAAAGGCAAGTATAACTTCGCAGGGGTGTTCCGTTGCGATGATACGAACCGCCGCATGCGCATCCATGTGGGTTTCTCCGTGGATGGATTCAAATGGGACATTAACGAAGAGGACATGCGCCTTGAAGGTGGCAACGAAGAGATTGCTGAATGGGTTTACGGTTACGACCCTCGCGTTGCCAAAATTGACGACAAATGGTATGTGACCTGGTGTAACGGTTACCATGGCCCCACAATCGGTGCAGCATGGACCACTGACTTTGAAACGTTCCACCAGCTTGAGAATGCATTCCTTCCTTACAACCGCAACGGAGTAATGTTCCCTCGCAAGATAAATGGCAACTTCGCCATGCTCTCACGCCCCAGCGACACAGGACATACCCCCTTCGGTGATATTTTCTACAGCGAGTCGCCCGACATGGAATTTTGGGGTCGCCACCGCCATGTTATGGCTCCTGCCGCTTTTGAGGACAGCGCATGGCAGTGCATGAAAATTGGTGCCGGTCCAATTCCTATTGAGACATCCGAAGGCTGGCTGCTTATTTATCACGGTGTGCTCCGCTCATGCAATGGTTATGTATATGCCTTTGGCTCGGCTCTGCTTGACCGCGAACAGCCCTGGAAAGTGATTGCCCGTTCGGGACCTTATCTGATCTCGCCCCGCGAAATCTATGAGCTCACAGGCGATGTGCCTAATGTAACCTTCCCCTGCGCTGCTCTCCACGATCCTGAAACCGGCCGCATTGCCGTTTACTATGGCTGTGCTGATACAGTTACAGGTCTTGCATTCGGTTACATTCCCGAAATTGTTGAATGGACCAAACGTAACTCCATCATCTGATCTTTTGACCATTTCTCCCCTTTTTCAGGGAGTAATAAATAATTCAAGGTTGGCTTCCCTCCGCGTGGGATGCCAACTTTTTTTTGAAACCATCTGAACTATTCTGACAAGATCCTCTCGTCGGGATATAACAACAGCGGTGTGCCAAATTAATTTTGACACACCGCCGAGTTTTGTTGTTCTAATGCTCTTGATATTGAGCCGGAGTGTAGGGGTGTTACTGTTGGAAATACCAGGGATGTGAGGCATAGGTGGTGACACCTTTTGGGGAGGGGACGGAGAGAATGCGGCATGCACCAATTACTTTGCGAGGTAGGTAGAGTGGATGCCCCGGTTTGAAACTGCTTTCAAATACTCGTCCCGAAGAGTGGAGAAACCGTGTGAATCCATCGTAGATGCCGACATGTGTCACGGTGGTCCCTGCTCCGGTTCCGAAAAATAGTAAATCGCCTCGGCGAAACTCATCAGGCTTTGCAGGGTCAAGAGTTTCGCCTACCAGTGCTTGGTCAGATGCGTTGCGCGGAAGTATCAGTCCGGCAGCTCCAAACGCCACCTTAGTATAGCCGGAGCAATCGATGGCCTTAGGAGTGGTACCACCCCAAAGATAAGTGATACCCATCATTGAGCGGGCGGTGTTCATAATGGTGTCCAATTGAGGTTCACGTTTGCTCCAGGTGCTGAAATCCTCCACGTTGGCCGATTGCAAGTAAGCTTTGCGACCATCGGGGAGCACCACTTCGGAAAACGCCGAGCCGGGCGCTTTAATGCCCTCAAAAATCGAACCTATCACCACATCCATGGCAATATTGCCATCGGAAGTGTTTGTAGAGTCAGAATAAGCGGCAAATGGCCGTGGCTGAGTGACTATAAGTCGCTGAGCATTGCGCCATTGTTCCATCTCGGCAGGAGTGCGGTCTACGAGCGATGTCCCTATCACCCAAGCCTTATAGCCGTCAGGCAATTCCACCCGATACCAATCGGATTGGCGGGAGAGGACCTTGGCCGGAGTGCCGTAAGAAGCTTGCGTTTCAAGCGAGGCCGAGTGTGAGGGGGCATTGCGCAGGCATCCGGCAGCCACGTTGAATAGCACCCAATCCTCAGGTTCGTTTGACTTAGCGGTGGCTTTTGATGCTTTGCGTGTGGTTTGCGTGGTTGTGGCTTTGCGCGATTTGGTTTGCTTGCGCCCTTTAGCCGACACGGTTGCCGCTGACATGAGAATGCATGCGGCAACCGTGAGTAGGGTTATCCTAAGATTAGACATCGTTCGGATTTATTTGGTCATATCGGCCACCACACGCTTTATATCTTCGGCAAGAGCGTCGGCCTCGGCCATGGTATGTGCTTCGGAATATATGCGGATGATAGGCTCGGTGTTGGATTTGCGGAGATGCACCCAAGAGTCGGCAAAGTCGATTTTCACACCGTCAATGTCGGTCACCTGTTCGTTGGCATAGCGTTTTTTGATTTCAGTAAGGATTGCATCTACGTCAATGTCGGGGGTGAGCTGAATCTTGTTTTTGGCTATTGCATATTGCGGATAGCCGGCCTTCAGTTCCGTTACCTTCTTCCCGGTTTTAGCCATGAGGGTGAGGAACAGAGCCACGCCGACAAGAGCATCGCGGCCATAGTGGGCAGCGGGATAGATAACACCGCCATTTCCTTCGCCACCGATAACGGCTCCGGTGCGCTTCATTTCGGTAACCACATTGACTTCGCCCACAGCGGCTGCGGTGTAGTTGCATCCGTGGTTGCGGGTCACGTCGCGGAGAGCTCGCGATGAGCTGAGATTCGACACGGTGGAGCCTGGAGTGTGGGAAAGGATATAGTCAGCTATTGCCACGAGGGTATATTCTTCAACAAACATCTCGCCGTTTTCCATGACAATTGCCAGACGGTCCACGTCGGGGTCAACCACGAAGCCAACGTCGGCTGTGCCACCACGCATAAGGTCGGCTATGCCGGTGAGGTTTTCGGGGATAGGTTCGGGAGTGTGTGCGAAGTTACCTGAGGGATCGCAGTTAAGTTCGATTATGTTTTTCACACCTAAGGCGCGGAGAAGCTGGGGAATCACCACACCACCAACGGAGTTGACGGCATCTACGGCCACTGTGAAGTTAGCGTTGCGAATAGCATCGACATCTACAAGGTCAAGAGCGAGCACCTGCTCAATGTGGCGCAGGTTGTAGGTGTTGTTTGTATATTCATGTCCAAGTGCTTCCACATCGGCAAAGCGGTATTCGTCGGCTTCGGCAATGCGAAGCACTTCCTTGCCTTGCGCGTCGTTGAGAAACTCGCCTGAAGCATTAAGCAGTTTCAGAGCGTTCCATTGCTTGGGGTTATGGCTTGCAGTGATGATGATTCCGCCGGCGGCATGTTCGGCTACCACGGCAATCTCAGTAGTGGGAGTGGAGGCCAGACCGATGTTTACAACATCGAAGCCCATAGCGCAGAGGGTGGAAACGACTATTGAGCTTACCATAGGACCCGAGATGCGGGCGTCGCGACCTACAACTATAAGTTTGCGCTGGCCGGGAGTGAGAGTTGAGTTGATGAAAGTGGCATAAGAAGCGGTGAACTTCACGATGTCGACAGGTGAAAGGCCTTCAGAGGGTGCGCCTCCGATGGTTCCGCGTATGCCTGAAATGGATTTGATTAGTGCCATGATGAAAAAGTTTTTGAAATCAGATTATATCATGCTTTTGTAATAGCGGACGTGGTAGAGGTAGGGCACAACGTAGCTCACTTCGGAAGCCCATCCGTATTGCGATTTTATTACGAGATTCACTTCGCTGTTGAGGGGAAGGAATCGGAGTGGCATTTGGATTCCCGAACCCCACTGCGAGGAGGAAGGGAGGGTGTAGTTATCGTAGCGGAAGGATGTAGGGGTTTGGCTCATATTATTGAGATTGCCTTCCGAGGCCAATCCGTCGAGAGTGTTGCGGTAAAGCGTCAGGTTGTAACGAAGAAAGCGGAAATAGACGATCTGGTCATCTTCAACCTTGGGGCCGCTTCCGGGATCGATTACCTGCATGTAGATGGCGCCTTCGGAGTCAATTTGATAATATGGAGCATCGGGGCCGTATTCGAAAACAGAATCAGCGGGGATGTAAGGTATCACGCGCTGGTTGACAAGAAAGCGGTTCACGGCTTTGTCCTCGTCGTTGAGCATCTCGGCATAGCTTGCGCCACTGCTGCATGATGAAAGTATGGCCAGGAGGC
>CAJUSN010000123.1:0-1107 GCA_910589095.1 uncultured Muribaculaceae bacterium
CCTAAAGGGAGTGGAATCCAAAGAGTGTAGGCAGTTGTTGGAGGAGAGCTTGAATTTGCTTGCTCGATTCCATGCACAGGCTTCGGCCGGAGCTCCTCTCGGCAGCTGTTATCCTCGCCCCAGATTAGATGAGCAAGCAGTGACTTGGGACCTTAATTATTTTAAATATTGTTTCTTGAAACCGGTATCCGCTCGTCTGGATGAGGAGAAGTTGGAATGTACGTTCAATGTTATCCGCTCATTGGTATTAGCTGATGAAGCCGAGGAAGTTCTCCTGTTGCGTGATTTTCAGTCGCGTAACATTATGGTACATGATGGCCATCCCTACGTTATCGATTTTCAGGGAGCGCGCTCGGGTAATAGGTTCTATGATGTAGCTTCGTTTCTTTGGCAGGCTCGCCTCGGATTGACTGATGGCCTGAAATGGGAGCTTGCTAAGGTTTATATCTCAGCGTTGAAGGGTGAAGGTGTTGAAGTGCCCTCTGATTGGGCGAAACAGCTGCGCGTGATGGCTCTGTTCAGAATTTTGCAGGTGCTCGGGGCATACGGATTTCGGGGTTTATATGAAAAGAAAGCCCAGTTCGTTACATCCATACGCCAAGCTGCTTTAAGTGCTCTTGGACTTCTTGAGGAGCTGGCTGATGACCGGTTGGCATATTTGAAAGAGTTGCTCAGTGGCGTTGCTAAAGACGAGCGATTTATCCTCGCAAAACAGGGGTGCCTCACGGTGACCGTTACCAGCTTTTCATTCAAAAAGGGAATTCCGGAGGATTACTCGGGAAATGGGGGCGGATTTGTGTTCGATTGCCGAGCGCTGCACAACCCCGGACGCTACGATCCGTACAAGAAACTCACTGGCCTTGACCGGCCGGTAATAGAGTTCCTGGAAAATGACGGTGGAATTCTCCATTTTCTGGACCATTGCTACGCGCTGGTAGATGTCAGTGTGGCCAAATACATAGAGAGGGGATTTACCAATCTGAGCGTATCGTTCGGTTGCACCGGTGGACAGCATCGTTCGGTTTATTCAGCCCAAAAAATGGCTGAACATATAGCGGCTAAATTCAATTGCAAGGTAAAACTGCTGCATCGCGAGCAGCACATTTC
>CAJUSN010000123.1:1117-7160 GCA_910589095.1 uncultured Muribaculaceae bacterium
ATTTCAGCGGAGCTATGAAAGGAATGATTTTTGCAGCCGGACTGGGCACAAGGCTTCATCCGTTCACCCTTACCAAACCTAAAGCTTTGGTTGAAGTAGGGGGTGTGCCTATGCTTGGTAGGGTTATTTCAAAGCTTGAAGATTCAGGCGTGAAAGAATTGGTAGTCAACGTACATCATTTCTCCAAGCAAGTGATAGATTATATATCGAGGTTGCCTATAAACGGGGTGAAAATATCCATCAGCGATGAGTCAGATCTGCTGCTTGATACCGGAGGCGGCTTGAAAAGAGCTTCAGGATTGCTTGCCGGTGATGAACCGGTATTGGTGCACAATGCGGATATTCTAACGGACTTCTCCCTTCCGGAAATGATGGCGGCCCATGAAAAGAGCGGTGCTGATGTCACACTGCTCGTGTCATCGCGCAAAACGAGCCGGCATTTGCTGTTCAACGAAGACGGTAGGATGGTCGGGTGGAACAATACGTTGACCGGCCAATACAAACCTGAGTATCTCAAGGAAGATTGCGAAAGGTTGGTGGAATTGGCTTTCGGCGGGGTGCACATACTGTCACCGGCAGCTTTGGAAATGTTGTGTGCTTATGATGCCGGCTGTGACGCATTCTCCATAATCCCGTTTTATATAGACTCTTGCCAAAAGCTTGACATTCGTGCATATGTGCCGAGCCGCCCTTATCACTGGTTTGATGTTGGAAAGCCTGAAACACTCCAGGCTGCGCGGGAAGCTTCGCTCCGAGGCGAAATATAATAATTGGATGATTCAAGTGGTTGCTTGCCTATATTCTATTGAAGCAATTAGAAATAATTGTCGGAAAAATTGGTTGTTACGATAAAAAAACGTAACTTTGCACTCGCAAAAAGCAATACAAAACCAACAAATTTTATTAATTTCAAAAAATGGCAACAAAAATCAGATTACAACGTCATGGTCGCAAGAACTATGCGTTTTAGGTTCTTATAATCCGAACACTAATCCTGCTACAGTAACTTTGAATTTCGAACGGGCTTTGTATTGGGTAAATGTAGGTGCACAGCCTACTGACACAGTTCGCAACATCCTCTCTAAGGAAGGTGTGCTCCTTATGAAGCACCTTCAGGGTGGTGTTAAGAAAGGCGCTTTTGATGAAGCAGAAGCTGAACGCCGTTTCGCTGCCTGGAAACAGAACAAGCAGGCCGGTGTTGACGCTCTCAAGGCTTCCATGGCAACCGCCAAGGAACTCGAACTCAAGAAGCGTCTTGAAGACGAGCAGGCTAAGAATGCAGCTAAGGCTGAGGCCGTAGCCAAGAAAAAGGCTGAAATCGCCGCTGCCAAAGCTGAAGCTGAAGCAGCTGCTGCCGCCGAAGAGGCTGCTGCAACTGAAGAAGCTCCTGCCGCTGAATAATTGCGGACAGTTTAGCCGATTGACAATTTGCACAAGAGGATGCGCCACATGGACGCATCCTCTTTCGTGTTCATGGGGAACGGATATGATGATTTTTGCTTGTTAAAATTCGCTAATTGAGAGGGCGTGTTCCGAACAGATTGACATATTGGTGTGTAATAACTACAAATAAAGTAAGTTTTTATCTTAAAATTGAATCACTATGAAACGCTTTCTCACCATCCTCCTCATATCGTTGGTTTCTTTGGCCGGAATAGGCGTGTCGGCCCAAGTAGGCTATAATTTCTGGCTCTCTACCGAGGGTGCCGGTGTGCACATCACCAATCGAAACTATGGTCCCCCTCCACCTCCTCGTCATCACCATCATAGATATTCTCCTCCTCGCCATCACCATTCCAAAAAGGCGTGGAAGAAATATAAAAAGATGCAGAAGGCACGTAAGAAATATGACAAAGCTCGCCGCGAGTATTATCACGAGCGCTGTCACCACTAATACCTTCTAAGGCTTTACAAGATATATCATATCTTTTAGCGTAACGCCTTCTTCCACTATAGGATGCGGATAGTTAAGAGTAAAGAAATCAGGCACGGTGTGCGAAACTCTGAATCCACACTTTTTGTAAAAAAGTAATGTGGATGGTGTTTCGCCCGTGCCCAGTTTTATATTTGTCGCAGGCCACATCCTCTCCACAGCGTAAAGCAGGTCACGACCTATGCCTTCACGCCGGTGGTCGGGGTGAACCGCAAGATTCTTGACTTCTACCCATCCGGGCTCTTCTCGGGTTACGGCGCATACTCCAACAATCTCTGAATCCTTTCGGGCAACGATTAGTATGCTATGGCCAATATATCGCGCAACCATAGCTTCGGACTCATCGCCCATAAGAAGCAGTGGCATTAGGTCGCTGACGTCGCCATGATATACTGAAATGTCCATTTGAAAATATGAACTAAATTGGACGCATCATGGCGAATTGCGATAATCCCTTTTCAAAATTCATTGCTGAGAGAAATCCGGTCAAAGATTTGCAACTCGCCTCTATATTAAGTGCCTTTATCCTCTGTGCTCTGAAATCCGTCAATGCGTTGGCAAGTAGAGCTGTACCAATGCCTCTTCGGCGCACGTCTTGCCTAACTGCTATCTGGGTCAAATCGCCGGTAGAAGGATCTGTCACGCAGAAACCAACCGCCTCATTGTCAAGAAAAGCGCCTTTGATTTTCAATCCATCCCGGCCGCGGCTGATTGATTCAAGCGAGTTTTGCCATGATGGTGTGAAATCGGTAAACATCTCCATCGTTCCCAACTTGTCAGGATCGAGTGTGCGAATGTCCGGGTTCGCTACGGTCCGTGCCTTGATATTGAGATTACCAACGGCCTGATTGTAGCAATCATAATTTGCACACACCTTGAAACCGGCATTGCGGTATACCTTTATGGCCGCTTCATTATCGCAAAGCACCTCCAGCAGATAATTTCTTACACCGGCCTCCCGTAGCGTTGGTATCGACTGCTCGAACAGTTTCCCTGCAAATCCTTTCCCCCTATAAGCGGGAACTGTGCCGGTACCGCAATCATAGCATGTCTTTTCGCCTTGGAACGTGCCATAACCGTTAAGAATAAAAGCTACTATACGCCCGTCGGCTACGGCTCCAATTGATAGCGCCGGCTTATATCCTCGGCGTTCAAGCATACGTTCTATTTCCTCACGGGTGAATCCCACTGCGTAGTCAGAAAATGCTTCCATAAAAGCATCAAGTACCTGTTGAGGAGTGGCTTGACTTAAAGAGATTGTTCCTGTCATGAGTCTAATGTTTGTGAATAGTATGCAAAGTTAACTAATTCATCTGAAAAATCTGCTCCGGGTGGGCATGGTTTTATTTTACCGGCAAATTTAGTTACCTTTGCGTAATATTGAATATTTCATTAGAAAATCTGAAAATGTCCGCACCGCTCTTGCCCCGCATTCGTCAGTGGCTCGCATCGCTTTCATTTCGTTCAGGTGTGATATGCGCTGTGTGTGCCGCACTCTTCTATGCAGTGTCGTTTGGTCAGATGCTGTTACCGATTTCAGCCACTGCCAAAGGGGGATTATGGGTGCTTTTTTTCGGGCTGGCCAAAACTGCGCAGTACTCCGCTCTGCTCATAATGGGTAAAGAGGGGGTGAAACGGATGAAGCGGCTGTTCCTCCGCCGTTCCGAATAGGTTCAATTGCCAGTCCCGAAGCGGGATATGTCAGTGTCAGGCTGTTGTTCCTCCTTGGGTTTGAAGCCATTGAAGCGATACACAAAAGTTAGGTTCAGACTTTGGTTCATGTTGAGCGTTTTCAAGCGGTAATCCTGACCCGAGAAATTGATTCTCAGAATAGGGTTGCAGCTGTTGAAAATATCATTAGCTTTCAGATTGAGTTCGCAACAGCGTTTCATTCCAAATTGCCATTTTACCCCGGCATCGATTTTCCAAAGTGGATCCATGCGTCCTCCACCCTGGATCATTCCGGCCATATATGAGGCATCGACCGACAAAGTCACCGGACATGAAGGCGTGAAACGTATGGTATTGTTCAGCCCGATATATCCGCCCCAGCGTCTGTTGTCAAAGCTAAGATCATGGAAATGTGTAGATTTCTGACGTGAATGATAGATGTTTAATGTGGTTGTTGCGTTCCAAATGTTTTTTACGTCAAACGGGATATGGAGTTGGAGTCCTGCAGTCCGGGAATAATCAAGGTTCAAGGTCTGGAAAACAAGATGGAGGTCGGACGTTGATTGATATGGCAATTGAACTGAGTAGTCATCGGCGTAAAGCACATATAATGTTGCAGCATATTTTTGCTTCAGGATATAACTGAGTTGACCCGAGTAATTCATGTAAGGCTGTAATGCGGGATTGCCGAGAATCATGGAATAGTCATTTATATAAGAGGAACCTCCATGCAATTCCCAATAAGATGGATAAACGCGGTCCGTGCTGAAATTCAGTTGGAATATGCTTGTGGGAGTCTTGTAGAAAGTTGCGCCTAACTGAGGTATGACATTCCAATTATGCTGATAGTCATTATGGAAGTACTCTGCGCTGACCGATGTGTTGAACGACAGCCCCCATGGGAATGTTGCTCGCGTGGAGATGTACACACTTGCCACATCTTCGCGCAATCTGTTGTCAAATCCCGGATTTTCAGGAAACTTATAGAATTGGCGGCTTTTATCATCAGAATGTTGATACTCCGCACCGTACCCCAAGGTCCATGCGCCCAGGGTGTGCTCTTGATCCAAATAGCTGTGCCATCGGTTAACTGTCTGACTGTTTTCGGAATTGACTTCCTCAGTTTCGCCCTTGAAAAGGTTCTGACGTCGATGCTCGTTATAGCGGGTAAAATCAGTGCCTAAGGTTAGTCCGAATGAGCTTTCATACCGCAGTGCCACATTGTGATAGCCCGTGGGAGTCAGTCCGCGGTAAAGATTTCTGAAATCTCCTAATGTCCCGTCTGATAAACTCTCATTGCGGATGCCCGACGTAATCTGCCCGTTGTAGGTGAGCTTAAGTTTCTTGTAGGAAACGGTAGCGTATATCAGATTGTTCCAGTTGCGTCCTATCTGGCGCATGTCATCTTCTATGGGATGGGTATTCCCTTCAAGAATATGATTGGAAAAGGTGTTCTGGCCACTGTAGGTTTGGTTGCGGTTCAGCGACCAAGTAAGGTCGAATCTCCAGTCTTTAACAGCATAAGTGACATTCAATCCGCTGGAAAATGAAGCGTAATGTGCTTGAGTGTAGCCCAGCGTTGCCTGGCCCATCAGGCCGTCGAGAGGACGGGGCGTCTTCAGAACCACGTTTATTACCGCTCCGCTGACATGGTACTTTGCAGGGGCGGAATACATTATTTCCACATTTTTCAGTCGGTCAACCGGAGTTGAATACAGAAGTTGATACAGATTCTGTAGCGGCATAGTGGTTGGTTCGCCATTCAGGATAATTGTCACCGAAGCAGCTCCATTTAATCCTATGGCTCCATCATTATTTACCACCCCAGGAAGATATCCCAACGCTTCAAGTATGTTTGTGACGGGTTTGTCCCTTACAATATTCGGCAAGTCTACTACCATCACCCCGTCATGCCCATTGATTTGAGGTTTTTCACCGTTTACCACCACTTCGTTGAGTTCCTGCATGGCAATTGAGTCAGCTGTCTCCATCTGCGAATATACTGAAATTGTAAATAGCAATGAAATAATAGTGATAAGTATTCTTTTCATATAATAAGTGTGAATTTATTAAGCAAGTGTTGCAAATTTAGCCATGCAATCGCTTGCTATTGTCATCAGCAACCTTATTTAGTCTTAAGCCTTGCCTTATTTAGTCTTAAATCTGCAATGTAGTGCGTGGCATAGCGGAAAATTATATGTACCTTTGCCATGTAAGCAATTCTTTTAAGACTTACGCCCTGTACTTCGCGTTTCAGTATGAAAAAGTTCAAGATCAACTCCATAATCTTCATCTCGGTCATTGCGATAATCTTTGTTTGCAATGTCTTTTATCTTGTCAAACTATATGAGTCAATCAGAAAGAATGTCGAACGAGAAGTAATGGCGGCCATGACGGATGCTGACATTGATGACCTCATGGTTCGTGCAGGCAAGGCAC
>CAJUSN010000124.1 GCA_910589095.1 uncultured Muribaculaceae bacterium
ATATCTACCCGGCGTCGATGCATAATTATATGCTCTTCTTTACACGCAAGGGCCGTTGCTATTGGTTGAAAGTGTATGAACTTCCCGAAGGAGCCAAAAATTCCAAGGGACGTGCAATACAGAACCTTCTGAATATAGAACCTGATGATGCGGTCAATGCCGTAATCCGAGTAAAAGGTTTGACTGATAAGGAATTCGTAGAGAGCCACAACCTGGTGTTCTGTACGAAGAACGGTGTTATCAAGAAAACATCGCTTGCCGAATATTCCCGCCCGCGCGCTAACGGTGTGAACGCCATCATTATTCGTGAGGATGACCAACTTATCGATGTGAATCTTACTGACGGTAACTCTGAAATACTTATGGCCAACAGAAACGGACGCGCAATCCGCTTCCATGAAAGCACTGTCAGAGTGATGGGTCGAGTTTCAACCGGTGTACGAGGTATGACTCTTGACGGAGGTGACGATGAAGTGGTTGGTATGATTTGCATGCAGCCTGAAACTACGAATAATGTGATGGTGATTTCTGAGAATGGTTTCGGCAAACGTTCGGTATTGGATGATTACCGTATTACAAACCGTGGCGGTAAAGGTGTAAAAACCATCAATGTTACTGAGAAGACAGGTCGATTGGTAAGTATCAAGAGTGTTAACGATGATAACGATCTTGTGATTATCAACAAATCCGGAATCACTCTTCGCATTAAGGTTGCCGATATACGTGTTCAAGGTCGTGCTACTCAGGGCGTGAAGATAATCAACCTTGAGAAGCGTAATGACACCATAGCGTCCGTGTGCTGTGTTGACTCTGATCCCGAGCAGGAAATCGATTCAGAAATTATAGCTGATCAGATGGATGCTTCCGATGAGCCTCAGGCAGCCGTGGGATTGGATACGGAAAGTGAAGTTACCGATCTTTCTCAGCCTGAGGATGTTGAAAATGAATAATTAATTACCTTAAATAAAACAAATCCAAACAATTTTCAATTATGAAAAAGATCAGCTTACTCGCGTTGGGTCTCGTTGCCGGGCTTACTGTATCGGCACAACCTGATGTGGTTAAAAACGCCGAGGGATTGCTGAAATCCAAGAAGTATCAGGAAGCTCTTGAGGCAGTGAAGCCTGCCCTGTCAAATCCGGAAACCAGCGAAACAGCTGCGCCGTGGTTTATTGCCGGTAAGGCATCTCAAGGTCTTTGGGATGATGCATTCGTTGCCATCATGACCGGCCAGCAGTTGCCTGAAGATCAAACTAAAGCTGCATGTCACAATCTGCTGGACGCTTACAATTACTATGTAAAGGCACTTCCGCTTGACAGTAAACCTGATGCAAAGGGTAAGGTAAAGCAGAAATACACTAAGGAGATCCGAAAGACTATAGGTGAAAACTATAAAGGTTATTTCCAGGCCGGTCTTGACCTCTACAACAACAAGGATTATCCCGGTGCCTATGAGGCTTGGGACCTTTATGTTAATTTGCCGCAAAATGCGAACGCCGATCAAAAGGCTTTCGTTGCTGACGCCGACACTATTGTTGGTCAAATAGCTTTCTATCAGGCTCTCGCAGCTTACTTAGAGAAAAATTTTGAAAACTCACTTCTTAAAGTGAATCAGGCTCTTGATAAGGGATACAAGGATAGGGATCTATTCATTGTTGGTATAGAAGCAGCCGATTCAGTGAAAGATGAAGCTGCACAATCACGTTTAGCTGCCGAAGGAAATGCCAATTATGGTTCATATGACATTTCTTTCCTTGCCTCGATTGTTAATGCTCAGCTTCAGAAGGAAAACTATCCTGCTTGCTACGAAGCTATTAACCAATCAATGAACATTGCGGCTAACGATTCAATCAAGAGTTTGCTTTACAATATTACTGCTATCATCAATGAACGCGAAGGTAAGATTGACGAGGCAAAAGCAAATCTTGAGAAATCAATTTCGCTCAATCCTAAGAATGCTAAGAGCTATTTCGATATGGGTCGTCTGATTCAGAACAGTGTTGCTGCTCAGGAAGACAATGCAGATGAAACTACCCGTCAGAATGTGCTTGCTCCTGAACTTGTAAAGGCTGCCGGTTACTATGAAAAGTCATTTGATATCGACGACAATCAGACAGCGCTCCCCGGACATATCTATAGACTTTACTATAGCCTTAACCACAGCTACAACCTCAGCCAATATGCCGATAAAGAAAAATACTGGGAAGCTCTCAAGTAATTCTTTTTAGGGTTTTAAATTATCGTGTTGGGCACGCTCTTCAAGGGCGCGCCCAACTTTATTATGGTCTAAATTGGAACCGGATGAAAACATTTGTCCAAAACCGGCATGGGAGAAATAAACTCTGAAAAAAAATTCGTAAATTTGTGATAATTTCCGATGAAGGCCGAACACTTACGTGATGTTGCGGCGTTGTACAATTATCATAACCGAACCATTCCTATTCTTCAACATTTATTATGCGAAAAATTCTCACGTTATCTCTCTCCGTATTGGTATGCTCTCATGCTTTGGCACAGATGAATGTGGTGAAGGATGTGGAACATGCTCTTGCGGTAGCAAGTCCTGATTATGCCGCGGCATTTAAAAATATTAAACCGGCGTTGGACAATGATGAGACAAAAGATTGTTCGGTTGCCTGGTATTTAGCCGGAAAGGCCGGGACCGGTGTTTGGGATAAGATGCTTACAAATGTTCAGATCGGTGCGGACGTCAATGCCGGCCAAAAAAAGGAGGGCGCACATGCTCTGATAGATGCTTATGGGTATTACCTCAAGGCTATGTCGCTTGACAGCCTTCCTGATGAAAAAGGAAAGGTCAAGCCGCGTTACAGTAAGGAAATTCGTAAAACACTTTCGAAATATTACAGAGCTTTTCGTAATGCTGGTATTTTCCTATATGACCAGAAGGATCTTGAGGGAGCCTATGAAGCATGGGAAATATATGTTACAATGCCTGAAAAATTGAATTCGCGAGGTAAGGTTGTTAAGGCGGATTCTCCAACGGATTTAGGGCAAATATATTACTATCAAGCACTTTGTGCCATGACCGGTGGGAAATACGGGGATGCATTGAAGAAGTTCGGTCAAGCAAAATCTGTGGGTTATTCAAGTAAAGAGATGTACCTCTACGGTATGGAAGCTGCGCGTAGAGAAAAAAATGACTCTTTGATGCTTGAGTTTGCGAGTATTGGCGCACAACTTTACGGAACACAGGAAGTCAGTTTTAATTTACAATTGATCAATGACCGATTGAAACATGAGGATTTCGATGCGTGTAGAATTTTGGTTGAGGATGCGCTGAAAGTAGACTCGGATGATAAAGTTAAGAGCCAGCTTTATGATGTTCTCGGTATGATTGAAGATCACGACAATAATTTTGAAGGTGCATTGGCTAATTTTCAAAAAGCTGTGGTGTATAACGAAAATAGTGCCAAGGCCTACTTTGATCTTGGACGTGTTATCTACAACGAAGCGCTGCGTATAGCGGAATCTACGGGTAGTGACGGTGAGAGCAAAGTGGCGCCGGGATTGGAAAAAGCGGCAGAATATTTTGAAAAGGCTTACAGTTTGGACTCGTCTATGCCTCAGCTCCCGGCTACACTTTACAGTATTTATTACCGGCTTGGGGTTGGTTTTGAAGATAAGGCTGCTTATTGGGAAAAACGGCAATGATACATTTTAGATAAGTGAGAACCTTGAAAAGTTAAAATTGCTTATTTTCACATCTATATTTCTCTGAGTGATGTTATGTTTATAAAATAAAGAACTCTTAAACATTACTCATTATGAAATTCTTAGTATTCTTAGCTTTCTTGTTTGCAATCGTAGCTGTAGGATTGCTTATCTTCACACTTTTTACCACAGGTGGAACAATGGTCTATGCATCAATCAGTGCCGGTTTGGCTTTGGTGGCTTTCATTATTTTGCTTGTCGCTTTCACCACCCGTAGTGTCAAGTGAACACCGCGGATTGGGAAAAGATACTTACCGGTCATCGGATGCGCCCCAGTCAGAGGGGAAATCGATGACCGGCTTTTTTATTTCACTCGGTTAAGGGCGCCTTTATAATATTCAGATAGCGATGGCGATTTAAGGAAATTTGCTTAATTTTGCATTGAACAATAATAAAGTTACGAAAAATTATGGCAGATACCGAAGCCCAGTTTGATAAAGCGCTCGCGGAATGTCGCGAGATTTTCTCTAAAAAGCTTAAGGACTACGGAGCCTCCTGGCGTATAATGCGTCCCGGCTCTATCACCGATCAAATTTTCATCAAAGCCAAACGCATACGTACTCTTGAAACCAAGGGAGAGGCAATGGTGGATGAAGGAATAATGCCTGAGCTGAAAGCAATAGTTAATTACGGTATTATCGGCCTTATCCAATTGGAAAAAGGATTTGTCGATGAAGTGGATATCGATCCGGCGGAAGCTTTGGCGCTTTATGATGGATATGCCGAGGTAACTAAACAGCTCATGATGGCCAAGAATCATGATTATGATGAAGCATGGCGTTGGATGAGGACTCCAAGTTATACGGATTTCATACTCACCAAGGTGCAACGTGCCAAGCAGATAGAGGATAATGATGGAGCAACTCTCATCAGCGAAGGGATAGACGCCAATTATATGGACATGATTAATTATGCCTTGTTTGGAATTATAAAACTCTCGGAATGAACTCTCATAATCAAGCGACTAAATGCGACAAGGGTTGGCGCAATGCGCGGTGGGTGCCTGCAGTGGTGTGGTTGCTGCGCATAGGTGTCGGGGCCGTGTTCGTGATGTCGGGGCTTGTAAAGGCCATTGACATTTGGGGCACGGTGTTCAAGTTTGAGGAATATTTCACTCTGTGGGACCTGAATGTTCCTTACTCTTTGACCGTGCTGTCGGCTATGATGCTTAGTTCAGCGGAGTTCATGGTTGGTGGGCTGCTTGCAACCGGTTGTTTTCGCCGAACGTCGGTGTGGGCGTTACTCCTTATGATGGGAGTCATGTTGCCGCTTACTTTGTATATATGGCTTAAAGATCCTGTTGCTGACTGTGGTTGCTTCGGCGATTTTTGGATTATCAGCAACGGTGCGACTTTTGCAAAGAATATCGCCATTACGGCTGCCTTGATTTTTTTGGCTTTGACAAACAGGGGCGTAGCCGGACTGTACCATCCTTACACTCAGTGGATATGCGGAGTCAGTTGCTTGGTATTTGTAACCATTGTGGAACTGTATGGCTTTAATATTCAACCCTTGATTGATTTCCGCTCTTTCCCTGAAGGTACTTCACTCCTGTCTGATGATGAGTTGGATGAAGAACTTGAGTTTGAATTCCGCTATGAAAAAGATGGGGTAGAACGTGGCTTCACCGCGGATTCACTTCCGGATTCCACATGGACTTTTGTCGATAGGGTGCCGATAGGCGATGCACCGACTGATTATCTGGACCAGCACACTCAACTTACGGTACTGGATGAAGAAGATGCAGATGTGACGGCCGATGTTATTTCGCCCGAGGGGCTGGAGATGTTGGTAGTTGTTCCGCAGCATGAGAAAGCGGATATGTACTATACATCTTTTACCAACGAATTATATGAGATGATGAATAAGTTGGGCGGGTCGTTGGTTGAACTCAGTGATGTCCCTACTGATTCCATCGCTGCTCTAAGGGATGGCTCTATGGCAGAATTCCCAATCTATCATGTGGAGTCCACTGTATTGAAAGAGCTTTCCAGAGGTGTTGTTTCTGTTGTCCTTTTGCGTGACGGAAAAGTTGAATGGAAGCGCAATATGGGCACCCTTGATGTGGAAAAGCTTGTGAACTCATCTGACGTGGATGCGGAGCTGGCTTCATTGAAACCGTCGGGTGCTACAGCCCTGGAGCGCTGGAGCGCAATGCTTCTTGGTGTATTATTGGCCTTATTGGTCGTGGATAAGATCCTTTGCGCGATAATTATGCGTGGAAAAGATGGTAAAGGTGAAAATAATTGTGTAAATTTGCAAAGCGATTCAACCTCTGCGGCGCAGTCTGCTGCCGATGAGGTTGAAAGTGAAAATATAAGTGAAGAACAACCAACGAAATAATAATTATTATATCACGACATGAGAAAAAACATTGTTGCAGGTAACTGGAAAATGAATACCACCCTGCCCGAAGGTATCGCCTTGGCTAAGGCTGTAAATGAAGCCCTTAAAGGTGTGGATGCAAAATGCGACGTAGTGATCGGCGTTCCTTTCACTCACCTCGCTTCTGTGAATGAAGTCATTGACAAGTCTAAGCTTGGTCTTGGCGCCGAAAACTGCGCTGACCATCGCTCTGGTGCTTACACCGGCGAAGTTTCTGCACCCATGGTTGCATCTACCGGTGCCAATTATGTTATCCTTGGCCACAGCGAACGTCGCCAGTATTACGGTGAAACTTCCGAGACACTCAAAGAAAAGGTAAAGTTGGCTCTCGAGAACAATCTCACCCCCATCTTCTGCATTGGCGAAGTGCTTGAGCAGCGTGAGGACGGTTCGTATTTTGATGTAGTTAAAGCTCAGGTTGAAGAAGCTCTCTTCGATCTTTCTGCTGAAGATTTCTCTAAGATCATTCTTGCCTATGAACCCGTTTGGGCAATCGGTACCGGCAAGACCGCAACAGATGACCAGGCTGAAGAGATGCACGCATTCATCCGTGGTGTGATTGAAAAGAAATATGGCAAGGAAGTTGCTGACAACACTTCGATCCTTTATGGCGGCAGCTGCAAGCCCTCTAATGCTAAGGCTCTTTTCGCAAAACCCAATGTGGATGGCGGCTTGATCGGTGGAGCATCACTCGACGCCGAGTCATTCATGGGTATCGTTACTGCTTTTGAATAATATCTTTTGCGTTTGTTTCTCATTCAAGTATTGATTGAATGGGTGAGCAAACCGCAATGATTCACTAAAACATTAGGCTACAAGAATTAATTTTATTAATTTTGTAGCCTAATTGCTTTATTGGCTTCGGCCTGACAAAAATGAATACTATATGCCTCACCTTCGCTTAATATTGATTTTGTCCCTCGGTGTAGCCGTTTCGGCTTTTGGAGCATCTGCTGCAAAGAAGCAGTCGAAAGCTCCTATATGCATTGTGGAGGAGATTGTTGCTGACAGTGTCAACA
>CAJUSN010000125.1:0-1645 GCA_910589095.1 uncultured Muribaculaceae bacterium
TGGTAAGTGGCCCAAGCGGATGGTTCGGAATATTGGTTGACCCAAGCCCAACCTCCGGATGAACGGGAAAGTTTGGAAAGGAGATTGATGTTGGTGTCATAGGTGTTACGGATATTGTCCTTGTCGAAAAGGAGCGCAAGACGTTGCATGCGTTCTGTGTCAGATTGGGCATCAAGCATCCAAGGGGTGGCCTGCAGAAGGAATGTTTTCAGGTCGGAATTGCGTGACAGCATGGACACGAGCGTAGAGTCGGAGCGATCGCTGAGGGTCCATTGACGCAGGGCGTCGGCTATGCGAGGAACCGAGCGCAGAAGACCATCGGCCACAGCGGCTGAATAGATGGCAGCCGCCGCTTGCGGTGCGGTACTGGCTTCAGAGGCAGAGAGGCCGGGGAGGGCGGTAACGACGTACCAGGTTGGATTGTCGCAGAATTGGAAGGTGACACGAGCGTCGGGTCCGTATTCAGGTAACTTCATGGAGAAAGAGGCGGAGTCGGGCGAAATATAGAAGGGAGAGGTCTCGATAACCGGCTGGGCAGCTTCAAGAATTGGTATGAGGGATTGCTCTCCGTCGGCAAATTTATCGGATGACGCCTTTACACGGTAACCAATGAACGGGGATTGAGAAGGAGCGGTGAGAGTTACTGAAGTGACAGCTGATCCGTTGGCCGGGATGGTAACCGACTCCGGCTCATGACGCGAGATTACGTCCATGTTTGCCGGGTTGAAGAATTCAACTGTTACGGTAGCGGTGACAGTGGAATCGGTGTTGTTCATCACAGTGGCGGGAATAGTAATCACATCACCTGAGCGGAGGAATCGCGGGAGATTAGGCTGAACCATGAGAGGCTTGTTAGCGAGGACCGACCTGTGGAAACGAGCGGTTGAGAACGCTTTATCATAAGCCAACGCGGTGAAGTCCCAGGTAGTGTTGGCATTAGGCACGGTGAAACTGAACGCTACATGGCCGGCTGGATCGGTGGTGAGCGTGGGATTGAAGAATGCGAGCGGTGTTTCGCTGTCGCGGTATTGGAACGGTTCAGACATTGACTTTGCATCAGAACCAGCCGCATCGGCAGCTGTATCAACAGATGCTTCTTCAGCAAGTTCAGATTCCGCTACATGGACACCGGGTGCCATGCCGGCAAGACCCATATCAGCACTCATTTTCACTTCTTCGGTAACACGCATTGCAGCTCCATTTGTTGAGGCGGATTTGTAGAGCAAAGTGGTGCGGCTGCGCATGAGAGGCGTGAATGAGAGTCCATAGGTTTGGAGGAACGGTGTTGTTATACCGTCGCAACTCATTTTATATTTCAAATCGCAGAACCCGTTACCAACAGAGGAGGAGTATCCATTGAGTGTAGCAGACGTGAAATTACGGATGCTTTGAGCGAACGAGATGTTCCACGATGACTGTTGCAAAGAATTAAGGGCGTCATTGTACATGCCAAAAATCATAGCTGACTGTGAACCGGTGCTGTCAGCGTCGACTGTACGGAAAGTCCATGTTTCGTTACCGCCAGGGATAAGGCGGTCACGGAATGATTCTGCAATTATAGAGAGCGATGGCTCGGGTTCAGAGGTTGAAATGGTGAAATCCAGTTTGGCTCCGCTATAGTTAAGCATGGAGAGAAGTGTGGCCC
>CAJUSN010000125.1:1655-7125 GCA_910589095.1 uncultured Muribaculaceae bacterium
GATTTCATGTTATCGGGAATCTTTACTTCCACTTCATTGTGTCCTTTTTTGAGCTTGATCCATTTGGATGAGAGGATGGATGCATTATCAAAAATCGAGAGCAGAGCCATTACGTCATTTTCAGAAGCAAAAACATTCAGCTTGGTTTTGCGTCCGGAGGGAATCTTTACATCAGAGACGGGTGACCATATTACCCTGTCGACGGGAGAAACCTGAGATTTGGCGCGATATAGAATGACGGTAGCAGTAACGGGATCGGCGTCATAATTGGAAGCCGAGACGGTGAGAGTGTAAGTGGAAGAGGGAAGCTTGCTAAGATTCATGGCATTGGAAAGCGTGCCACGGATTGTATCAGATTCGTTGCGTCGATCAACAAGTGAGTAATTCAATTGGTCATTGATACGGTTGCCTCGTGAATCGACGAGCGAGAAATATTTAAGGAGGTCAATATCATGATCAGTATCAAGAGCTTCGGGAAGTTTTGATTCAATAGTGTATGAGTTTCCAACCACAAATTCGGCGGATGCTTGCTGACTCTCTCCGGAAAGCGAGGTTGCACTGATTTCGGCTGTGAAGAAGCCTTGTGGGGCAGGGGAATTCAGTATTTGATTTTTTGTAAGCACGAGGGTGAACTGTCCGTCAGCGGAAGTCGTGTCAGAAAGGGTGCAGAATTTGATAGAGTTGCTGCGCATCCATAAATTACCTATGGCGGAAGAAATTACAGCTTTGACAGGAATTCCTCCCATGGGGACACCTGAATAGGTTTTAGCCACGCCAGTGATGGTTACATCGCCATCGGAGGGTACTCCGGAGGCCGGTTTGTCGATGGTCAGGTAATATGTGGGGAGTTTGTAGTCCGATACGGTGAAGTAGGTCATGCCGAGCACATTATTCTTTTCTTTGGATCGGAATACAATGCGGTATGGTCCGGTGAGTTCGCCTTCGGGAATATGAAAAGCACCATTAATACGGCCCCAGATGTCTGTGGTGACGTCAAGGGTGTCTACCGGGAGGGAATTGGCGTTGAACATAACAGCTGAGAGAGGAGTGTTGTCAAGCAGCTGGCGTTCAGTGTTACGGAAACGATAGGCAATAGCACACCATTTCACGGAGTCGCCCGGGTGATAGAGGGGAAGGTCTGTGAAAGCATTTGTCATCGAGGTCCAGTCATTGACGTAATTCGCCGGAGCATCCACATAATTTGCCGGGGCAAATATGTCGTTGCCAAGAACTGGCCGCGCGGAGCTCCATGTGGTTGGATGCAGTGTGAGGAAGCCGTCAGTATCGGTCTTGCCTATTTCGGAGGGAGCCGCCCGTCCGGCAGCAAACAGGATGGAGGCTTGATCAACAGGACGTCCGGTGAGCGGATCAATTACAAAAATTCGTGTATCGAGTGAGTCAGTCAGCTCGCCGGAATACAGTCGGGTTGCACGGAAACAGTCAAATGAGTTGCGTGCAGAAGTGATGACATCGCGAGACGGCGCAATGCAGTAGATGCCGAACTCAGGCACAGTGAACGAAACCTTACGAGTGGAAGAGAACGGTATGCTGTCCGTGAAGTCTATGGTAACCTGATCAATAGGTTTAAGAGTGGCGAGAGTTGAAGCTTTAACGCTTGTGGAAACTTGGTTTTGGCCTGATTGCACTTTGTTATTGACGCGGTAAAGATTCAATGTGACCTTATTGAGATTGGACACAGATATGGAGGCCTGGAAGGCATAGCCCGGGGCTACTTGACCGGGGGACGACACAGTGACATTGGGCTGAGTAAGGATAGCGAGCTGACTGTTTATGCAATCTATGCGAGCGAATGTGGGATAACGATGCGCAAAATCCTTGAGCATGGTATAGTACTCCTTAACTGACAGTTCACCGGATTGGTTCCTTGAGCTTGTATAGTTGGCCATGGCGATTAGAACATCGCCGGAGTATTCACTTGAGAGGTAATCGTAATAGAGCCCTTTGAGAAGAGTTATTGCCGAGCGTTCAGAATCATCGGAAAGGTTGGTGTAGGTGTGGCTTTTTGCAAAAATGATACGCTGGATGTCGCAATAAATTTCGGGCGCCGGATTGAGAGTGTGGAATCGAAGCAAGTCGGCATAGATGTCCATAATCTGCTGCACCTGTGAGTCGGAGATAACTGAGGGCGGAGCAATCATGAATGTGGATCGGGGCGAGAGAGCAACAATCCCGAGCACGCGGGAGTATTGGCTTAGACTGCTTAGGAGGCTGATGGAGCGATGCGCTATGAAATCATAAAGTGAAGGGAAGTATACGCGCGAAGAAGTGGGGACGGAAATGAGCGAGGAATAGTCGGAAAGCGAAGCGTTTTGCAGAGCTGACTTATTTACGAGAGCAGCGGCACAAAGATCGGATATAACTTTACGAAATTGGTCGCCGCTCCATTCAGTGTAGTTGTCGGGGATGGGCGTGAGAGGTAGTTCGCGGGCATTGTACTTGTAGGAATCGGCATTGAAGAGATCGGAATAAATTGAAGCGAGAAGAATGTTGGCAATTGCCCGTGCATTACTGTCGGTGAGTTTCTCAATAGTGCTTTTCACTTCAGCAATGGCATTAGGGGTGTTTTCGCTGCCAACAGCAGTTTCCGCCAGGGCAAAGTCAATCAGCGAGCGCAATGCTTTTGTTTCATCACCTGCACGGAGTGAAGCGTTGAGCTGTTTGCGAGCGTCGGTTGCAACTGTTTGAGGATAGGCAAAATCAGGGATAGATGAACTGACCACAGAATTTGCAGCTGGAGCGAGGAGAGATACTGAAAGTGCGAGCGCTGTGAGTGCTCGTCGGAGTGTGCTTACAATGTTCATACTCGTATCTTGAAAATCAATGTGTGTTGTAAAAGAGAAACGACAATATCGCTGCGAATTAAACGCCAATATTGTCGTTATTGTTGGGGATGGAAGGATGCTAAGAAACGAAGAGTGGAGGAAACGTTATTTTTTCCCTTTGCCTCGCTGTTTCATAAGCTCTCGCATCCATTTGTTTTCGGCTATTTTCAACTGGAACAGTTGCTTTTTGGAGAGATACGTTTTGAATTGATTGAAGTAGCGTAATTCAATAGCGGCTTCTTTGGATTTGAATTCTGTCATAGCTTCAGCAGCTTTTTCATACTCCAGATCTGTTGCATTGGTGTTTTTGGAGACCGAGCGTTCAAGCTGACGTGTTTCACGAGCGAGTTTGGACGTTTCGGACGACATAGCAGTGTATTCCTTAGCAAAACGAGCTTTCTGATTCTCGTTGAGGGCAAGCTGCTTGGTTAAGAATTCCACTTTGGTAGCCACCATGTTTTTAAACCACTGCTGGCGTTGTGCGTCGGTTTGAGGCTTGTCGGCCGCGAAAGCAGAAGAACAAGAGAGGATGAGGAAAGCGAGCAGAGCTATGAGATTGCGTTTCATTTTTCAGAATGTTGGTTGTTAGTCGAAGGGGACGGGGGAAGAGCGGAGTTAAAGTGAATCAAGTGAGGAAGGGTCAAAACCTTCATCGTAGAGTTCATCAAATATGTCGGTTTCGCTCATGGCTGGAGTGCAATAATCGTTGAAAAAGGCATCGTTATTGACAGCGCTGATAAGTTGCGGATTTTTATCAACGGAAATTACAGAGTCGCCACGCATGAGATCAAATGTTTTCATCATGCACCAAATGCCGAGGAACATGGCGGCCATGTAGGCATAGGGGCGAATTTTATGCCAGAAGGACTGTGGCATCACCACGGCAGAGTCCTCTCGTTCCCAATCTTGAACAGGAAGTTGGGACGACATGGACTGCGCGAAATCGGCAAAGTAGTTGTCAGGGACTGTCATACCTGACTTATGGTTGATTTTAGAGAGAATATCTTGACTGTTCATAGCCTTAGGGATGTTAGAGAGATGAGTTCGTTTTTTTGACTTCCACTATTGCGAATGGTTTAATCGAGAGCATTGAAATAATCTTCAATTTTTTTCACTGCGAAGTGATAGGAAGCTTTCAAAGCCCCGACAGAGGTTCCGAGAATCTCGGAAATTTTCTCGTATTTCATTTCGTCGTAGTAGCGCATATTGAAAACCAACCGCTGCTTTTCAGGGAGCGCGGCGATTGCTTTACGAAGATGGAGTTTCAGTTCGTCACCGTCCACGTAAGTGTCAGCTTCTATAGCGTTGATAATCATTGATTGCTCATCATCAAGCGATAAGTTGGCCCGTTTGCGCTTGTTGTTCAGGAAGGTGATACTCTCGTTGATGGCTATCTTGTGGAGCCATGTGGAGAGGCGAGCCGCACCCCTGAACTGCTGGATGGAGGTCCAGGCTTTAAGAAAGGTGTTTTGCAGCAAATCGTTGGCATCGTCATGATTGTCCACCATGCGGCGTATTTGCCAGTAAAGAGGCTCGGAGTATAGGCGAATGACTTCATTGAACGCATCGCGACAGGTTGCTTTGTCGCGCAGGCGCTCAATGAGGCTCACTTCCTTGCTAATGTCAGGTTGATCGGATTTGGATTCAGGCATGTTTTATAAAAAATACTCTTGGTTATGGAGTGATAGCATCTGCCGGTTATTAAATACTACGCGGATAGATGCTAATGAAAAAATTAAATCACTTCATTGCCGGAAGCGTAGATTTTTGCATCAAAGTTAGTGAAATTTCCATAGAATGTTGCAATGGTTGTCGGTATTTTTTATTTATTTTGCAAATATTGAAATTTGCTAATGAGCAAAGAGTATGAACTGAAGATGAATTCATTCTCTTATAACCCGTTTCATTTTTTAGCGTAATGGAAAGAGAAGTGCCCAAGGTGAGTGTGCTGATGATAGCATATAATAAAGAACAATATATTGGCGAGGCCATAGCAGGGGTCGTTCATCAACGATGCGATTTCCCCATTGAGCTTATAGTGATGGACGACTGCTCGACTGACCGAACTGCGGATATTGTTAAAGGATGGCAGGCGCGTTATCCGGAAATTGTAAATTATCACCGTAATGAGAGGAATCTGGGATTGCAGGGTAACTATCTTGCAGGGTTCAAGCATTGCCAAGGGGAGTATCTCGCGATTTGTGATGCTGATGACTACTGGTTCTATAAGAAGAAGCTGGCAAAGATGGTGGGTTATATGGATGAGCATCCCGAATGTGCCATATCATTTCACCGTGTTGTAAATTTTTATGAGGCAACCGGTGAAAAGAGCTTCAGCAATGGAGGCATGAAGACGCTTTCCGGCATTGAAGAGCTCAGCCGGAGCAATTATATAACGAATCTTTCGGTGCTTTATAGGCGCAACCTTGTGGATATCATGAATCTTCCGGATTGGATAAAGGATGACCGTTCGCCCGATTACGCTCTCCACATGCTATACGCAGCGAAGGGCAATATAAGGTTTTTTGCAAGGCCTATGGGTGTTTACCGAAAGGCTGCCGGGAGTGCATGGAGCACGAATGAGCGCTACGGGCAGCTGAAAATGTCGCTGTCGGTGAGATTGCGCC
>CAJUSN010000126.1 GCA_910589095.1 uncultured Muribaculaceae bacterium
CGCGAAGTGGGTATGGAAGTGTGTTGCGGAGGTATCATCGGAATGGGAGAAACGCTGCGCCAGCGCCTTGAGCTTGCCGAGCAGGCGCGCGAGGCAGGCGCGTGCTCGATTCCAGTGAATATTCTCAGTCCCATAAAAGGCACGGCTCTTGAGGACACTCCGCTGATTGGGGAGGAGGAGATTGTGCGCACGGTGGCATTGATGCGCTTTGTGGCGCCCAAGGTGACGTTGCGTTTCGCAGGGGGCCGGGCACGCCTGTCGCGTGAAACCACCGAACGAATTCTTCGGGGCGGCATGAACGGTTCGCTCGTGGGCGATATGCTCACCACCATCGGGTCCGGTATTGATGCGGACTATGCCATGTATGACCGTCTGGGTCGCTCTCACTGATGGGGCTTTTGGGCAGGCCATACCTTAATAATCGGTGATTTCGCGAAACGAAGATAATTCCTTATCTTTGCGGGAGAAACGTAACTATGGCATGAATAATTATAACAATGCACTCCCGCCGGGAACCGTGCTCGATTCGGGCTCCACGCGCTATGTGATAGCCGGAGTGATAGGGCAGGGGGGATTCGGCATCACTTACCGCGCCACCACGCAGGTGATGGTGGGCAATATACCCGCCTCTATCACCGTGGCCATAAAGGAATTTTTCATCGCTGCCGACTGTGAGCGTACCCGCGTGGCCAATTCGCAGGACACCACCATGATAACCTACGGGCCCGCGCGTGAACGAGTGGCAGCGGCCATGCGCGATTTCGTGGCCGAGGCCAACCGTCTGCGCACTCTTGCAGGAGCAAGTCCGAATATTGTCTGTGTCAACGAGGTGTTCAATGCCAATGGCACTGCATATTATGTGATGGAGTATCTTGACGGCCCGTCATTGCGGGATTATGTCAATGCCCGCGGTCCGATGTCGGAAAGCGAAGCCGTCAGAGTGATGATGCCGCTGTTCAATGCTGTCAACACGCTCCATTCGCGCCGCATAATGCATCTTGACATAAAGCCTTCCAATGTGGTTATGGCGGGGGGACCGGGATCCATGCGCCCCGTGCTCATTGATTTCGGACAGTCGAAACATTATGATGATGCCGGTTCATCCACGCGCACGGTGGGAGCCGCCGGGTTGTCGGACGGATATGCCCCGATAGAACAATATTCAGGTATCACACGCTTTTCGCCGGAAACCGATGTGTATGCGCTTGCTGCTACGATGCTGTTCTGTCTGACAGGCAACAAGCCGCCCCGGGCTATGGATATGAACGTCAACGATGGCTCTCTGTTTCCGGCGACTGTCACTCCACATACGCGCGCTGTCATTGCCCGCGCACTGGCCATGAATCCGGCAGAGCGCACTCCCACTGTGGCAGCCCTCATCGATGACCTGACAGGCATAAGCGTTCCTCCGCCTCCGCCCCCTGCGGCGAAACGCTCCGGCAATTGGTCCACGTGGATGCTGGCGGGGATTGCCCTGCTTTTGGTCGGAGCAATAGTTTTCATCTGCATAAAGATATTCACGGACGCAAACGAACAGAAGGGGCAATACATTGTTCCGGAGATAGAGGATGTGACTGATGCGGAGCAACCCGAAAAACCGGTGACTATGGAGGAACCGGCGCAACGCCTCGTTGAAGAAGCGGAAGAAGCGGAAGTGCGCTCCGGCACGGCGCCCCCGCTCATGCACACCTACAACTTCTCAGGCTATTTTCAAGACTCCACCGGACAGCAATGGCCCGTGAAGCTCACGGCCAACACCAACGGCGAAGGCCGCTGGGGCAAATGCACCTACACCAACGTAAGTTACAACATAGTTCTCTCTATGACAGGGTCCGGCTCAGGCGATACCTTTACATTCCGCACCACCGACAAAGGATCGGACCTGACCATCCGCATCACTTACACCGGTGAAGGCACCTGGGAGGGCACGGCCACCTCCGGCTCCAAAGCCCTCACCGTTGTTCTCTACGAATAGAGGCATCTTTTGCAAATGAGTGTCTCAAATAAATGATTTAATACATTCGGTGTCTTTTGCAAGTTTTCCGCCAAATCCCATCGGTCAAAATGCCGCATCGCTCTCTCTTCAACTTTTGAAATCCGTCGTAAAATCCACTCGAAATAAACATTAACTCATTTATTGAAGCCACTTAAGGAAAAATTTGTAATTTTGTGAAGTGAGTAAATTAGGCGGCTTGGCCGTGAAACAGTGAAATGAATATGAAAAAAGATGAAATAAACGGGCGTATCGCCGCACTGCGCGATGCGATGCAACAGAACGGCGTGGACGCCGTGATCATCCCTCAAACCGATCCCCATCAGGGTGAATATCTTGCGGAGCATTGGCAGGTGCGCCGTTGGCTGTCGGGCTTTACCGGCTCGGCTGGCGACTTGGTCGTGACGCGCGATGCGGCTTTTGTGTGGGCCGATTCCCGCTATTGGTTGCAGTCGGCTGCACAGCTTGACGGCACTTGCATTGGCGTGATGGAGGATGGCAAGCCGGAAGTACCCTCTATTGCGGGGTATCTTTGTTCGGTGCTCCCCAAGGGTTCTATGGTGGGCATTGACGGTATGGTGTTTTCGGTGAGCGCGGCCGAGGCTTTGGAGAGCGCTCTCAAGGCCAAGGGTATAAGCCTGCGTGTGGATTTTGATCCGATCGACGGGTTGTGGACCGACCGTCCTGCACTGCCAAAGAATGAAGTGTTTGTTCACGAAGAGAAGTACTCGGGTGAGAGTGCTACGTCAAAAATGAAACGAGTGATGGCCGAGGTTACATCGCAAAATGCGGATGCGGCTTTTATCTCTGATCTTGCCGAAATTGCCTGGACGCTGAATGTGCGTTCATCCGATGTGGAGTGCAACCCGGTGGTCACATCGTTCCTGTATCTTGATGAAAACGGGGGGCGTTTGTTTGTGGATGCCGACAAGCTGACTCCTGAAATACGCGGATATCTTGCCGACGCTTCGGTTGAGGTGTCGGGATATGATGAGGTGAAGGGATTTCTGGCATCGCTTCCGGCCGATAAGCGAGTGTTGGTGAGCGCTGCACAGACGGGCGTTGCGCTCAGGAGTGTGCTGGGCGAGCGCGCAGTTGTGGGCAAATCGCCTGTGGCTATGCTCAAGGCTGTGAAAAATGATGTGCAGCTTGAGGGTGTGCGCCACGCCATGGAGCGCGATGGAGTGGCTCTTGTACATGCGTTTATGGAGCTTGAGGAGCGCATGGCAAAGGGTGTGGAAACCACGGAGATGGACGTTGCCGATATTTTGCTGAAGCATCGTGCGGCGCAGCCTCTCTTTTTTGACCTGAGCTTCGACACTATCGCCGGTTTTGGTCCTCACGGAGCCATTGTGCATTACTCGGCCAACAAGTCGACCAACGCCACGCTTAAGCCCGATAATCTGTTGCTTGTGGATTCAGGCGCAAACTACATAGACGGCACCACTGACATTACCCGTACCATTTCGCTCGGCGAGCCAACAGCTGCTCAGCGTCATGATTTCACGCTTGTGATGAAGGGTCACATAGCTTTAGGTACGGCCATTTACCCCGAAGGCACCCGCGGCGCACAGCTTGACGCGCTTGCCCGCATAAATCTGTGGAAAGAGGGGTTGAGCTATCTGCATGGCACGGGCCACGGTGTGGGACATTTCCTGAACGTTCATGAAGGTCCGCAGAGCATTCGCCTGAACGACACACTGGCTCCGCTAACTCCGGGAATGATAACCTCGAACGAGCCGGGCCTCTACCGCGAGGGGCTTTACGGAATACGCTGCGAAAACCTGGTGCTCACCACCGAAGCGTTCACCACTGAGTTCGGGCGGTTCTATCGTTTCGAGACGCTCACGCTGTTCCCCTTCGATCTTTCACTCTTCGACACGGCATTGATGACAGATGCCGAAATAGACTGGGTGAACGAATATCATGCCATGGTGTGCGAGCGCTTGCTCCCTCTGCTTGACTCCCACGCCCAGGCATGGCTTGTGAAGAAGACCCAACCACTTAAGTAGCTGTTCAAATTAAAACGCTACTATAAAAATAATTCAGACTTGAACACTATCTGCTTGTTATTTTTGGCCATTTTTCTGACTTTCATCGGTCACGATGCCCGCATCGCTCCCTCTTCAAGTAAGGAAAATGCCTCAAAAATAACTGCGCATATAGTATTCATTTAATTTGACCAACTACTTACCAGATAAAAGATTTGTCAGCATGGCTTTGATAATACCTGTGCGCGGTTACACCCCCAAGGTGGGTGCCGACACATTTCTCGCAGAAAATGCCACCCTCATTGGCGACGTGACGATGGGCGAAGGTTGCAGCGTGTGGTTCAATACGGTTCTACGCGGCGACGTGAACACTATCACCATTGGCAACCGTGTGAACATTCAGGATGGCTCGGTGCTTCACACGCTTTATCAGAAATCCACCATAGAGATTGGCGACGATGTTTCGATAGGACATAACGTTACGCTCCACGGCTGCAAAATCCATAACCTGGCACTTATCGGTATGGGTGCAGTGGTGATGGACGATGCAGAGGTGGGTGAAGGTGCGCTTGTGGCCGCCGGCTCGGTGGTGCTCTCCCGCACCAAGATAGGCCCCAACGAATTGTGGGGTGGCGCTCCGGCCAAGTTCATCAAAATGGTTGATCCGGCAACTTCACGCGAACTGAATCAGAAGATTGCCCGGAATTACCTGATGTATTCCCGCTGGTACACCGATCCTGAGGGGGCGGAACTGCCCTGAGGCCCGTTCTTCCGATTCTGAACTGAATATATTCCCGCATGGCGCTGCAATGCCGTGCGGGATTCTTTTTTTTGGGTAGTGCTGCCACTGGGGTGACTCTGAAGATATTTTTCGGAAAAATACTTGACATGGGGGATAAAATGTATTAATTTTGCAAGATATTCCGCATATTAGCGGAAGTGCGCAAAAATGAAACGTGAAAAAAGGAAAGGGAGCCGGAGCATCGACGGGTCGCGTCTGATAACGATAGTCAGCGTGGCATTGGTGCTACTGGTGCTCGGAATCACGCTGATGCTCGGGCTGGGAGTCCATGGCGCCTCGCGTATGGTGAGGTCCAATATGGGCTTCGTTGCGGTTATAGATCCGTCGGCCGGTCAGGCATCGGTGGACAGTGTGACTGCTATTCTGAAGAGCGCTCCCTACGTGGATAAGGTTACAACCCATACTGCCGATGATGTTCTTGCCCGTTGGGAGGAGATCATGGGGCCGGAAGAGATGCTTGACGTGAATCCTTTCCTTCCGGAATATGAGGTGAAAGTGAAGCCTCAATGGGCACACCCCGACAGCCTTGCCGAAATCACATCGCGGATTTCGGAAGTGAGTTGCATTGATCATGTGCAGACTCATGCTGAGGTGGCGGCTGGAGTGAATCATTCGGTGAGCACCGTGATGTTGGTGCTCCTGTTCGTGGGGTTCACTCTGCTGGTGGTCTCCATTGTGCTGATTGCCAATACGGTTAAGCTTCAGCTGTATTCCCAGCGATTCATTATCCACACCCAGCAGTATGTGGGCGCCACGAGTGCCTATATAGTGGCTCCGTATATGAAGCGGGCCGCACTTGACGGATTGATTGCGTCGGTTTTGGCCTGTGTTCTTCTTGTGGGGATAGCGGGTACTGAAAAGATGGTCGATCCTGTGGCGTCGGTATTGGTCACATGGGTTGAGATTGCCGTGAGCTGCGCGGTGCTGGTGGTGGCCGGAGTTACGCTCTGCACCCTGACGGCGCGTTTTGCGGCGCGGAAGTATGTGAACAGCAGCTATGAAGAGATTTTCCAATGATTCGCTTCAAGCATGTTAAATAAAATAGACAACAATAAGAATAGTTAGAAAAATAATGGCAAAGAAAACAACCGTTACGCAGACCCCTTCGGGCGATGACAAGATTCAGCGTGAAGGCCGCTCGCAGTTTCCGCTGATGAAACTGAATTTCATACTCATGGCCGTGGCGGCCGTAATGATCGTTGTGGGGTTTGCACTCACAGCCGGAGGTGCGGCTCCGGATGACACGCAGTTCAATCCGGAGGTGTTCTCGGTGCGACGTACCGTTGTGGGTCCCAACATAGCTTTCCTCGGCTACATCTTCATGGGTGTGGGCATAATGTGGACCGGTCGCAAAAAGAAAAATGTCACCGAGGAGTGAAGCCACTGAAAAAATCACTTCAAATAAAAACTTACAGATAAATTATGAATTGGTTCGACGCCCTTATAATGGGCATAGTGCAGGGGCTTTCGGAATATCTTCCCATCAGCTCCAGCGGACACCTTGAAATATTCCGCAGTATACTGGGCATAGATCTTGAAGGATCAGAGGCCTTGGAGCTGGTTGTGGCACTGCATGTGGCCACTGTGCTCAGCACCATAGTAGTGCTTTGGAAAGAGTTTTTGCCACTGTGCACCTCGTTTCTCACATTCAAGCGGGATGCCAATACGGTGTATGTGTTGAAGATACTCGTTTCGTGTATCCCCATAGCCATAGTGGGGCTTTGCTTCAAGGATTTCATTGACGATATGTTTGGGGGTTCACTCACCTTGGTGGGCTGCTGCCTGATTGTTACGGCAGCGCTGCTGGCGTTTGCCTATTACTTCCGCGGTCCGCGACGCAGTGTGAAGTATGGCGAGCCGCTTCTCCCACGTGAACATAACATAACGTTTCGCGACGCTTTTATCATAGGTGTGGCCCAGGCTTTGGCCGCGATGCCCGGTTTGAGCCGTAGCGGTTCAACTATTGCCACCGGTTTGCTTCTGGGCGATCGACGCAGCGAGATAGCGCAGTTCTCATTCTTCATGGTTATCATCCCTATTTTGGGTGAGGCATTGCTGGATGCCGTGCATATTTTCGATGGAAGTTCGGCCGCCAATTCCATAGGTCTTGTACCCCTGTTGGTGGGCTTCATATCAGCATTTGTGGTTGGCTGCATAGCCTGCAAGTGGATGATAGAGCTGGTGAAACGCGGCAAGCTCATCTGGTTCGCGCTCTATTGCGTTGTTATGGGTGTCATCTGTTTGATTTATTGAGAAACATACTCTTAGAACATGGAT
>CAJUSN010000127.1 GCA_910589095.1 uncultured Muribaculaceae bacterium
GGATAGGTCTGCGTCATCCCGATCTTTTCGGTAACATCGGTTCCACATCCGGCGGCGTTGACATACGTCCTTTCCCCAAGAAATGGAATATAGCCGACCGCCTTGGCCCTTACGCTGAAAATCCCCGTCGGTGGGCCGACCATACTGTAATGACTCTCATTGAAAAAGTGGAGCCGGGACAGTGGAACATCATATTCGACTGCGGCACAGAAGATTTCTTTTATAAAATCAACTGCCATTTGGACAAAGCCATGACCCGCCGTGGTATAAAACACACATTCCTCACCTCTAAAGGAGCCCACACCCCTTCTTACTGGCACAAGTCCATTCAGCCTCAACTCCGATTTTTCCATTCCCGCTTTTATCCCACCCGATAAGTAGTTGGGCAAAATAATAAAACCGAAAAGCCACGGCTTGCATATCAGCAGCTGTGGCTTTCAGTTTTGTATCAGTTCATTGAGAATGGACGCCTATGTGCATCCTTGTCAACATCCGCTCCTCGTACCTTGGGTCAGGACTCGGACGATGTTGCCGGCTTCTCCTCCGGTTGATTGCGATTCTTGGCTTTTCGCTTGTTTTTTGTTGCGGAAGAATCTATGTCTTTCTCTTCCTTGAGGTCTATTTCATTTCGGTCACGGTCTATCACTTTATATTCCAGATAGGCAAGCGACTGGTCCGGCAGAATCTTGAACTTTCTTCCAAGTTCCATGCGCCACCGGCGATATACTGAAAGAAGACCCTTCTTTATGTAGGCATCAACAAATGGATGCACATACATTATGAAATCGGTGACCTGCAGGTCATCAATGAGATAGTGCAGCTTCTCCTTGAGGGTGTCGGTGAAGAGCAACGAGGGGCGCACAACCCCTTTTCCGTAACATGACGGACAGGTTTCGTAAGTCTCGATATCGAGCGCCGGGCGCACCCTCTGGCGCGTGATCTGCATCAAACCGAATTTCGACAACGGCAAAATATTGTGTCTCGCCCGGTCATTAGCCATTATTTCACGCATATGATCGTAGAGAGCCTGCCTATGTTCGGCTTTGGCCATGTCTATGAAATCTATGACTATTATACCGCCCATATCGCGGAGACGCAGCTGGCGGGCTATTTCGTCGGCCGCACGCAGATTCACCTCCAGGGCATTGCTCTCCTGATCGGCCGATGCTTTGGTTCGGTTTCCGGAGTTTACGTCCACAACGTGAAGAGCCTCTGTGTGCTCGATTATAATATAGGCACCTGACTTAAACGATACCGTTTTGCCAAACGATGATTTGATTTGGCGCGTTATGCCGAAATGGTCAAAAATTGGCTGTTCGCCCTCATACAGCTTGACGATATCGGCCTTTTCCGGGGCTATGAGACTCACATAGTTGCGAATCTGTTCATACACCTCACGGTCATTGACATGAATACTTTCGAAGTTTGGCGAGAAAATGTCGCGGAGAACGCCTACGGTGCGGCTCTCCTCTTCAAAAATAAGTGCCGGTGCAGTGGCTGTGCGTGCCTTTGCCACGGCGTCTTCCCAATACTTCACCAGCGTTTTCATCTCATGATTGAGTTCGGCCACGCGCTTACCCTCGGCCGAGGTGCGCACTATTACGCCGAAATGCTTGGGCAAAATACTCTTGATAAGCTGGCGAAGACGTACTTTTTCCTCAGGCGACTTGATTTTCTGAGAAATGGAAACCTTGTCGGAAAAAGGCATCAACACCATGTATCGGCCCGTGAGCGAGATTTCTGTGGTGAGTCTGGGTCCTTTGGATGAAATGGGTTCCTTGACAATCTGAACCATCAGCTCCTGCCCTTGCTTCAGACGGTCGGTGATGGTGCCATGTTTGTCAATATCCGGCAGGAGTGTCATCTTTGACACCTGCGGGAGTGGGCGCTGCTGTTTATCCAGCGCTTTTTCCAAAAACTCCGAGTAGGAGGAAAATTGCGAGCCAAGATCCAAGTAATGGAGGAAAGCGTCCTTGTCGTACCCCACATTCACAAAAGCGGCATTCAGTCCCGGCATAAGTTTTTTCACTTTGGCCAGATAAATGTCGCCTACGGCATATGCAAGGTTGCGCGTCTCTTTCTGAAGCGACACAAGCCGCGAATCCTCAAGCAAGGCTATGGAGATTTCGCTGCTCTGCACATCGACAATGAGTTCGCTTTGCATTGGCTTAGCTTTTAAGTTGATTGTTTTGGAGTTGAATTACCGGGGAAGGCGAAACGACCTTGAAGGTTCCACGCCCTCCCCCGGGTGGTCATTGATACACAAAGAACAAACTCCCACGGACTCCTGAGAGCATTTGGGGCTCGGGCCGCATAAAGTTTGTTCAGTGTATGGCGATAGTCAAATCGACCATTGGAAGAATTTAATCCGCCTGGGCGTGATTATTTCTTCTTGTGACGATTCTTTCTCAGGCGTTTTTTACGCTTGTGCGTAGCCATCTTGTGGCCTTTTCTTTTCTTTCCGCTGGGCATTGTCGTTAATTATTTGAGTTAATTAATTAGAGTTATTTCTTATGATTCAGGTCCTGCAGGGCCTGTGATGAATTTCTGGTTTGAGTCCTGACTGTGGCTGCTTATTTAACCTCTTCCATGAACACCTTTGCAGGCTTGAAAGCCGGAATCTTATGTTCGGGGATAATGATAGTGGTGTTCTTCGAAATGTTGCGGGCAGTCTTTTCCGAACGAACCTTGATGATGAAGCTACCAAATCCACGAAGATAAACATTTTCACCGCTTGCGAGCGAATCCTTCACTACCTCCATGAATTTTTCTACCGTTGCCAGTACAGCGGCTTTTTCAATGCCGGTGCTTTTGGCAATTTCGTTTACGATGTCAGCTTTAGTCATTTTTGATATATTTTTAACAAATATGTTTTGATACTTGATTCACACTATTTTAACGCCGAAGTCGCTGACCTTGGCGTTTTGCAAGTGCAAATATCGTACTTTTTTTTCAATTAGCCACAATTTGCAGCCAAAAATCTTTCATAAATGGCACTTTAGCACAGTTTTGATTCGTCTCCGCGAAGAAGCTCCAGTATGTCTGCGAGCCTTTCCACACAGGCATCGGCACACTCCGCAACTGCATCTTCCGGCATCCGGTGAAACTGAATCGCGCTCCATCCTGCTCCCTTGGATCCTTTTATATCAGTCATGGCGTTATCACCTATCATCAGGTGATCCGTCGGCTCCGGACACCCGCTCCGTTCCTGCGCATGCCTGAATAAGCGCACATCAGGCTTGTTAATCCCGATATCATCCGAAAGGACCACCAGATCGAACCACGGCTCAAGACCACAATTGCGTATTTTACGGAACTGCACATCCTTGAACCCGTTGCTCAGACAGCCTATCTTTACTCCGCTCTCGCGAAGCATCCGCAGCAAATCTATGCTGCCGGCTATGAGCTGCTTCTCCTGCGCCAGGAAATCAAGATAAAGAATATCGTAACGTTCTGCCAGTTCTTTCGCATCGTCTTCATTCATCCCACCCTCGCAAAGCGGACGCATGAAACGTTCCATGCGCAGATAGGAACGGCTTATTTTCCCCGCACCGTAAAGCTCCCAGAGCCGATGATTGTGCTTCTCGTAAACATCAATCCAAAGCTCAGCTGTTTCAAAGCAGCGGCGAACAGCCGGCTCCTCACCCCACAAACGGTGGAGCGCGTGTCGGCTATTGGCCCTGAAATCTATCATGGTATCGTCCAGATCGACCCACACCACCTTTATCTCCTTATCATTAAATTTCATAAATCACTCCATTGTTATACAGTTCGTTTCATGGCAGCAAGCAGCCTCACCTTCCATTTTTCTCAGCCGTCCCACAACGCGCAGAGTAACAGGAAGGATTATTATTTCGTAGCCCGTCTTCAGCAATGTCTGTGTAAGGATAAGCACCGCCACAGTACGCCACGGCAGCACACCGCCAAACGCTACAGGGAAGAACACGGCGGAATCAACCCCCTCGCCAAACACCGTGGAAATAATGGCTCTGGCGGAAAAGCCCTTACCATCGTTACCGGCCTGCTCTTTCATTCGGCTCATTATATATGCATTGACCATCGAACCGCACAAAAAAGCTGTAAAACTCGCCATAAGTATCCTGGGTACTGCACCGAACACCAGCTCCATGGCCTCTTGGCCGGTCCACTGCATGTCGCCCGGCAGCCACAAACCTATCTGGAAAAGCAACGTGGCAAGCAAGTTCATGGCGAATCCAAGCCATATAACCATACGCGCACGTGCAAAACCATAGATTTCCACTATGCAATCACTTATTATATAGGAGATCGGAAACACAATTACTCCGGCCGTGATGGTCATCGGCCCTAAGCTTACAGTCTTTATCTCCATAAGGTTAGCCACGATCAGGCACACACAAAACAGTGTGGACAGAACCACAAAAGTTGGTGAAAAACCACGGCTCACCTGAGCCGAAAGCGAGTCGCCGGCACTCTGCCGACACATGTAATCAGTCTTGTTCATAATCTTGTTTTTAACGAGGTAGCAAGCACTCGGTTATAATCTAATTGATTTTCAGAACAAAAGCCCACCTATCTACTTTTATGGGTAACAAATGAGTAACAAAAATCGGTTTTATCGCTTGTAGGTGGGCTTTGTTATTGCAAAGATACTTATTCATTGGAACTCCTCAAAATCGCACAATGAAAAAGAGTGCGCCCATATCGCCCCGGTCGGGATGAACGCACTCTGTCAAGACACTTCTGGATGTTATGTTATGATGATGTTGTGTTATATAGTCGTTACTGACAAAAGTCCCGATAGTTCAGTCAGGCGATGCGTTTTTGCTTGCGCCCCACCGCATAGGTTTTCGCTCGCCTCTTCCGGGGATCCTTTATGCCCAACACCCTACTCAGGCGGTCGGCACAATTGTCTATGCGGGTCTTTGTCGTCCCTTTGCTCCTGAAGCCGCAACGAGCGGCAATCTCGGCGTAACTGTACCCCTCAACATACAGCCGTGCCTCTTCGTTGAGGTATTCATGAATAAAAGCGGACTGAAGATCGCTCTCAGGGTCGCACTTCCCCGGTATAGTCTCAAGAATGAAACTGTTAAACTCCGTCATGTCCGGCGCCTTGGTAACTTGATTGATGCGCGTCTTGATTGTGTTGATGATCACCACACACGCCCACGGCATGAACTCACCTCTGTGGGGGTCGTATAGGTCGGCATAACTCAGCATCCGCAGTAATGCAGTCTGTGCTATGTCCTGCCATTCATGAAGCATATCGAAGCGGCCGGCATATCCCCGGGCCATTCCCATTATACGGCGATACGAGGCCGTTAACAGTCGGTCAAATTCTTGGCGCTCCATAGGTCATTGCAGTTATGTGTTCGCGTTTGGCACTCACTCTCAGGGCAGCGGCAACTTCGTGGAGGCGGTTAATAACCCTGTCGAGGTCGCTCTCTTTGGCAGCGTCAAGGTCGCTGAGCTGCTTGCGTAGGTGGGCGATTACTTGCCGTTGGTGATTGATCACGCCTCGGGTGGCGCGGAGTTCCCGGCGCAGATTCTTGACTGTCGCGCGGAGGTGGTTGTATTTTCTTGCTTTCATATCTTGGTGGTGTTTATGTAGTCGATGAAGTGGGGAGAGAGTCCGGGGCGGCTCTGTATCCGCTCCCGGCTCGGTCGGTGGCTCATGCCATCCGTAGTAAGTTCGCTTTCTTGAAGCATCGCCACTCCTGTTTCTCGGTGTCGAAGTAGGGTTGCACCGTGGCGTTAGTCTTGCGCTGCTTCTTGGCGGCTCCCTCGGTTGCGGTGGTGTCGCCGGCGGGGATGAGGTCGGCGTTGAGTGTTCCGTAAGCCTCGCGGGTAGATCCGTCCACTTTGGCGAAGTAAAATTTTACGATCCGAAAGGGCCATTGCGGATTTCATCTTGATGTTAGCCCACGATGCTTTCAGTGCTTGGGAGACGTTGAAGCCGTTGCGTTTCACGAATTGCCACGCGAGATTCATTACTTGGCTGAGGGTTAATTTTCTTTCGTTGCTCATTGCTCCGGGGTTTTTGAGGGGTTGATTTTATCCTGATTTAATTTTGATGTTACAAATTTAATCATAATAAAATTACCTACCAAATTTTAGGGCGAAAAAATTTAATTGCTCTCAAATTTTAGTGGTTTTTATTTTATTGTAATATAATTTTAAGTATCTTTGCACACGGGAACAACTTAAACCACAATAAAAGATGTTACGCGTTAAAGAAATTCTAAAATCAAAAGGAATGACGGCAAAAGAACTTGCCGGACTTCTCGGCATCTCTGAGCCATCGTTATCCCTAACAATTAAAGCCGGGGCAAATCCCTCATTGCAAACTCTTGACAAAATCGCCTCCGCGTTGGGCGTGTCGGTGGCTGAGCTGTTTGAGGCTCCGGCGCAAGACACCGCAACTATCACCTGCCCTCATTGTGGCAAGGCCATCACGTTGCAGGTTGAGAAATAAAAACCTCAACGCCTGGGGTTACTTTGTCATCGTTCATCCCCTTTGTTGAGGTTCGGGCGTGGGTCATGTCGGCTCACGCCCTTTTTTTCGTCCTCTGCGGCCGTTTCTCGGTCTTGGGCGGCCAACTTATCACCTCGGCGCCCATCGTTGAAATTTACCCCGTTTCCGTGCGTCTGAGGGTAATTGTGGCTCAGTGCAGCACCTTGTGGCTATTCCATGCCGTCAAATAGAGACGGTGGCGCGGGATCAGGTATCAATGAAAATTCAACTCTTGGGCGGCAAGGGTCTACTCGCTTGGTTGCGTCTATCCTCTTGCAAAGATTGTCATTAGTTATCGCTCCGGCCAACTGTAGGCAGTCAAGCAACGTCTTTAGAGAGTTGTCGAGGTCAAAGTTGGGGTCAATGTAAATAAGCGGTTGTTAAAATGTATTGTAAAAATACGTACATT
>CAJUSN010000128.1 GCA_910589095.1 uncultured Muribaculaceae bacterium
GCCCCAAACCACAGCCACATACTCCCGTCGCGTAGTTTTATTGAAAAACTGCTTACCGAGGTGAGTTTTGGCATCTGGGGTCTTGGCAACGACAAGCAATCCTGAAGTATCTTTGTCAATCCGGTGGACCAGTCCCATCCGCGGGTCATTCACATCATATTCAGGATTATCCTTGAAATGCCACGCAAGAGCATTTACGAGCGTACCGCTATAATTTCCGTGACCCGGATGCACAACGAGCCCCGCCGGTTTGTTAACCACGAGAAGGTCGGCATCTTCATAGACAATTTCAAGTGGAATATCCTCGGGGATAATTTCGAGTTCATAACGTGGACGATCCATCACCACGCTAACCACATCAAGCGGTTTGACGCGATAGTTTGACTTGACAGGCTTACCATTGACCAACACACAGCCGGCATCGGCAGCTTGCTGCACACGGTTGCGCGAGGACTTCTCAAGCCGACTTACGAGGAATTTGTCAACACGCAGAAGCTGCTGCCCCTTGTCGGCAACAAAGCGGAAGTGTTCGAACAACTCACCGTCCGACGCGCCTTCTGTCAGCTCATCATCAAGTTCGTCGTCCAAAATATTATCTGGACTCATTAAAACAGATTAAGCTTTTCAACCGTGTAAGTGGTGTCAATTTGCATGGAATCAACATCCACCTCATTATTAAGAATTTCATCAGGAATACCGGCTCCGATTTCCATAACCAGCTTGGCATCGATCGGGACACGGGCACCCGACATCAACCTGTGACCGTCGCGCTTAACTGCAAGCACAAGATCCTTGAAGTCAGACGGGACTGTATCAATCTGTATATTCTTTATCCCGAGGCCGTCGAGAATCGAGCGCGCCTGGCGATATGAAATATCCGTAAGATTAGGCAGAAGGACCTGACGGGGAGTGAACGCATTAATTGACAAATAGATTGTACAGCCCTCTTTCACAGTACTGTTTGCTTTGGGATTCTGATCAACTACCTCACCGCGCTTGCGCTGGGCATCATAGATAGAGTCGCTCAAAGCCACATCGAAACCCGCTTCAATCAGTCGTTCCTCGGCAGTATAAAGATCCAATCCCTTCACAGACGGAACCACTGCTTCTTTGCCATGGCGTGTCCACACGTCAAGCCACATAGAGGTGAGCCAAACAAGAACCACACCTGCCAGCGCCATCAGGATAAGATTGGCAATAATTTTAAGCCAAGTTGGCGTTCGGCTGCCTTTTTCTGTATTTTCAGTCACTTCTTTTACGGTTAATCGGTTACATGAAATAAGTTTGCGATTCGCTACATGCAGCCATCCGAGCGGAAAAACACACGAGCGCGCGAAATTATTTCGCAAATGTAGCCATTTTTTCTTGTATTTCAACTTTTCATTGCAAAGAAACCACCGTGTTGTCATTAAATCAAGAAAATCCACCTAATATTTTCAAACTTTTCACATCAGTGGAGCGGAAATAACGAATAAAAGTAGTAACTTTGCAAACTAAATGCAGATATAATCACAAATGCGAAATTACCTTCTCATCATATTGGCTACGTTGGCGCTCACCGGCTGCGGCGAATACCAGCAAGCTCAAAAGAGTACTGACTACGACTACAAGCTCGACTTCGCCAAGCGCGCTTTCGAGAACAAGAAATACGTTCAGGCATCCACCATCCTCACCGACATTGTCACTGTGTTCAAAGGTTCCGAAAAAGCCGAGGACGCATTGTATCTTCTTGCGCTGAGTCATTATGAGAACAAGGATTACATCAACTCCGGCGCATATTTCAAGACCTATTATGACCGTTATCCTAAAGGGAAATATGCTGAGCTGGCCCGCTTCTATTGTGGTTACGGATACTACCTTGATTCGCCCGACGTTCAGCTTGACCAAAGCGGGACCATAAAAGCCATTGAAGAGCTTCAGGCGTTTCTTGACTACTATCCCCACAGCGACAAGGTGAGCATTGCCCAAAATGCCATATTCGAACTTCAGGACAAACTCACTCTAAAACAGCTTCAAAACGCACAGCTCTATTACAATCTTGGCAATTATATGGGCAACAACTATGAGTCATGTGCCATAGTGGCCAAAAATGCCATAAAGGACTATCCCTACTCTCGCTATAAAGAGGACCTTGAATTGCTGGTTTTGAAAGCCCGTTACCAAGAGGCCTCACAAAGTGTTGAAGAGAAGAAACAGGACCGCTACCGAGTGGTCATCGATGAGTATTACTCATTCATCAACAACTATCCTAACAGTCCCAACCGTAAGGAGGCCGACAACATATTCAAAATCGCCAGCTCGCACGTCAAAGACTGAAAACATTTATAGAATTCGATAATTAACAATTCCACCCTTACACATTATATAATATTTATAATAGATATGGATTACAAAAAGACTAATGCTCCGCTCAACACCGTCACCCGCGACCTCATTGAACTCTCGGAGGACACCGGCAATGTCTATGAAACCGTATGCGTTATTGCAAAACGCTCAAATCAGATTGCCGCAGAAATGAAGCATGATCTTGAAAAGAAGCTCCAGGAATTCGCATCGCTGAACGACAATCTAGAGGAGGTATCGGAAAACCGCGAACAGATCGAAATATCCCGCTACTACGAAAAACTTCCGAAACCAACCCTGATTGCCACCCAGGAATATATTGAAGGTAAAGTGCATTTCCGCAACCCTTCCAAAGACAAAATCAATATGGCCGATTAAAAAATCGGCTGTTTCAGCAGGTTTCGTCTCCTCGTAACTCTATTGAGTTACCCTCTATCAGGGTATACTTGAGATAAAACAGGGTGAAAACCTTGGCTGATAAGATTTTTTTAACTATCTTTGCAACCGATTTGCGAAGCCACGTGTGGCAACAGCAACTATTAAATATTTTTCTTTACTAACCAACTAAAAATTTTCCAAGAATGCACTTGAATTCTGACGAAAAAGTAGAAATCTTCGAGAAGTACGGTAAGGGCAAGACTGACACTGGCTCACCTGAAGCACAGATTGCATTATTCTCCATCCGTATCGCTCATTTGACTGAACACCTCAAGTCAAATCACAAAGATTATACCACTGCGCGCGCTCTCAAGGCTTTGGTTGGTAAGCGTCGTCGCTTGCTGGATTACCTGATCCGCAAGGACATCAATCGCTACCGCGCCATCATTGCCAAGAAAGAGCTTGGTATCAGAAAGTAAGCCGCAGCGGCTACTTGAAGATTACACATCCGGGGACACGGCTCAGCCTTGTTCCCGGATTTTTTGTGCCATTTTTTTCCATGCGCCGAACATAATTATTAACTTTGTGTGTTATTTATGCGTGAAGATTATCCGGCAGTGTGTCATCCGCACAGCTCCCTGTAAGTTCTCTAAATTCAACAATAAGTTATTTTCGCATAAATCCATCCATCATGACTGAAAACTCACCTACCGGCCAAAACAAGTCAAAAATCATGCTCTTGATTGACAAGGGTATGAAAATTTGGAACTACTGTGTTTCCGGCGTGTGGAACGACAATAGAAAGACATGGTGGGTAAATCTCATCAAAACAGCCAATCTGTCCGTTACCTCTTTTCTGAGTCAGGACCTTCAGTCACGAGCATGCGCCCTGACCTATCGCACACTTCTGGCCATTGTGCCTGCCCTGGCTCTACTGTTTGCCATTGGTCGCGGATTCGGATTGCAGGATGTGTTGAAAGATCAGCTGATAAAGTATTTTCCCTCGCAGCGTCAAATGCTTCAACAGTCGTTCGGATTTGTCGACTCTTATCTGAGCGAAGCCTCGGGGGGACTGTTTGTGGGCATCGGCATAGTGTTCCTGCTATGGACCCTTATATCCTTGTTGTCGTGTGTGGAGGAATGTTTCAACAACATCTGGCAGGTAAGCAAAGGGCGACAATTCTGGCGTAAGGTCACCGACTATCTTGCCATCTTCATAATCCTCCCCGTGCTGATGATATGCGCAAGCGGGCTATCGCTCTTCATGACAACCTCGTTAAAAACACTGCTGCCGTTTGATTTCATCGATTCGGCCCTTCCGGTGCTTTTCGACTGCTTGAGCATAGTTCTGACATGGGCTTTCTTTGCCGGATCCTATATGCTCATACCGAACACAAAAGTTCGGCCCGTGCCGGCTATGATTTCCGGAGTTATGGTAGGAACAGCTTATCAAATTTTGCAATGGCTGTTTGTTAGCGGACAGATGTATGTGGCAAAATACAATGCAATTTATGGTAGTTTCTCGTTCCTCCCGTTGATGCTCATTTGGCTGCAACTCGTATGGCTCATGACACTCATTGGGGGAGTGATGTGCTACGCTTCACAAAACATTTCCGAATTCAATTTCGGCGACAAGGTGAAAAACATATCCATCGACTACAAGATGCAGGTAACAATCATGGTGATGAGTGTCATAGCAAAACGATTCGCATCGGAAAAGGAACCACTCACCACTTACGACATCACCCAAATCTATGGAATTCCCATCAACCTTGCAAAACCGATTGTGGAAACACTGCGAAGCGCCGGACTGGTGAATTACCTCCAATCAACCGACAATGACATGGCTACACATCCTCTGCAGCCTGCACTTGAAACCGAGCATCTCACTGTTGGACAAGTGGCCGACAGACTTTTTAATGTTGGCGAATCAAATTTCATTCCGGAGTTTTCCACCGATTACCCTGAGGTCGACTACCTGTCGAATCATTTCAGCAAACTACTGAAATCAGCTGACACAACGTTGCTGATTCATGCAGTTCCAGATAAAGCAATAATAGAACCAACCACTAACACAAATATTTTCAAGTAATGAAAAAACAGATTGCAACTACCAACGCACCCGGTGCCATCGGCCCCTATAGCCAGGCCATCTCTATTGGTGATTTACTTTTTATCTCCGGCCAGATTCCAGTGAACCCTGCCGATGGGTCAATTCCTGAAGGTATCGAGGCTCAAACCGCTCAGTCAATAGCCAACATCAAGGCTATTCTCGCCGAAGCAGGGCTTTCAATTGACAATGTTGTAAAAACCACTGTGTTCCTTGCCGACATGAGTCTCTTCGGTCCCATGAACGAAGTATATGCACAAAACTTCACCGCTCCGTTCCCTGCTCGTTCAGCCGTTGCTGTCAAAGAACTCCCCAAGCAGGTTCTCGTGGAGATAGAAACTATCGCATCGAAGTAAGCAGGTCAGCAACCACGAAGTTGCTTCCACCTATAAAAATCATCTCGCGGCTCTTGTCGGCAATGTCGGCAAGGGCCGCTTTATATGCAGCATCCACAGTTTCAAAACACCCGCCTGAGATTCCGTGTTGCGCGGCCTTGGCACATAATTCTGCGGCCGGTAGCTTACGCGGAGTTTCCGGCTGCGTGAAATAATAGCAGACATCATGCACATCGGCCAGCATTGAGAGCACAGACTCCACATCCTTGTCATTCACGAATCCCACAATGATGTGCTTTCTCACACCAATTGAAGCCAACTGACGTGAAATAAAGCGCCATCCTCCCGAGTTATGCCCTGTGTCGCAAATGGTCAAAGGATTATCGGCCAGCTGTGACCATCTGCCGAACAACCCCGTCAGTTTGCATACGTTGGCAAAACCGGACGCCACGGACTTATCAGAAATATCCAATCCGTTATGACGGAGCTCCGCAACTGCTGAAAGTATAGTACGCGCGTTTGCCTGTTGATATGTTCCGGTAAGATCGCCTTTAAAAGCGCCGAAATGTCGTGTTTCATAAAGGAGGTATCCAGGAAAATCCTTAACACTGATAATTTCATCAGAATCATCGGCAAATATGATCGGAGCGTCCAACCCAGTAGCTTTGGACAAAAAGCGCTCGCGAACATCACCACTTGACTCTCCAATCACCACCGGGACCTCCCTTTTGATAATTCCGGCCTTTTCGCCGGCTATTTCCACTTCGGTAGAACCAAGAAGCGAAGTATGATCAAGAGAAATATTGGTGATAACCGACAGAAGCGGTGTGATGATATTTGTAGAATCCAAGCGTCCACCTAACCCAACTTCAATCACCGCGTAGTCCACCCCTCGTTTCCTAAAATAATCGAAAGCCATTACCGTGGTGAGCTCAAAGAATGAAGGCTCAAGATTACTGGCCAAGTCCTTTGCCTTCACAACAAAGTCCACAACATCATCCTCAGCTATCATCTCTCCGTTCACTCTTATCCTCTCACGAAAATCCACAAGATGTGGTGATGTAAAAAGTCCAACCTTATAACCTTGTGACTGGAGGATGGCAGCGAGAGTGTGGGCTGTGCTACCTTTGCCATTTGTTCCGGCTATATGAATGCACTTCAAGCCCGAATGGGGATTGCCAAACAGGTTAGATAACGCCAAGACTCTGTCAAGTCCCGGTTTGTAAGCTCCGGCTCCGACTTTATGAAATGCAGGCAGCTGCGTGAAAAGCCAGTCAAGAGTGTCTTTATAGGTCATAGCTCTTTAAATACAAAAAGAATCAGTAGATGAGGAAACCGGCAACACCGGCGGCAATTATAACAAGTATGGGGTGAACTTTGAGCCAAAACACACCTATAAAGGCACCGACACATATAGCTATCGAAACAAGGAGTTCAAACGTTTCGCTTCCAAAATTAGCCTCATTCATCAGCAAAAGCGCAGCGGAAGCAATAAGCCCAACCACTACAGGGCGCAAGCCGGTAAAGATGCCTTTCACCACCAGGCTGTCACGATGACGATGAATAAGATGACTCATATATAACGTGAGTATGAACGATGGTACCACGACCACAGCGGTGCATATCACCGAACCCAGCACACCCCAAAGAGGATGAGAAAATTCGGGCGAAGAAACTCCGGGAGCCACGTAGCCTATATATGTAGCGGAGTTGATCCCGATGGGGCCCGGGG
>CAJUSN010000129.1:0-1698 GCA_910589095.1 uncultured Muribaculaceae bacterium
GTGATTTAAACTTTTTTCAAATGCAAGGTTTATTAATATTTTGAGCAGATTTGTCGCCTTGATGAGGGAGTGAAGCGGGCTTCATGACCGAAGAAAGGTGACGAAGATGCCGAAATATTAATGAAGATTGCTTTTGAAGAAAACATAAGCTATTCTTTACTTTTCGCAAAAAGTTTAAATCACTTCTTCAATAGAACGCCCCCAGCAGTGAATCTCTTCATGGCCTTTATTTTTGTGGATTTGGATGTTACAGAAAAGGTTGCTAACTTTGTGGTGGATTTGGCCGGCGATGCGTCGCTTCCGTAAGTTGATTCGTGCGTCGGCTATTCGCTCATTTAAAACGAAAAAAATTGGATATAGACCCTTTACCATCCGCCGATCCTTTATTATCGGTGCTCGGATTCATAGTGGCTGCCGCCACTGACTTCGGTGTTTCACAAACAGTAGCTCTTACTTGCGCCTTGCTGGCTCTTTTGATCTCGGGATTTGTTTCGGGTAGTGAGATTGCATTCTTTTCTTTGACACCTGAACAGCTTGAAGAACTTGAAGAAGAGCCGTCCGGTTCTCGTGTGCTCAGGCTGGTGGAAAAGCCGGAGCGCCTGTTGGCAACAATCCTCATAGCAAATAATCTGGTGAACGTCACCATAGTTGTGCTCTGTAATTTTGCTCTCGGACCTGTGTTTGAAAGTATGCCGCCTGTGGCAAGTTTCATTTTACAGACAGTTATCCTCACCTTCCTTATTCTCCTTTTCGGAGAGATTCTCCCTAAATTGGTGGCCAATTCCAACAATTTGCGTTGGGTACGCTTCTCCTCCAGTGGAGTGGCTTTACTTTCGTCGATGTTGAAACCTCTTTCCACTTTGCTTGTGGGAGGGTCAGGGATTGTCAACCGTGTGGTGGTGAAGAAGAATCATGACGTCACTCCCGAGGAACTTTCACAGGCACTTGAAATCACTGACGTCAGAGCTTCTGATGAAAAAGAGATGCTTGAAGGTATTCTCCGTTTCGGCGACACCACGGCTGCTGAGGTGATGACCCCGCGTGTGGATATGACCGATATCGACATCACCGCCGATTTCAATGAGGTGATGAAAGTGGTGCTTGAAAGCGGTTATTCACGTATTCCCGTCTATCGCGAAACTCAGGATAATATACAAGGTGTACTCTATTCTCGCGACCTCCTTCCATACATTGGTCGCGAAGATGCGTCTTTTGAATGGCAGTCTCTTCTGAGAAAACCTTACTATGTGCCCGAATCCCGCATGATCGACGATCTTCTGGAGGATTTCCGTGGGCGCCACATCCACATGGCCATTGTGGTCGACGAGTTCGGAGGAACACAAGGGATTGTTACTCTGGAGGATGTGCTGGAGGAGATTGTGGGCGACATAAATGATGAGTATGATCAGGAGGAGAAAACATACCGTCGCCTCCCTGATGATACATATATCTTTGAGGGAAAAACCATTCTCAGCGACTTCTTCCGCATCACAGGACTTGAAGAGGACGATTACTCTGATGTAACGGAAGATTGCGAAACGCTTGCAGGTATGCTTCTGGCAATTCGTGGCGACTTCCCCAAGGAGAAAGAACCACTGGTCTATGGCCGGTGCCGTTTCCTCATTCTTGACATTACGAACCATCGCATTGCATCCGTACGCGTGAAGGTAATGCCAGATATACAGCAACCTCTCACTT
>CAJUSN010000129.1:1708-6837 GCA_910589095.1 uncultured Muribaculaceae bacterium
GAAACACACATGGCAAAAGTGGTGTGTGTCTTCTCTGCTTGTCGCTCTGCTTGCGGCCTGTGGAGGGGGCGGCAACGACTCTATCTCAGTGCCGCGTCCGGAAGCTTTTGTAAGAATTCCGCTGTACGACAGTGTCTATAGCTCTCTTGACAGCCTGCCCGTGAGATTTGATGTGAATGCTGCCACGGTTTCAACGGTTTCACACCGTTCACCACGGGACATTTGGGCCGATGTGGCATATCCTGCTTATAGAGGAGTTCTCCATGTCACATTTACACGTGTGACCGACGATTCCTCGCGCATGAAAACTGTGGATAACCGCACCGAGCGCATGGCCTTGAACCTTGGAGCTAACCGCGCCGAGCAGATTGTTTTGGATTCGCCCGGAGGTTTTTCAACCTCTATCCTCCTAAGCCGTTCCGGAGGACTCATGCCGGTGCAGTTCCTGTCGGTTGGCAAAGAGTGGGTGGTGAGCGGAGCTTTCACTTTCAATACACCTTCTGAAAAAGCCGACTCCATTCAACCGGTGGTTCAAGCCCTTAAATCAGATATCATCCACCTGTCGCAAACCATAGCTCCTCGCCCATGACACCCTATGAAGTTAAAGAGATTGGGGGCATAACAGTTTATTCCTGTTTTATAGGATCATTAGACAGGAGCAATGCCCGCAACAATGAACGTATGGCGGCCATGCTCATGACAAAAGCTGTGTTTGGACCTGATGCGCTTTATTGTCATCGACCTGATGGTGCGCCTTATGTACTGGCCGATGGTCGCGAACAATATATATCCGTAAGCCATGGTGCCGGACATGTTTTGATAGCCGTTCCGCCCAAGGGTCTCGCCGTAGGGGTGGATATTGAACGCTGGCGCGAAACACTGCTGCGCGTGGCTCATAAATTTCTCACTCCCGACGAACGCGATCGTTACGGATCTGTCCCTGAGCTGCTTCTAAAGGCGTGGACTGCCAAGGAAGCCGTGTTTAAAGCCGCCGGTTGTCCTGAACTTGTCATCTCGCAAATAGAAACTTTTGTGGATACTGACCATCCATTCGCTATTGCAGGCTTGGATAGGGAAAATGCACCGCGTTTCGCAGTGCATTTCCAAAATTCATTTCCCGTGATTGTGGCGTTGGCTATGCCCCTCACACACTCTTGAGCACTATGTTGGCCGATCGGAACTCATCGCATCCGTCGAATATCTGTAATAGATTTTCCCAGGATTCGGCCGGATATATGGCGCGGCTGTAACGCTCGGAAATATTCACCAGCACTTGATTCCCCTCTATTTTGGCCTCCACAACGAAAGCGCCTTCGGGTGTCAGTACTTTACGTGCAAGGTTAGCCACACTTTCCTGCGTAGCTTCGTAGCCGTCAGGTATGTTGAAAATAATGCGAGTGGTGTATCGGCTCGCTCCATCTGTCACCACGGCTATATCCCTTTTTCGTTCTGAGCCTTTGTAGGTTTTCTGATCCCCTATAAGTTTCCCTATGTTGACAATGAGGCCGTTGCCCGCTCCTGATACAACGGTAGGAATTTCGCCATCAAGCTTGAAGCGCAGCGTGTCGGCGCCGGGGAGGCCTCCTTGCGATAACAGCTCATAATGATTTAGCTTCACTTCTTCGCTCCCCCACATGCTTTGCGCCGTTTTGTCGGCAAGCTTTTTCATCAGCTCTTCGGCATCTTGTGACTTATCATCGTCAGCTTTACCTGGTTTGGTACCAAGATATTTTGCGTAGGAATCTTTCCAAGCATCTATGCTCGTTATTGCTATAGGTACTAAACTCTTGAGGTAGCCATTGATATTCATTTTGGTGTCAACCAGCAAATTTTCCTCATTTTCAGGATTGAGTTTGACTGTATGCACACATTCTATATGATTTTCTTTCGGACGTGATTGTGGCAGTACAGCTATTTCGGCTGCCATGTGGAGCCGCTTGTTGTCAGGTGATCCGTTATACAAAATCACCTTTTCTCCGCAATAATTCGCCGGAATCTCTCCGGGAGCAAGCATGTTGCCTGCCATGGGGAAGTAATAAGTGTCGCCAACTTTGGCTATATACTTCGCGTCGCGTGCCGACGCGAGCTCCGTTACCGGCACATCCTTTCGCGAGGAGGTCACAGCAACGCGTCCCGGCACCGGATGCTTGATCTTTTCCAGTAGTTTGCTGAAGGCAACGCATTGCATGCGGTCATCCATCCTCAATGACTCACGGCTTGCCCCATAACGCAGCGACATCCAGGCCGCGTCACTTCTTTCGCGTTCAGTGGCGTCAGGATGGGTCGATGCCCAGTCGCGGTATATACTTTGGGCCACCGACACCGCTTTTTCAGGATATTTTGTGGCGAGTATATTTGCTGCTATGTCCTGCAGGAGAAACGGATAGATCATTTTGCGCATGCCGCCTATGCGCGATGCATTGGAAATCATTTCAAGGCGTGCGGTATTGTTCAATACATGTATTATCACATAAGGCGTTTGTCGGGCTGCTGAGAAATAATCGATATCATCCTCTATCGGTTCTACATCCTCCAGCTCTATAGTTGCGTGATTTAGTCCTTCCGGTGTAGGGGACTGCACATTGAAGGAGGGGAGCCCGTTGTAGGTGCCATATTCAAAGGCCAACGTGGGTGCAATCTGGCAGTCAAGTAGATAATGTTTCGTAGGGTATCGGTTCATCACACTGTATTGACGACGCGGAAGGTGCAACTCGTCAACCGAAAAATGCTGATAAATGAAATATTCCAATATATCCCCAACTTCCAGTCCCGACACGGCAAGCTTGTATTCCTTCTCGTTCTTGCTCTTCTTACCGGTTTTTACGGCAAGCGCCTCCTGGACGTCCACTTCTTTTATGCTGCCGTCCGGTTTGTGGATGCGCGCACCGAATGCAGGCCGCGATTCCATGATGGTGTAGCCTCGAATCTGATTTCGCTCAGCGGGCGGTAGAGTAAATTCGCTGAAATATTCAATGGCCGACGCATCGTTAAGCTTCACCATTTCACGTACCATAACTATTGCGTCTATGGTGTTGCTGGCCCGGATGCCCGTAGCTGAATATTTGGCGGTGTTATCTTCTTTGTCATGCGCGGCTTTCAAACCAATGTAGTGGCCAATTATCACTGCTGAACGGTTTTGATAAAGCGAATCGGAAAGATCGGCTTTGGGGTTGAACATCGGTAGCTCCTCGGCCCAAACTTCTTTCGCCACCTTATCATAGTATTTTTTGTCAAGTTTGGCATTGGCCGTCAACGCTATTGCTGCAAGTGACAGTATCACCAGTAAGCGTAAGGGATTGTTCTGTTTCATATCGTATGATGGGATGTTGGGATAATGCGAGTTGAATTGTGGTTAATTTGCTTCTCGGTTCATAAGCAACAGCTTGGTGTTGCAGGCACGTATAAGTTTCTGGACATCGGTGTTGAACGTTGCCATCTGCTCCACAGCAACCTCATTACCGGTTATCGATAGGGCAAGCGTTCGTTTTATCGTCCGGCCATCATCACTCAGCCGGTTGGTGACATGACCGGAAAACCAGTCGTTCGCCACTTGTACGTCGCGGGGCAGTTCGCCACTCTTCATATCTTCGGGAAGATGCAGATTGATGGTGGTGATGTAATGTGCTCTATCCACCCACCCTGGAACCTTACGTTCTTCGGTATCAAACTTGAGCGCCGCGAGATTGGGCATGGCGTTCAACTCAACATAGGTCTCACTCCCTGACTCGGTAATTACTCCCGCCGCATCACCTTCCCCGGCAATTATGGTGTTTCTCTTGTCGGATTCAGTGACTACACTGGTTGTGCGGCAACCCTTGAGCACTTGGCTGAAAGTGGTGTGATATTCTTCCTCGCGCTGCCCGGGAAGAGTGTTTGAAATGAGTTGCGAGAACCATGCATGGGTATTACCTGTGAGTGTGACATTACCTTTCACTTTAAGCAACCGATTGTCGCCAAACGTCACATCGAGGTCCGTCAGTCGTGACGAATTTTCTATTGCCTCTACCGGCACCCGCTCCACAATGCATCTCTCCTTCGTATCTTCTATCAACACCTGTCGCCCTTGATCACCGGTGGGTATTATTCCCAGTGCATGATGGCTGGCAGTGCCGTCCATATATATTATGGTGTCCGGAAGCATTGCGGCGGCTATCATATGGTTTCCTGACGAAATGTTCGGATCTTCTGTCCAATCCACTCCTATCTCTTTCGATGTTCCTATCCACACATATCGCCCGTCTATCCCAACGCCGCGAAGCATCGCACGGATCAGCGCCGCGCTGCATTTGCAATCTCCGTAGCGTTTCCGAAGCACCTCCGATGGCAAGTCCGGACGATGGCTGTTGTCGCCATGCTCTATCGCAACATATCTGATGTTGTCATGCACAAAGTCGTTGATTGCTTCAATCCGTTCTCGGTCGGTGGCACATCCGGCAGTTATCTCTTTTGCCTTGGCTATCACATCGGCCTCACCCGGATCCGACTCTGGTATGTACGAATAAATGTAGCGGTATAGTTCCTCCACATCCTTGAAATGCCCTTTCACATAAAGTTGCGGCGCGTAGATCCGTGGCGACGGCGCGTCTGAATACATTTTTGCCCCCTTCAGATTCTGGAATTCGTAAAACAATGTAACCTTGTCGCCATTCTCTTCGCGCTTTTTGGTCATCATCCCCTCCGGCAGGTTACGTTCGCAAATCTCATATCGCGAAGCGAGCGACACCGGCATCTCTATCCTGATGGTGTAATGTTCCATGTCATACGAATCAAGCATCATCATTCGGGTGAAGAATTCAGGCTTCGTGTAGGTAAGTGAGTACGAGGCCTTGGCTGTCGCACCCTTCTTCTTGAGCGGCACGGTCATCGTACATTTCTTTGCGTCGGAGTAAAACACGTAACCGCTTATTCCGGTGTCATACTTCACAGGGCCGCCGCTCACCTTCGTCAGTTTCAGGTCATCATCGTAATACGCAATTGCTAACGCCTTCGCAGGACCGTTGTTAGCGCGGAACACACACTCGGTACTCACCTCCACTGCTTTTAACTCTCCTTTGATCTTGCCTTCTATGAATTTCGGGTCAATGTAAATAAGCGGTTGTTAAAATGTATTGTAAAAATACGTACATTTG
>CAJUSN010000130.1 GCA_910589095.1 uncultured Muribaculaceae bacterium
TTTAACACCGCCAAGCCGTCTTTTAACACTTCAACCGCTTATTTACATTGACCCAGGAAATGATACAGGAACCCCCCTTCGGGGCTTGCAGGAAATGGGACGGGACCGGGCCCTCGGTGATGGCGTGGCCATACCGAGGACCCGGCTATGTGACAAGGTGGCTTTCAGCCACGGGGGATATAAGAAGAGGGGAAGCATAATGGATAGCTAAGGTAGCTGAGGTAGCTGAGGTAGCTGAGGTAGCTATTATAGCAGGGGGGCTACGATAGCGGGGATGGATGCGATAGCGGGGAGGCGAGAGCTGGCAGGAGAGCTAATGAAGCTGTGAGGGCGAGTGAAAGTGTATGGGGTAAAAGATAGAAAAACGGGCGCCTAAGGGGCGCCCGTGATGCATTTGGAGAGGTTTGAGATATGGAATTTCAGCGACGGCGAGAAGCTATGCCGTTGAATGGTTTGGCTGCATTGCGGAAATAAATGGCTCCGCCTTCGATATCAACCACAAGGTTCTGAGTGAAGACATTGAGAGGATTAACCTGAAATGGTTCTTCGCCGTTGTCGAGGTAATAGACTTTTTTCGAGCCTGAACGACTGCCAAAGTCAATCCACGCATCATCGTCAACGTAGGCTTCAAATGTGCGGTTACGTGTCATGGGAACGGTTTCGGTGCGCAGTGTATGTTTGGCATAAGCCATTGCTTCCATAGGTTTCTTAATGGCAGCACGCTGCAGGCCGGTGTCCATGAGGTAGACGTTGGAAGACTGATTGACTGAAATGATGATATAAGAGCGCGACGGAGACCAAATGAAGTCGGTGAGATGCATGTTTTTACGCATGTCCACTACACGGCGATAGTCGGCCGGAATTGTTTCTGTAAATGCAACCGAATGAGAATCAAAGCGACATTCAAGCTTGAATTTTGACAGCAAATCGAGCCCAAGAGTGGAGAGCCCTGAATCTATTTTTGCAAAATCCACATTGCGGAGAACATTCGAAGGACGTCCTGTATACCGCACAGTAACATTGCCTGCTGAATCGGTGTGTTCCTCATAACCGCCAACCGGCAGATCCACAGTGTAACGTCGCCATGCGAACAGTGTCTCACCATAACCATCACGTCCGGCAATGGGGCCAAATGATTCCTCTACTTTATAACCAAGGTCGCGCAGCTTCTGTGCATCGGCCTCGGTAAGTGTAGAGATATCAGCACCTGTGTCAAACTTCAGCCAAAATCCAGGAACGGCTTCCAGACAGAAAGGCATGCCATCAGTAAAAGGCATGAGAGCATGAACGTCATCGGTAGCCGGTTCAGCATACATGTTACCCTGAGTGCAACGGGTGACCCAAAAAACAAACGCGCTTGCCAGGACAAAGAGAAAGACCAAAGCACCGGCAAATATGATGGATTTTCTTTTCATTATTCCTAATTAGAGCAAATGGGCCACGGTTCTTTTCCGAAAGCCCTATGCAAAGGTAAAAATGATGTGGAAATAAGCCAAGACGTTCATTCCATTGGCACATTGATTTCATTGCTTTGTAACACAGATTGAAACTGCCAACGTTTTGTAACTTTTTACAACATGTTTTGTAACAAACGCAGTGTACTCATGCAGTTTCAGCAAGAGTGAAACACCGAGCTAAAAAAAGAACCCGGAATATCAGCGTGAGCTAATATTCCGGGTCAAAGGGGGATGGTTGTCTTACCAGGATTCGAACCTAGACAGGCAGAACCAAAAACTGCAGTGCTACCATTACACCATAAGACAATCCTGTGCCCAAGCCTCAAATGGCCTAAAGCGATGCAAAGTTACGAATTGTTTTGGAATTGCGCAACTTTGGCGTGAATTTTTTCGTGAGAACGATAAAAAATCACTTCACCAAAAGGAGGTGATAGTTTTTCTTACCGCGCTGCACAAGGATGTACTTATCATTAAGGAGCATGTCAAGGGATGCTTCCTGATAGGGGTCGGTGACCTTTTCCTTGTTGATGCTGAGACCACCGCCCTGCACCATTTTACGCATTTCGCCCTTGGAGGGGAAAACGGGAGCTTTGTCGGTAAGGAGATCGGCAAGTTTAACGCCTTGCTCAATATCCTGACGGCTAATTTCAGTGCAAGGAACGCCTTCCATCACTGCAAGGAGAGTGTCCTCATCAATTTTGCGCAGGATCTCACCTGCTTTATTACTGAAGAGAATCTGCGAAGCTTCAACGGCTGCTTCGTAATCCTCGGCAGAGTGCACCATGGTTGTGATTTCCTTTGCGAGACGTTTCTGCAGAGGACGCAGGCCGGGATTCTCAGCCTGCTCAGCCACGAGCTGCTCAATTTCCTCGCGAGTGAGTTCCGTAAAGATCTTAATATACTTCTCGGCATCAGCATCAGAAACATTGAGCCAGAACTGATAGAATTTATAGGGTGAAGTACGTTTGGGGTCGAGCCATACGCTTCCGCTCTCGGTTTTACCGAATTTACCGCCATCGGCTTTTGTAATAAGCGGACATGTCAGAGCATAAGCCTCGCCACCCGCAACACGGCGGATAAGTTCTGTTCCGGTGGTGATGTTACCCCACTGATCGGAACCGCCGAGCTGCAAACGACAGTTCTTATCCTGATAAAGATGCAGGAAGTCGTAGCCCTGAATCAGCTGGTAGGAGAACTCGGTGAAGGACATGCCTTGCTGATTTTCACCGCCAAGGCGTTTTTTCACAGAGTCCTTTGCCATCATGTAGTTGACGGTGATGTGCTTGCCAACGTCGCGGATAAATGAGAGAAACGAGAATGACTTCATCCAATCATAGTTGTTGACCATTTCGGCAGCGTTGGGCGCGTCAGAGTCGAAGTCGAGGAATTTGGCGAGCTGCTTTTTGATAGCCTCCTGATTGTGGCGTAGAGTTTCCTCATCAAGAAGTTTGCGTTCCTGGCTTTTCCAAGAGGGGTCGCCAATCATCCCTGTAGCACCACCTACGAGAGCGATGGGCTTATGGCCGGCGCGCTGAAAATGTTTCAACATCATCACGCCAACGAGATGTCCGATATGGAGAGAATCGGCCGTAGGGTCAATGCCGAGGTAGGCCGTTGTGAGTTCTTTTTTGAGTTGCTCATCGGTGCCGGGCATCATCTGATGGATCATGCCACGCCAAGTAAGTTCTTCAATAAAATCCATGTATATGTGTTATAAAATTTTTCGGTTGAATATCACTGATAGGATTGATTTGAATCCATAGCGATAGTTGCGCTTGGATTTCAATTTACAAAGTTAATATGTTTTTGTGAAATAGTGAAGTTTTTCGGGGAAAACACACGCACGGTTAGGTGAATTGGCATTTATTCGCTAACTTTGCAGAAAGCCCAATCATAAGTAACATGTCATAACATGAATTCATCACGCACACTGATCATAGCCGCTCTCCTCATAACCATATCATGCAGCATACCCGGACTGTCGCAGACTCCAACACTGGGAAAATGGCACACCGACCTATGCACCTACGATTCAATAGACTTTGCTACTCTGCGGTCGCCGGTGAAGCACGGATTGATGATAGACAGCGAGGATTTCGAGAGCATCATATCGAATCCAACGCGGCACTACACATCGGCCGTGGGCCAGTTCCTTGCTCCCGCTGTTTATGATTCTTATCGGCTGCTCGACACCATACCTTTGATGCGGGAACAGCGCGACATGTTCGGTAACGCGTATCAATGGCTGGATGACTACGAGGCATCCTACAACATACTGCAACGTGCACGCCAGAATTTCATCTTCGATCATCCAAACGAGGTGCAGTATAACCTGGCCGACCTCCCTGAACCCCCAAAAGCTTATCGCGCCTACGTAGACCCGATCACCACCAACATAGTGCTTGAGGAGATAAAGGTTGAGCCCACGGAGACTCCACTCGAGATAACGCCTGATATCACTTACAAGCGATGGCTTCATGATTTCAACGCGTCGTTGCAGTTTTCGCAAGCCTACATATCGCCCAACTGGTATCAGGGCGGCAACAACAACCTCAACATGATAGGTCAGGCGATCTATCACATCAAACTGAATCCAAAGTTTTATCCGAACATACTGTTCGAAACTACACTCCAGTACAAATTAGCGCTCAACAAGACATCGGACGACAGCATCCATGCAGCAAACATATCGGAGGATATATTGCAATTGAACACGACATTCGGTTTGAAGGCCGCCAAGCGCTGGTATTATTCGGCCAACCTTATGTTCAAGACCCAGCTATTCAACAGCTATCCAACGAACTCCCGCTCATTGAAATCGGCGTTCATGTCGCCGGGCGAGCTGAATGTTGGTCTCGGTATGACCTATAACTATGAATCGCCCAAGAAGAACTTCACGTTCGGAGCTTCGGTGTCACCGCTGTCATGGAATTTGAAAACGTGTATACATAAAGAGATGGACCCCACAGCCTATGGCATAAAGGAGAATCATAAATTGATAAACACGTTCGGTTCGAGCGCGGAACTCACAGCAATGTGGAAGGTGGCTTACAACATCGTTTACAGCACCCGCCTGTTCATGTTCACTGACTACAAACTGTTTCAGGGCGATTGGGAGCACACGATTGATTTCAACATCAATAAATTCCTGTCGACACGTCTTTATGTGCACATGCGCTACGACACCCAGACCCAGCGTCCGGATGAAAATGCGAAATGGCATAAGTTCCAGCTGAAAGAGATATTCAGTTTCGGATTCTCGTACCATTTCGGCGTATAATCACTCTAAGAAACATTGACCATGAAACGCCGTCTCCTCACTCTGCTCATTACGGCTATAGTGGCTGCCGGATGCCTTACAGCCACGGCAGCGAATAAATATGTGGACCGGCTTCCGCACAGCAGCCGGCGTCCGGAGCAGTTCTCACGCGAAGAGCTCATGCAGCGGATGAATGACACCGGGTTGCATCACATAGAGGGTGTGTGGCGTTTTACGGCCGACGGAACCGAGATAGCCATAATGCGGCCAAATGGAGAGGGAGATGGAGTGGATTATTACGAAATAATACTTCTTCATGCTTCGAACAGGGCGTTGCGGCCAGGGACAGTGATAGGCGTGGCTAATCCGGCAGCCAAGAAGGGTTACTACGAGGCCAGATTGTACACGCGCTCCACAGGGTCGCTGCTGTTTGCTCCTAAGAAATTTAATCTGAAATCGGAGGATGACGATACGCGGATAATATTCGAGGCAAAGAAAAGTGCTTTTTCTGTAAATCTTTGGCGACTACTCCCCTACATGTGGCGCTACTCCGTTCACAAAAATCAGGACAGCAAGTCGGTGGCCGGATGCGTAAGGATATATCCTGCGCCGCTACCACCACTTGAGCCGATATATTTGTAATCTGCGAAACATACTCTAAAGGATTTCGGGTCATGAAAAGAATTGTAGCCACAACCATAATCAGCATATTTATCTCGGGAGTTATGGCGCATGGCCGCGTTGTGACCACTCGCAAGCATCTTAAAGTGAACGAGGCCCAGGTGGCAGAAGCAGCCACGGATAGCAAACAAGACACGCTGCGGGACAATACGCTGCAAAAAGTGAGACTATCGGGCTTTGACAAACCATTGAGATCAAAGCGGGAAATGCTGTTTGTTACCAACAATACGGAGTATGAATTGAAAGGCGTGATTCTTGAATGCCGCTATTACGATATGAGCGGAAGGCAGCTGCATCAGCGAACGATAACATCAAAGTGCAACATACCTGCCGGAGCCACTTGTCAGGTGGGATTCAAAAGTTGGGACACACAGGAATCATTTTACTACCATCGCTCCGCGAAGCCACGCAAAGCATCAGGAACCCCATTTGAGGTGAAAGTGCGTGTGGCAGGCTTGATAATTGACCACCCAAAGGTTAAAGATGCGACAACAGAGAAATGAATGTGAGAAACACCACGACCAACAGCAACCATAAAATCATTTCATTAGCGACACTGATATATGCCCCTACCGTTCGATAATTTCAAGAAGCATGTCGACCTGAGTCCTGAGCTACAACACTCATTCTATCACATCACCGCAGAACGAAGCTACAAACGCGGAGAAACGATATCGGAGATGGGAGAGCTTCGGAATCATCTTTTTTACATAATGTCGGGGTCAGCCAGGGTTTTTTACATCAGCGGAGGAAAAGAGCATACATATTCCTTTGCGTTCGAAAATGAGATAATAGCGCTATCACATCAGTTAGTGCAGGACAGCAACTATGTGACCACCATAGAATTCCTTGAGCCGACAAAACTTGCCATTTTGCCGGTGGAGGAGCTTCAGACGCTTATACGCAGTCATGACTTGAACAATCTGGGAGTGTTATTGGAACAGATGGTGAGAGGATTGCTGACGCAGATGACAATTCTGGAGGAGAGGATACTTGTGCTCCAGACTTACAGCGCCAAAGAACGGTTCGAATGGCTTATGAAACGCTATCCAAAAATAGCCGAACGCGCGAACCTTACGCAAATCGCTTCATTTTTGGGGCTGACAAAAGAAACGTTGTACAGGATAAGAGCCGGGAAATACACCTGAGAGGAAGGATTACTGACTCCTTTATGTACGAGGTTGCCGAAAGGCGGCCACATTAACAACTTTTATCCTTTGGCGAGGATTGCGGGGCCGTTGATTTATCGTAACTTTGCAGAGCTATGAACGGAATCCAAGGTAACCTGAACGCGCTCGGCACGGGCAAGATAAGCAAACTACTGTGGGACTATAGTTTACCTGCGGTGGTAGGGATGCTTGTTATGTCGCTGTACAATGTTATAGACCGTGTGTTTATAGGTC
>CAJUSN010000131.1 GCA_910589095.1 uncultured Muribaculaceae bacterium
ATCCTGGGCGGCCGCGTCATCGGTAATGACCAGACCGGAAACATTTATCAGGCCATCCAGATCCAGGACGAGACCGGTGCCATAACCATCTCCGCATCTGTCAAGAGTCTTTACCTCCGTTATAAAATAGGTGAGCAGGTGTTCATCGACGTTACCGACCTCTACGCCGGTAAATACGCCGGTCTCTTCCAGATCGGTACCGAAGGCACTTACAACAGCGCTCCCACCACATCCAAAATGACTGAGGACCAGTTCCTCGCCCACACTCAGATCAACGGACTCCCCGAGCCCTCGCTTGTTGAGGATAAAGTGCTCACAATTCCTCAGATCAACGCAATGGTCAACAACACCGCCGATGTCATGCTCTATCAGAGCCAGCGCATACGCATCAACGATGTTTCATTTGTCGGTGGTGGCAAAGAACTATGGGCCGATGCCGGTTCCTCCGGCGCTGACCGATACCTCATCGACAAGGACGGAAATCGCCTCCTCGTTCGCAACAGCGGTTACTCAGACTTCTGTGACCAAACCTTACCCGCCGGCCACGGCGACATTATTGCAATCCTCAGCTGGTATCGTTCAAGCTGGCAAGTCCTCTTCATCACTCCCGATGACTGCATTGACTTCGGCGGCGAAAGCTATGCTCCCGGTGGTGGCGAAGCTATAGTTTCTTCTCTTGATGAAACATTCGAAGGCTGCTCATCGATCACCGACCTTGGCAACTGGAGCGCAGTCGACGTACAGGGTAAAGCTACTTGGTTTACCTACACCTATGGCGGAACTACTTTCGTTTCCTGCACCGCCTACAACAAGACTGCCGGCGACAACGGATACGAATCCTGGCTCATAACCCCCGGACTTGACCTTGACAAGATGGCCGAAAAGGTTTGCTCATTCAACTCCATGGTTGGCTACTCCGGCCAGGGCACTCTCGAAGTCTTCATTCTTTCGTCCAACGACCCAAAAACAGCTACCGCTACTAAACTTGACGCAAACATTCCCCAGCCCACCGGCTCTTGGAGCGACTGGGTACCCTCAGGCAACATTAACCTATCCGCCTTCTCAGGCGTAGTTTACCTCGGATTCCGCTACACCGCCGCCGTTGCCACAGGCTACACCACCTACCGCGTCGACAATGTAGTTGCCGGCAAGAAAGTCGATGGCTCTTCCACCGAAACACCCTCCACAGGTGCCACGTTCACAAAGGCTACTTCTTTGACATCCGGCGACAAATACGCATTTGTTGTTGACGGAAAACTCGGAACAACCATCGCCCAGACCGTTATGTACGGTCGCCTCGGCATGACTGCGATCTCAATCTCGGGTGACTCATTCACTGCCGACCCCGTCAATGCCCTCACTATAACAGCCTCCGGAAATGCCTACACAATCGTTGACACTTACGGACGCTACTACGGCATGGACGACTCTCACCTGTCGACATTCCAGCTCTACAACACCAATAGCGGCGACGGTTGCCTTTGGAACATAACCATTGAAGCCGACGGTACGGCGACAATTTCTAATGTGCTCCATCCTGAATGTCATCTCGTTCGCTCAGGCACATTTGAAAACATTGCCCCGAGCGACATCGTGACCAACCCCGAGTTCACCGCTCCGGTTCTTTATCGTATGGCCAACTAATATAAAATTTCAACTCAATCCCATATATGAAACTTTTTAAAGCTAACATAGCACTGATTTTCATGGTGATTGCGGCTTCGCTGGGCTTCTTCGCCTGCAGCGACGACTTCGACGCACCCGGCATCAACGTCCCCGTTGCCACCATGAAAGCCAACACCACCATAGCCGAGGTCAAGGCACAGTATTGGAACAGTGCCGATAATTACATCGACACCATACGTGTGGCCCAGAACGGCGAACATGTAATCATTGCAGGCCGAGTTATAAGCTCCGATGCTTCGGGCAACATCTACAAGAGCCTCGTCATTCAGGACGCTACCGGCGCACTCGCCATGTCTATCAACGCCAACTCTCTCTATGTCAACTATCGCATAGGCCAGGAAGTGGTCATTGACCTTACCGACATGTATATCGGTAAATACTCCACCCTCCAGCAGCTCGGATTCCCCGATTACTCTGCAAGCTACGGCTGGCAAGCCACCTTCATGCCCCTGGAATTCTTCCGCGAGCACTCCGAGCTCAACGGCCTCCCCAAGCCTGAAGCTATAGACACCCTTACCGTATCGCTCGGCGACCTCGGTAACGGCACCGCCGACCTCCAGCGCTATCAGAGCCAGCTCATCCGCCTCAACAACGTTTACTTCGAAGAAGGTGGTGAGGCCTCTTTCTGCTCTGCTCATAAGGTCAACACAAACCGCACCCTCAAGGACGACAACGGCAACTCCATCATCGTCCGCACCAGCGGTTACGCCAACTATTGGAGCACCAAGCTCCCCGAAGGGCATGGCGACGTTGTGGGTATCCTATCCACCTACAAATCCGGATCCAACACCGTTTGGCAGCTCCTCATGCGCTCACCCGACGATCTTCTCAACTTCGGTAACCCAACCCTCCCCAAAGGAACCGAAACCAACCCCTACGATGTGGCTGAAGCTATCGACATGATCGCATCCGACAAAGCCGTTTCCGCATGGTACACCGGCTTCATCGTTGGCTCACTCAAAGCTGGTGTCACCTCCGTTGAATCAGCCGACGACATTATCTGGGGCGCCGACGCTGAGGTCAACAACACTCTTGTAATCGGTCAGTCGGCCGAAAGCCATTCCCTCGACGATGCTATGCTCCTCCGTCTCCCGCAGGATTCACCCCTCCGTCAGTACGGTAACCTCCGCGACGTTCCCGAAAACTATCTCCGCCAGATCTGGGTGCTTGCCACTCCAGGCGAAGAACTCGGAATGAAAGCCTTCACCGGTAATTCCGGGGCAGCAAACACCTTCCGCATCGAAGGCGTCACCGTGCCTGGTGGCGACACCCCCGTTCCCGGAACCGGACTCCCCACCGGCGACGGCTCCGAAGCATCTCCCTACAACCCCACTCAGGTTATTGGCATGGGCACCAACGCCAACGAACCCAACAAATGGGTTACCGGTTACATCGTTGGTTGGGTCGACAACTCTTCTCAGACCTACGCCGATGAGAACAACTGCCACTTCAGCGTTCCCGCAACAGTGGCCACAAACATCCTCATCGCAACATCTCCCGATGTCAAGGACTACTCCAAGTGTGTCGTTGTAAACCTTCCCAACACCGACGGAATCCGCACCGCTTGCAACCTCGTTGACAATCCCGGTAACCTCGGCAAAGTAGTATCGGTTTACGGCACCATCCGCAAATACTTCGCCATCCCCGGCGTACGCGACCTCACAGCATACAAACTTGAAGGCGGATCCGAAGGCGGCGGTGACACTCCCGTCACTCCCCCCGCAACCGGAGGCATCGCCACCGGTACCGGCTCTCAAGCCTCACCCTACAACCCCACGCAGGTTGTAGCTATGGGCACAAGCGTCGACATCGCTGACCAATGGGTGAAAGGCTACATCGTTGGTTGGGTAAACAGCTCAATCCAAAGCTACGCTGACGCCACAAACTCTGTATTCAGCGTACCTGCCACAATCGCCACAAACATTCTCATCGCCACAACCCCCGATGTCAAGGACTACGCGCAATGTGTTGTTGTGAATCTGCCAACAGCCAACAACGTCCGCTCATCCCTCAACCTCGTGGACAATCCCGGCAACCTCGGTAAGATCGTAGCAATCCACGGACGCATCAACAAGTACTTCGCCATCCCCGGCATGCGCGATGCCGACCAATTCGAACTTGAGGGCACTTCTGAAGGCGGTGGCGAAACACCCACACCTCCATCAGGTTCCGGAATTGACGTAACCTCGGCCGACCTCAACACCCTTGCAACAAAGACCTCCTACACCGGAAGTGTCACAACCACCGACGGTTGGACCCTTACCAACTGCGCCGTACAGTGCGGAACCACAGGAGCTGACGCCAACCCGGCTTTCTCCTTCATCGGTAGTGCCGACACTCGCGCAGCGTGTCTCAACGGCAAGCAAGGTGCCGCTGGTACACTCGTGTCGCCCACCATTGCCGGCGGAATCAAAACCCTCACCTTCAAATATGGTTTTGCATTTGCCGAAACTAAATGTCAGTTCACAATCAACATCAAGCAAAACGGAGCCGTTGTTGCGTCCAAGACCGTAACTCTCGACTCCATCACCAAGCTCACCGCCATGGACTTCTCATGGGATGCAAACGTATCGGGCGACTTCGTGATGGAAATCGTCAACGACTCCTACTCCGCTGCTACTGCAAACAAGGACCGCGTTTCCATCTGGAACATCTCCTGGACCCGCTGATCCTAAACCCCATAACCAACCACGCCGGCGCCCATCTTCCCGATGGACGCCGGCTTTTCTTTTCCAATCTCCATCCCCCTCATCGTTCCGCAGTTCCCGCTTTTACAATTCTGTTCCTAAAAACAACTAAAAAGTTTGTGGATAGGTGTGAAATTTCTTATTTTTGCATCAATAAGTTGAACGGTCCCCCAAATCGTTCGAATTTTCACATACTTTCCATTGAAAAATGAGTGCTAAATACCCCTATCTTGATATAGCTATAAGTGTGCTGGGAGCAGGAGCGCAACCTGTTAATTACAGCTTCAACTCAGCCCCCACCATAGCCCTTCCATCTCTCTCTGAGCTGGCCCGTCATTTCGTTAACCTCTCTGAAGGCTACGTGATGTGGAACGTGAGCGGACGTCGCGCCTACACTTTCTTCCAGCTCAACCAAGAAGGCACCGCAACCGAACTTGCCGTTACCGTCCGTCTCGACCCCGATGTCGTCACCCCCGGACGTCCCATTATAAATCTCCTCGGCACCATTCGCCGAACCATCACCGACGGTGCCCGTCTCACTCATGAAACTCTCATGCGTGCCCTCACTGACGCCGGTTTCCCCGAAGAACCCCTCCGGTCTGATGCCGATGTAGATTTCCCCGCTGCAGCCGTAGGTCTCTGTTGTCGCACATTCATATCCACAACAGAGCTCGCCAACATAATGGCATATCCCCGCCAGAAGGACTACGCCCCTTACCAAGGTGTGATCGTGGTAAACGCTACCGTCTCCATGAATCCCGAATCATCCATCCCGGTTATCACAACTCCGGTCGACAAGGCCCTCATGGTGGTATGTCCCGAAGGCGTCAAAGCATCTGCTTCCCGAGTGGAGCTGTCTGACCGTCTGACGGTGACCTACACAATGCCGGGGTTCGACCCTCAGTCAGTCGACTTTGAAGTAGGTACCACCAACCGTTACGCGCGCATCCCCGGGCCCGCATTGGTCATCAACTCTGCCCGCCACGCCGGAATCATCTTCCGCCGTTCTGTACCCTACTCCGTCATCTCCGCCACCGGAAGCCCCATCGACACTTACACCATACTTGTTAACGGACGCACCGCAACCCGCGGAGAAGGTTCTTTCGAGGTTTCAAACACAGACTTCCCTGAAGGAAAAGTCACAATTGCGGTTTCCTCCACCAACTTCGGGTCCTACTCCCGTGAATTCACCCCCGAGGAACTCTCCGAAGCAGCCCCCCTTGAAATAGTGCTTGAACCTGAAGCTCGCAAGGTGTGTCTTCGTCTTGACTTTGGCGGTGGACGTATCATTGAGGACAGCATAACTCTTGAAAAAAGCACTCCCGAATATAACAGGCTCCGCGCCGGCAATTTCCACGGCTTCCGTGCCCACCGTCTTGTTGGAAGCAACCCCGAGACTTACAACATTGACGTGCGCCAGCAAGCTGCCCCTGCCCAGGCCGCCCTTAATTTCAACGACCCTGCCCCTGCGCAGCCCGCTGTGAGCATACCCGCCGGTGAGCCGGCTCCCGAGCAGCAGCAACCTCGTCAAACTACTCCCGCAGCTGTGGAGACTTCTGCCGCCGCTCCTCAGCGCCATAACGGCCCCGTTGCCCCCAAAATTGAAAAGGCTCAGACTGCAATTTGGGAAGAGACTCCTCATCGCCGAGTAGCACCCAAATTCGAGAATGTAACCGCCGGCACCCCTAAAAAGGAAAAAGAAGCCCCGGCCACGCCCGCTGCCCCAGCTGTGAAACAAGCCGCCTTCACCCCCACCAATGAAGAGGATGAAAAGAAGAAGCGCGAATCCAAAATGGACTTCCGACTCATTTTCATAGGCCTCGGCACCATTGCTGCCGCTCTTATAATCTGGTGGATTATGCTCCTTATTACCGGCGACTCCAAATCCAACACCGCTGATCAAGATCAGCCTCAGGGCGAACTCATCGAAGAGGTGAACTACTCAGAAACCGCCGGTCAGCAACCCGATGGAACTCCCGTGGCTACCGCCGCCACCGAGCCTCAACCTCAAGCTGCCGCTCCTGTAGCTGCTGCCAATGCCGATGAAAAGGCCGACGTTGAATACCTCAATAGCAACAACGTATGGAAACTCTCCGACCTCAAGTCCGAGAAATATCGTGCCCTCATCACCGCCATGCAGAGCGGCGACATACAGGCCGTGGCCTCTAACCCCTACTTCGCCGTTCCCGGTACATCGACAAACAAGAAAGCCGATGCCATTGTAGGTTACCTCTGGAAAGCCAAAGGTTCTCTTCAGGAAAAACGCAACGTTGAGAAACTGCGCGACCTCACCAAGTCTGACAAGGCCGACCTACAGAAACTCATCGACGACCTTTCTCGTTACCAGCCCGCCGAGGGGAACACCGCCCCCCGTCCCGGCGCACAGTAACAC
>CAJUSN010000132.1 GCA_910589095.1 uncultured Muribaculaceae bacterium
GTATTATGTCACACTTGATATTCAATGGGATTGCAGTTGCTGTTTTTATTGCAATTGGCAATCCAATTCAAAGAGCTATCTACTCGCGCGTTGAAAAGAGATGGAAAGCATATCTTTTGACCTTATTGGCATTGTTACCGCTGGGACTGCTTATTGTATGCGCTGCTTTGTTCGGCTCCGATCTCATCGGGAGTTAGAGTTTAATCCGCACATCGTTGCTATTTCATCTACTTCGCTAATCCACAATCGGCAAGATGCATCAGAAGGCATTCGCCAATCACCTCTGGGCGAAAGGCAAACGCTTCCCACTTTAGGCCCATCTGGAAGACATGATCGCTTAAACTGCTGAGTGAAAAAACGGCGGTAAAAGACTCTCATCCATTTTAAGATTTCTTCAATGCTGTAGGTTTCTGAGAATGCTTTACGGGCAAGGATGAACACTTTTGTAGGCGAGTAGCCATAGCGCAACATATAATAGAGAAAGAAGTCGTTAAGTTCATACGGGCCCACAGACGATTCTGTTTTTTGTGCAATGTTTCCGTTTTCATCCGGTGGAGTCAGCTCAGGACTAATAGGTGTGTCAACCACATCCAACAAGGTTCGACGTAGTTCTTCGCTCATGGAAGGATCCTGTGCAATATGACAAACAAGGAACTTCACGAGTGTTTTTGGCACGCCGGCATTAATACCGTACATGGACATGTGGTCGCCATTATATGTTGCCCAGCCTAATGCCAGCTCCGACAAGTCGCCTGTACCCAGCACTATCCCGCCCGTCTGATTCGCAATGTCCATAAGCAGGAGCGTGCGATACCTCGCTTGCGAGTTTTCATATGTCACATCGTGGATTTCAGGGGAATGTCCAATTTCGGAGAAATGAAGCATAACCGGTTCGGCTATCGGTATTTCCCTTATGGTAACACCCAGCGATTTCATCATGGTAAGAGCGTTCGCATAGGTTCGCCCTGTGGTACCAAATCCGGGCATTGTTACAGCTATTATATCTGTCATTGGACGATTTTGACGGCGGAGTACACGTGAGGCCACAAGAAGAGCCAAAGTTGAATCAAGTCCGCCAGAAATACCGATTACAATACGTGGGTTGCCTATCGCCTGAAGTCGTGACAACAGGCCACACTCCTGTATGGTGAGGATTTCAACACATCTTTTAGTCAATCCTGCTTCGGAATGAGGAACAAAAGGATGTGGATCCACATTGAGATATTCCGGTAGACTCTCTATGTCGTAAGAAGCGGATTCATTCATCTGCGCTGGGATGCATCCGTTCCTATGAGCACAGTCGGCAAAAGTAGTGTTATGCATGCGATCTCGGCGTATGGCATCAATATCCAAATCCGCTATAACAGTGTGAGCCTTGCAAAAATCAGAATGATCGTTCTGTGTGAGAACGGTTCCGTTGAGGCAGCCTATGGTTTTTGGAAGGAATGTAAGGTCTGTTGTAGATTCTCCAAATCCGGCCGAAGAATACACATAGCCGCATATACATCTGGCTGATTGTTGCTGTATAAGTGAAATAAGATAGGCATGTTTACCAATTAGATCATCGGAGGCAGACAAATTGAATATTACCTCCGCCCCGTTCAGGGCTAAGTTGCAGGAAGGAGGAATGGGAGCCCATAAGTCTTCACATATTTCAACTCCTATTTTGGCACCGGCAATTTCAAATACATTATTCTCGCACCGTTGTTCTTTATCGGCAGATGAAAACCAGCGCTTTTCGTAGAACTCATTGTACGACGGTAGATAAGTTTTATCTACATGGTGCACCTGACCTTTTGTGATAATGAACGCGGAGTTGCGCAGCGAACCTTCCACTCGGCGTGGAGCGCCGACAATAATAGCTATACCTATATTTGCGGAGAATCGAGCCAGTTGTACGATAGCTTGTTCCGCAGCATCTAACAATGCAGCGGAATGGAATAAGTCTCCGCAGGTGTATCCGGTCAGGCATAATTCAGGGAAGAGCGCAATTTCAACACCCTTGGCCTCAAGTTCCATGACCGATGATATAATTTGCTTGACATTATAATCCACATCAGCTACGCGCACGACAGGTGCAACCGATGCAATGCGTAGAAAACCGTTTTTCATTATTGAATGTTAATAAATAGGCATTCGCCAAATATAATTTCTTACAAAATTACCTTATTTCACTCAAAGGATAGCAATACATTCGGCGAAAAAGAGTATTTTTGCACTACTTTCCTCGCCAAACCGATAGAAACAAGAACCAACTCCCTTTCATGAGAACAAAATATCATCTTTTGACAGTTGCATTTCTCGCTTTGTCATCAGTCATAATGCCACTGGAATCTAACGCCGGGGGCAAAGGCGAAAAAAGTGTAGGCCTACGTGCAGGATTCACCACACGCAACACTACGGCAACGGCCGGATTGTACTTCTCGTATCGCTTCAGCGAGCATTTCCGTCTGGCCCCTAAGATAGATTACGCATTTCAACATCATTCCATTGATGCTTTTTCACTTGATGTCGATGCAGAAATGCCGATTTCACTTTCTTCTTCCGGCAGAGTTAATTTTTATCCCATAGCCGGACTTAATTATTCCACATTCAGCCATCATGGACTAAGAGAAGATCGGGATACATCCGATGACACTTCGCAGCGAAGCAATGAGTTTGGGCTATCGGTTGGTGCCGGTGTTGAATACTTTCCCACAAAATCACTCCGACTTGCGATTGAAGGAAAAGGTAAACTCATAAAGAAATATTCCGGAGGATGGTTCAACGTATCCATTGGATATGTATTTTGATATTGATCGGCAATAAGGGCGTTTTTCACAGGCGCCCTGCCCTATTCTTCCTCCACCTCTCCTTCTCTCCTTCACACTATCAAACACTTTTTTAGAAACCAGAAATCATATTATGGCAGAAATCGGATCGATTTTTACTCCAGTAGGACGTAAGGCTCTCTTGTTGGGCAGTGGTGAATTAGGAAAAGAGGTTGCGCTTGAGCTTCAGCGTTATAACGTTGAAGTGGTTGCATGCGACCGTTATGCAGGAGCTCCCGCTATGCAGGTGGCCCATAGAAACCATGTGTTCAACATGCTTGACGGAGAGGAGCTTCGCCGGGTGATTGAACAGGAAAAACCGGACCACATAATCCCGGAAGTGGAAGCAATTGCTACCCCCGTGCTTGTAGAGCTTGAAAAAGAGGGACATCATGTAACGCCGACTGCACGTGCAGCTTGGCTCACAATGAACCGCGAAGGTATACGTAGACTTGCAGCAGAAGAGCTGGGATTGCTAACATCTCCGTACCGTTTTGCCTCTACACGCGAAGAGTTCGAAGAGGCAGTGAAGGCTATTGGTATCCCCTGCGTGGTAAAACCCGTAATGAGCTCCTCCGGACATGGTCAGAGTACGGTTAAAACAGCGTCAGACATAGAAAAAGCATGGACCATTGCTCAAGAAGGTGGTCGCGCAGGTGCCGGTAGGGTAATTGTCGAAGGGTTCGTAGATTTTGACTACGAGATCACTCTTCTCACAGTAAGAAGCGTTTCAGGAACTACCTATTGCCAACCCATAGGCCATGTACAAGTCAATGGCGACTACCGATATTCATGGCAGCCTCAAGCCATGTCGGCAACTGCGCTTGAATCAGCAAAGGAGATAGCAAAAAAAATCACCGATGCTCTTGGAGGATATGGAATATTCGGTGTAGAGCTGTTTGTAAAAGGCGACACTGTAATTTTCAGCGAAGTGTCACCACGTCCGCACGACACCGGTATGGTAACCATGATTTCGCAGGATATGAGTGAATTTGCTCTTCATGCCCGTGCGCTTCTTGGACTTCCGGTTCCTGCAATAAAATTCTATGGTCCTTCAGCCTCACGTGCCATTGTTGTTGAAGGCGATACTGATAAAGTGCTGTTCCGCAATCTTGAGAAAGCGCTTGAAGAGCCTGGAGTGCAGATCCGTATTTTCGGCAAACCCGAAATCAAGGGACATCGTAGAATGGGCGTCATCCTTGCCACTGCCGATACAGTGGAGGAGGCAATAGCCAAATCCGAACGAGCTTATGAGAAATTGAATGTAGAGGTTCTTCCGCGCTGAGAACCCATCAACCGAAAAGTACACGGAATGCCTCCTCTACTTTAGCAACCTCTTCAATAGTAATATTAAATCGTGTCGTGTCAATGCCTTTGAGGCAGAAACGCGGCACGATGATTTTTTTCATGCCTAACTTTTCAGCCTCAGCAATACGTTGCTCTATGCGTGTAACCGAGCGGATTTCACCTGATAGACCTACCTCGCCGGCCATACACACATCTGGAGCGATGGGCATATCGACATTGGAGGAGAGAATGGCGCATACAACGGCCAGGTCAAGGGCGGTATCATTTACTTTTAATCCACCGGCAATATTAAGAAACACATCCTTTTGACCGAGCTTGAATCCCACTCGCTTTTCCAGGACTGCCAGTAGCATGTTCATTCTTTTTGCATCAAATCCTGTAACAGATCGCTGAGGCGTGCCGTAGGCTGCAGTACTAACAAGAGCTTGCACTTCAATGAGAAATGGTCTGATTCCTTCAAGCGTAATTCCAATCGCTCCCCCGGACAAAGGCTCCCCGCCATGATTTTGATTCAATAACATTTCCGATGGGTTTGTAACCTCACGGAGTCCATGTTGGCACATCTCATAGATACCAAGCTCGGAAGTACTACCGAAACGGTTTTTAATGGACCGGAGTATGCGGTACATATAATGGCGGTCGCCTTCAAATTGAAGAACAGCGTCAACGATGTGCTCCAATACCTTTGGCCCTGCAATGCTTCCTTCTTTGTTGATATGCCCAATAAGAAGTACAGGTACTGAACTTTCCTTTGCATATTTCAGCAAGCTTGCAGCACATTCCCTGACTTGACTCACGCTACCGGCCGATGATTCAATGGATTCAGACGCTATGGTCTGAATGGAATCAACAATTACTATCTCAGGCTGAATCTCTTGAAGGTGATCAAGAATCGTTTCAAGCGAAGTCTCGCATGCAATAAATAGATTATCATTTATGCGACCTATCCTGTCGGCTCGCATACGTAATTGCTGAGGGCTTTCTTCTCCAGAAATATACAGAATGCGCTTTGTGCGTATGGACAGGATGTTTTGAAGAACAAGTGTTGACTTTCCTATGCCGGGTTCACCTCCGATAAGAACGAGCGATCCGGCAACCAATCCGCCCCCAAGCACCCTGTTCAGTTCCTTGCTTGGCATCTTTATCCTTGGCTCCTCATGTAGTTCAATCTCTGACACTTTTTGCGGACGGCTCTTGCCACTCCTGGACAAGGTGATGCTTTTGGAATTGCTTTTAATGCTTATTTTCTCTTCCACCATAGTGTTCCACGCACCGCAAGCAGGGCAACGTCCTTGCCATTTAGACGATTCCGCTCCACATTCACTGCAGAACCATGCACTCTTAATCTTTGCCATGGGTTAATTTATTAGATGGTATGACTGATTGAATTTGCGGAGCGTCAGATAAACCGACGCCGGAATTCGGAAAGTGTAATTGCAGTTGCTGTGGCCACATTAAGTGATTCTGAGGTAGGATCTCCTATAGGGAACGACGGTATTGTAATTTTATGTGTTACAAACTTTTTTAGTTCTTCCGAAATGCCCCGACCTTCATTGCCCATAAGAACTATCCCATTCCGGGATAAATTGGAGGAGTAAATCGATTCTCCGTTAAGAAACGTTCCGAATACCGGTGTTTTACCGTGCAAGGATTCAAACAATGACGGAAGATCCATATAGTGAACCTTTACCCTGGAAATAGCTCCCATGGTTGCCTGCACAACTTTCGGGTTGTATAGGTCAGCGCCGGTGGGAGAAGATATAATATTCCTGACTCCAAACCAATCGGCAGTGCGAATTATAGTGCCAAGATTTCCAGGGTCCTGTACATTATCAAGAGCCACGACAAGAGAGGTTTCAAAAATTGTCGGATCAAATTCATGTACTGGTACATGATAGACAGCTATCACATCCTGAGGCGTGGTAAGGGAGCTCAGACGCGACAATTCACCCGGAGAGATAACGCACAATTTATCAGCTGCCACAGAGCTTACGTCCGGGTGCGAACTTAGCCAAGTGGGTGTGCAAGCGAGCATGAATAGTTCAAAGGATCCAAGGGTATCCATAACGCACTTTGTGCCCTCACACTTGAACATACCAAGTTTCTTACGATGTTTCCTTTCGGAAAGCAGATAAATGTTTTTTCTAAGATTGTTAGTCAGCTCCATAAAAAGGCGGGGTTTCAGATGCAAATTTAGCAAATAATTCGGAGAAAATTCGTAATTTTGCAGTTGGTTTTTTGAATAATCATTTATGAAGATACTTGTCACAGGAGCCAATGGCCAATTGGGTAAGGAACTGCAGCGCGTGCTTGAAGGAACTTGTCCCGGCATTTCCGTTTACACTGATGTGGAAAATCTTGACATAACCAATGCCGATGAAGTAAAAGCCT
>CAJUSN010000133.1 GCA_910589095.1 uncultured Muribaculaceae bacterium
ACACATTCCTGACCGCAGCAGCCATGGCTTGCATGATGTTTCAACCCGCCGCCACTGCTCAGCCACGCCCCGGCAACTCATCCGCCAATGCAGTTACACGCCCAGGCCAATCAAACGTCCGCCCCGGCTCCTCATCCAGCAACAATAAACCCGGAAATGTGACTACCACCCGTCCCGGCAACACCAATACGACAGTTACTCGCCCTGGCTCCACCCCCACCAAACCGGGCTCAACGGCTACACGCCCCGGTTCCTCTGTTAGCCGTCCCGGCACCTCTACTGCCAAGCCTGGAGTTAATGTTACTCGTCCCGGAAACTCGACAGTGGTACGCCCCGGACAGTCAACCCGTCCGGCCTATGTAAATCCTCCAACGCGCCCCAATCGTCTTCCCTCGATGACCCGACCTGTGCCGGTGCGCCCCACAACCCTCCGTCCGGGTGCCGTGGCCAAATTCCGCAACACTCTTCTTGGTCTTAATTTCGGCATAACCATGGCCAACTCACTCAACTATCTCTACAACTCAAGTTACTCCGTTGATGGCTATGGGAGCAATGAAGTTTATCTCCGCAATGTGAACGAAATGAATTATACCTGGACCGACGCAACCCTCTTCTACAATAACCGTGCACTCTACCAAAGCATGTTCTACGAATCTACAATAGGATACAATACCAGCCGTTACTACGGAGTTTACAACAGCCTGCGCTCCCTCTACGGCAATCCCGCAACCACATCCAACAACGGACGTAACCTCTCGGCCACATGGTGGTGCTACGATGGTGAATACATCACTTTGGAATACTCGCAACTCAATTCCTCCAACGGCTACCGCTACTTTACCATCCTGACTTACGGTCGCTGAACCGAAGCAGAAGACATATATGATTTAGCTGTCCGCCACATAACCATTGGTTACGCGGCGGACAGTTGCTTTTTACATCATCACTTTTTATTGATCAGTTCTCGAACGCGGATCAGGAATTCAGGATCCTCACCCTCTTCATAAAGGGCTATTGTACCATCGGGTGCAATGAGAAATTTAGTTGGGAGCGCCTCCACTGCATAGCTCCGATGCGGATTAGAGTCCGTCAAATCCGTTGCATCCACCCATACTTCAACATGGTTTGACGGATGCGTTTCCATATACTGTTTCCAAGTTTCATTATGAGCATCGACCGACAACCCTATAACAGTGCACCGCCCGCTGAACTCATCAGCAAATTTCATGAGATCCGGAAAGCCTTTGATGCACCATTTACACCATGTGGCCCAAAAATCAAGGATCACCCAACCGCCACGGTAGTCGCTCAGACTGACACTCTGTCCGTCAAGGTCTTTCAGCGTGAAGTCAGGGGCCATACCATGCTCGCGGTTTCGCTTCTTGATATCATTTGTCTTGCGAAACTGCATCACATTGCTGCGAATCTTTTCATAAAGCGGTTGTAAAAAACCGGTGCGCGCATCTTCACCTATCGAGTCAACCAAAGTTGAAGCCATGGCTACAGGCATAAACTGCAGTGTCCAGACGCCAACGTCCTCATCGCGATGAGCGCGGACATAGTCGATCGAAAAATTATAACTTGCCATTATTCGGTCGTCGCGCTCAAGCGACGTATAAGCCTCTGACTCCTCAAATTCTCGTCTCGCTTCACTATATTTGTTCAATTCGGCTTGAAAAGGCGTGCCAGACAGGCTGGCTTTTCTGAAATTTCCATCTCTTACCACAGCTTCAATCCGCTCTCCGGGACCAATGAGTGCAAAAAGCATATATTGCTCAAGATCAAGCTCCCACGCTGTCAGCTGCATCAATTCACTATCATCCACTTTAATAACAACAGAATCGGCAGTGAGGGGTACTCGCCGCCAGTCCACCGAAGTCACTCCGGCCACCCTCTCGGCGTAGCTAATTGCATTATACACCATTGTGTCAGGTCGTTGTCCAATAAATTTAATAGCAATTTCTCCTGCAGATGCCACGAGAGCCATCGATGCAAAAATCAAGGGGAGCAACAGTTGTTTCATAGAGCTTCAATTGTGTTGTCAAGTTCTGTTTTAAGCAATTTCTTAAATTCATTCCCACGCCAGAAAGATGATGTCATGCCATTTACAGCCCCCTCGATACGAGGAAGATAATCACCTATCAGTCCGGCTGTATCAATGTAAAGTACGGTATCATGAAGCAACCGGGCCAATCCCTGTTGGGTACTGGCTTTTATCCATTGGTCATTACCTACCGCACACATTGTCTCCACGGCATAAGTCATAATCTCGGCCACAGGCTCCGAGCCGGGATTAAGCGAAGAGATGTCCTTTATGAACTGGCGTAGTTTAGTGGAGCGGGCGCGATTGCGTCCACGTGAATTGCGCATCATCTCTTTCTTGATGTTTGCACGCGCTTTTTCCAATTTCTTGTCAATATCCGGCGCTACGAAGAAGTCCAGATACGCCTTAGCTTCCGGGCGAGCAGCGTAAAGATCAAGCACCATTTCCGATATCTGTTCGGCGGTCATTTGCGCCAGCATCTTTTTCAGTTGCGTCTTTGACATTTCTTTCTCATTTTGAACCTGTGGCAAATGTAATGATAAAAGTGGTTCGCAGCAAGTTATTCTTTAAATTTAAGGTCTATTAAAACTTACGGTTAATAATGAATCGGGGGCTTTCATCCATAAATGTAAAAAGTCTCCGCCCAAAAGCACACATCGGGCGGAGACTTTTTTAAAAATAACTGTATAGTATACTTATATCTTATTTGGCCACAGAATCTGCCGTCGCATCTGAAACAGCTTCAGCTTTTTCAGCAGGGCCATCAGCTTGAGGCTTCAACCAGCGATCAAGCCAGCGGAAGAATACGCGCTGCCAAAGAATAGCGTTTTGAGGCTTGAGAATCCAATGGTTTTCATCGGGGAAAATAACCATTTCGGCAGGCACACCGCGCAATTTTGCGGCATTGAACGCCATCATGCCCTGCGACGCGAGGATACGGAAGTCATATTCTCCATGAGTAATGAGGATAGGAGTGTCCCACTTATCCACAAATTTATGCGGTGAGTTGGCATAAGTGCGCTGTGCAGCCGCATTATCCTTTTCCCAGAACGCACCTCCGAGATCCCAGTTGGCAAACCACATCTCTTCGGTTTCAAGATACTGGGCTTCGGTGTTAAAGATACCGGCGTGGGCAATCAAGGCTGCAAAACGGCCTTCATGGTTTCCAGCGAGCCAGTAAACAGAGAAACCTCCATAGCTTGCGCCAACGGCTCCGATATGATCACCGTCAACATAAGCTTCCTTCTTCATGTAATCCACTGCGCTGAAGTAGTCTTTCATGTTCTGACCACCATAATCCTTTGAAATCTGTGCATTCCACTCGGTACCGAAGCCGGGAAGTCCGCGACGGTTGGGTGCAATGACAATATAACCGTTTGCAGCCATGAGAGCGAGATTCCAACGGTAGCTCCAGAACTGGCTTACAGCCTGCTGGGGTCCTCCCTGGCAATAGAGTATGGCGGGATATTTCTTGTTAGGATCGAACTGCGGAGGATAAACCACCCAAGTACACATCTCCTTGCCGTCGGTGGTGGGGACCATGCGTTTTTCCACTGTAGGCATTTTGAGAGAGCCGAGAAGTTCGGTGTTCACATTTGAAATCTGCTTTACCTCTTTGCCGTTCACACATATAATTTCATTGGGAGCAAGCATTGAGTGACGCATGGTGAGGAGTTGAGTGTCATTGACGGGACAGAGCGAAGAATAGTCACACACACCGTCGGCCACAACGGAAACAGCCTTGGATGCCACATCTATACTGAACACCGGAGTAACACCATCCTTGGGGGCAATGAAATAGATAGACTTGCCATTGGGATTCCACGCAATTGCATCGGCAGTGTAGTCCCAATCCACGGTAAGATCGGTTTTGGCACCGGAAGCTGTATCCATGATGAAGATGCGGTTTTTATCGCTTTCATATCCGTCATGTTCCATGGAGAGCCAAGCCACATACTTACCGTCGGGCGAGAAAGCGGGATTGGTGTCATAGCCCATCATACCTTCGGTGAGGTTGGTGGTCTGCTTGGTATTCAAGTCATACTGGTAGAGATCGGAGTTTGTGGATAGCGCATACTCCTTGCCCGTCTTTTTACGTGACACATATATGAGCTTACTGCCGTCGGGCGACCATGAAAACGACTCAACGCTGCCAAAAGGCTTCATGGGAGCCTCATAGGGTTCTTCGGCCATGATGTCAACAGCATCCTTCACCTGCGACCCATCAAAATCAGCTATGAAGGGATGAGGAATCTCTGTTACCCATTCATCCCAATGCTTGTACATGAGGTCATCTATGATGTGGGCATTGGCTTTGGGAAGGTCAGGATAAACTTCAGCAGCCGATTTATTGTAGCTGACAGAGCCAATCATCACCACCTTCTTCTCATCGGGCGAGAACAGGAACCCTTGAACACCATTTTCAAGCGAGCTCACAGCTTTGCGGCCGGAGCCGTCGGCATTCATCACCCAAAGCTGAGGCTTTCCATCCACGGGGCTGATAAAAGCAATTTTATTGCCGCCGTCGATCCAAGCGTATCCACTTTCACTTTCAGCGGTTTTTGTGATTCGCTGCACGTCGGAGCCGTCCACGTTCATCACGTAAAGATCAAGATTGCTCTTATTTTGCTCAACACTCTCGTAGCTCACACCATAAAGCACTTTTTTGCCGTCAGGTGAAATTTTAGGCTCGCTCACGCGTCCAAGTGCCTCAAGAGCATCGATGTCAAACTGCCCGGTTTCGGATTTGAATTCGGGCTTGTCTATTATGTCGGCGGAATCTGACGATCCACCTGCACAACCGCCTGCAACCAAGACCGTTGATAACATAAGAATGTTTTTTAGTTGATGTAACATATTGGGGAATGTGAATATGATTGTGATTTCGGTTTGAAACGCAAATTTAGTTCTTTTTTTGAATAAAACGCGCATTTTCAAAATCTTTTCCGGCTTTTACCGGCTCCTGAACGCCTCTCAGCATGCTTCCTATCCTTAGGACTCGGTTTTTCCGAAGCCAATCGGCCCTTTGCAGGCCGATAAGCGGGATAAAGACGGGCGGCAAGATCGGAACGATTGAGTCGCTTGAGCGAGCGAACTATGTCGGCACGGTACTGCGGATCATACCAGAAGAAATATTTTCGCTGCGCTTTCTTCTCCTCCGGACTCACAGCCGTGAAAATTTTTTCGCCGGTGTATGGATGAACTCCTGTGTAGTAAATCTCTGTTGCCAACGTCATAGGAGTGGGAGTAAAGTCCTGAACTTGCTCAAGATGAAAGTTCATATCCTTAGTCTCAACCGCCAATTCAGCCATGTCCACTTCGTGACACCCGGGATGGCTTGAAATGAAATATGGAATGAGCTGCTGTTTCAATCCGGCCCGACGGTTCACATTGTCAAACACTTGCTTGAAATCATGGAACAACGAGAACGATGGCTTGCGCATCACGTCGAGCACGGCGTCAGAGGTGTGTTCAGGCGCCACCTTCAATCGACCAGATACGTGAGACGTTATCAACTCTTCATTATAACGGCGGTTGGCGCGGTCAATGGCTTCATTGCCTGTCACATGCATCGACAGGTCATAACGTACCCCGCTACCGATAAACGATTTCTTCACGCCCGGCAAAGCATCAACCGCATGATACACATCCAACAATGGTCTGTGGTCACTGTTCAGATTAGGACATGGGCGCGGATGCAGACAGGATGGCCGCAGACACTTTTCACACGCTTGCAGATTCTTACCATGCATGGCATACATATTGGCCGATGGACCGCCCAAATCTGATATATATCCTTTGAAATCATCCATCTGCGTCACCGCCTTAGCCTCTCGCAAGATGGATTCTTTGCTCCGTGACGCAATGAATTTACCTTGATGTGCCGATATGGTACAAAACGCGCAACCACCGAAGCATCCCCGATGCATATTCACGGAATGGCGTATCATTTCATAGGCCGGAATTGTTTTCCCTTTATATCGGGGATGTGGATAGCGCGTGTAAGGAAGATCAAACGAGGCATCGATCTCGGCCGATGTCATGGGTGGCAGCATCGGAGAAATCTTTACAACCTTGTCGGAGTGGGGTTGCCAGATTGTAGCACCTGCAAAACGATTGCTCTGCTGCTCCACATGTTTGAAGTTTTCGGCCTGCAGCCGCTTGTCGCGGAGGCAATCTTCATAGGAATGGAGGAGGATATTTTCTTCATCGGCAACCGGCATAGCTGAAAGTGGCAAAAGAGCGGCTACCTGCATAAGTTTATGCAACTCACTGACGGACTCACCATTGCGTAAAGCATCGGCCACTTGCACCACTGTACGCTCTCCCATTCCATATATAAGCAGGTCAGCCGGGCTGTCAAGCAATATGGATGGACGCAGACGGTCCTGCCAATAATCGTAATGTGACACCCTGCGTAAAGAAGCTTCTATGCTACCAAGAACAATGGGTGTGTCGGGATAC
>CAJUSN010000134.1 GCA_910589095.1 uncultured Muribaculaceae bacterium
CTGCAATGGTGCTGGGCAGTGTCTGTGCGTTGAGCTTCGGATGTCTGCGTGATTTCACGCTGTTCGGAATGACAGCGTTTGATCTGTTTGATTATGTTTCCTCCAATATTTGTCTGCCGGTGGGGGGCATGGTGCTATCGATTTTCACCGGATGGGTAATTGATCGGAAAGTTATTCGCGATCAGCTCACAAACGACGGAAGTTTTCGATTCCGTATGCTCGGAGTTATTGTGTTTCTTCTACGCTTTGTGTGTCCGGTAGCGATACTTTTAATAATGCTTAATTCCATTGGTATTATCTAAGGGGATTCAACCAAGAGGGGCGCTTATATGTTGTATATCATTGGAAGGGACACACGCTTCCGGACCTCTTACTTGAATGTTGCGCATAGCGTCATTCGCCATGGAGGCGCGGTGACTCAAGCCACTCCCTTTATCTATTGTTTCATTTAAACCTATGACTGACATGACACCCCAGGAACTCCTACAGAAAGCACAAGCCGACGCTGCAATATCTAAAGCCGCCGCGCAGGTGAGCGTTGATGCCGCAAAGCAAGCAGCCCAGGCAAAGAATGAAGCGGCGAAAGAAACCATGGCCGACAAATTGGGCAACCTTAAGGACCGTGTGGCAGATGCTGCCGGAAATATAGCTGACAAAGCCGATGATCTGAAAGACAAGGTGGCCGGTATAGCCGGCACTTTCGGCGATAAAGCCAAAGCTACAGCCTCGGACTTCCTTGAAAATGCCGCCGAGAAAGCTCATTCGCTTGCCGACAAGCTAAATAGCTGAAACTAATTCCGATATCAAAAAAACTGCCAAGCCGACCCTCTTGGATATGGGTCGGCTTGACAGCGTTATAGCTGGACTTGAATGTGCTATCGAAGGGATAAATCGCGTACGGATTGTTCTAACAAAGCGTGTATGGCGTTGAAACTTCCAACGCCTTCAGGCGACATTTTCGCCATCGCAGCAATCAGTAATGCAGAGGCGCCCATGAGTATCCAAAGGAGAATTTCTTCTGCGAAACTATACGCTTTTGTCTGGCCTTCGTAATTAATCCCGGGCCATACACGGATAGTAATATTGAAAGTGTATATAAGTTCTGCCATGAAGGCCAGCAGCACACAGACTATGGGCATACTTCGTGCGTCCGAGGTTTCAGCGATGGGATAGAATGTAAGAGCCATTAGAAATATTATGGAGCCTATGCCCAATATCCATCTTCTCCAAACCGCTGCCTTGAACTTTTCAAATATCAAGAACCCAAAATAAATATAGAGTGAAAGAGACGTAGTGTAATAAAACTCTGCGTCAGTAGGTGAAATGGCAAGCGCGATCAAACCGGCTGAACCCAAGACGACGAAGTAGAACAAGAGTATGCGCCATAAGCGTAAAATCCGAGTGCTGTATTTATTATTTGCCAACACTATAAGATACGATATCACAAATGCCGGAACCAGGGCGCATAAGGCTCTGGCCAATGAATATCCAATAAGCGAAAAGGTGTAGTCATCCATATGTCAGAAAATTATTTAAACAAGTGCTTGGAATTAGTTTATTAGCGCGCATGCACCTTTGCAAAGTTAACAAAACTCATGACGATTCCAAGATACTTCCGTCAGTTTCTATAATATATTGTCTGCCTGTTTGGGGGCATGGCAGCTGGAGGTTTCAAATACTCGCATGGTATGTATAAATATCAGCCGCCGGCTCCGAGTGTGGGGCCGGCGGCTGTGAAATTTGGTGCTCGAAGCGGGACTCGAACCCGCATGGCCGCAATGGCCAAAGGATTTTAAGTCCTTCGTGTCTACCATTCCACCATTCGAGCGTGATGATGGCGCGGTAACGAATTACCTTTGCGGGGCAAAGTTAACGCTTTTTTCTTCAATATGCAAGTTTTTTCAGTCCGAAAGGGTTGAGTCAGGTTCAACGGGTGATCACGGCGTACGGCGATCCTCCGGTCACGGCCACGCGGTAGCGCTGCAACCCGAATTTGTTTTTCAGAGCAGGGCCGGAACGCGGAGTTCCCATTGAAAACACGTCGTAGGTGCTGCCGCAGTTGTTGCAACGGTAAATGCCGGCAAGTGACTGATCGGTGTCGTCTATGACAATGCGTTTCACCGCCGGACAACATTCAGGGCATGCAAGATCATAGGCCAAGGGCGTTCCCATGGGGTCGGCAATCAGGAGCACTCCGCCATATCCTGTGCCTTCAAGGCCTTTGTAGGGGAAGCCTGCCGGCTGCCGTTCGGAGGCTATGAATCGGCGTGAAAATCCGGCGCCGGCAACTCCATAACGTTCCCAATCGCCAATGGTGGGGAAGATGATGTTGACATTGACAGGCGGAATGCGGTCGCTGTCCACCGTGTCGCATGACACGATGCTCAGGGCTGCCATTATTGTCAGCAGAAAGAGGGAGAGATGTTTCATGGCAATTATCAGGAAGCGAAAAGTGTGGAGAACATTTCGCTGAATTTGTCGGCCGCTTCCTGCATTTTGCCACCAATCATGGGGCGGAGCATGGCGGGAATCTCCACATCAAGCACAGTGGCAACCTCAGTGGAGTTTTCGGAAAGTGGCTTGAGGTTTATGTTAATGGCAAATGGAACCGGAGAGTTGGCAGCCTGGAGCACCATACGCGAGGGCGATACGCGCTCGGTGACGTTGAATGTCATTTCGCCAACAGCAGGAGCGGTGATTACAATTGAATCGGCTGTGAAGCGTAAGTCGCCAAGTTGAGCGCGGGCTTCAGCAGGGATTGCGTCAAGGCGTTCCTGAAATGATTCAAGATTTGATATGCGGTTGAAAAGTTCTTCTGCCGGGCGTTCGATCACCACGGGCTTGCCTGAATATTTCGACATGGTTTCGGTGTGGATGTTAGAATTGGAATGAAAGAATATTCGGAATGGAAACAGCTCCCGCAGTGGGGAAGTGGTTCCATTCCGATGTATTGTTGGGTTAATGTTACACTCTGAAGGTGGGTCAAGCGTTGTTGATACCGGTCCAAGAAGCCGGGTCACGACGCCATTCCTTGAGGGTTTCGAGGTCGGACGCGCGGATATAGTCAGCCTTGAGGGCGGCCTCAAGCATGGAATTGTAGTTGGAGAGGGCGCAAACCTCAACGTTTGCATCCTTGAAACGTTTCACGGCGATGGGGAATTCGTATGTGAATATAGCTGCCATACCAACCACTTCGCATCCAGCAGCGCGGATGGCTTCAACAGCTTTGAGCGAGCTGCCACCGGTGGAAATAAGGTCTTCGATAACCACCACGCGCTGGCCCGGTTTCAAATTTCCTTCAATAAGGTTTTCAAGGCCGTGATCCTTGGGCGTGGAGCGCACGTAAACGTAGGGGAGTCCCATGGTGTCGGCCACGAGGGCACCCATGGCGATGGCTCCGGTAGCAACACCGGCAATAGCGTCGGGGGTGTCGAAATTCTCCATGATCAGGCGGCACATCTCAACCTTGATGAAGCTGCGCACCTCGGGGTAGGAGAGGGTTTTACGATTGTCAGTGTATATGGGTGAGTTCCAGCCTGATGCCCAGGTGAAAGGGTGCTCGGGTTGAAGCTTGATAGCACTTATTTTCAATAGTTTTTCTGCCAAAAGGGTGTCGAGATGTTTCATTTTTCTGAATGATGGTGTGGTATTGTATTTCCGGTTTTTGTGCAAAGTTACTAATTAATTGTCAAAACTTCTTCACTATTTAAGGATAATTGGGGTAAAGAAGCGTTAAAAGCTGTTGAAAGACGTGCCGACAATTGTCGCAGGAGGTTAGTGGCTCAAATAATTGACCTGATTTTTTTCATGCGTATTCTGTGTCAATGCTTATTTGGGTGACTTTTGCACGCTTTTCGTCAAGCCGGGTAGGTCACGGCGGAAGCATAGTAACCTTTTCAACTTGTGAAAATCACTCAAAATTTCCTCTTTGTTCTAAACCCAAATCCAAACATGCTCTTATGTGAAAAAAAATCCGTAAATTTGCAGGTTATGGATTTCAAACTTTCATCGGAATACAAGCCTACAGGCGACCAGCCTCAAGCCATTGAGCAACTCAGTCAGGGTGTGCGCGATGGATTGCCTGCACAGACATTGCTTGGCGTGACCGGTTCAGGTAAAACCTTCACCATGGCTAATGTGATACAGCAGGTGAAGCGCCCAACGCTGATACTCAGTCACAACAAGACTTTGGCTGCTCAGCTTTACAGCGAGTTCAAGAATTTCTTTCCGGAAAACTCGGTGCAGTACTTCGTGTCCTATTATGATTATTATCAGCCCGAAGCCTACATCCCTTCGGTTGACAAATATATCGAGAAGGACTTGATGATCAACGACGAGATTGACAAACTGCGCCTTGCCACCACCTCGGCCCTCCTTTCAGGGCGTGAGGATGTGATTGTGGTCACCTCAGTGTCGTGTCTCTATGGCATGGGTAATCCGGAGGATTTCAATTCAAATGTCATAGAGCTGAAAGTGGGCCGGCGAGTTTCACGCAATAAGTTCCTGCGCGAGCTTGTCAATGCTCTTTATGCCCGTAATGAGGTTGATTTCGGACGTGGCAATTTCCGTGTCAAGGGCGACACGGTTGATATCTATCTCGCTTATGAGGAGATAATTGTGCGCGTGGTGTTCTGGGGCGATGAAATTGAATCCATATCGACTCTTTATCCTACGGACTACGTTAATCTGGGCCATCATGAATCTTTCAAGATATTTCCGGCCAACATCTTTGTCACCTCACCTCAGCGCATGGCCTCCGGATTGGCGCAGATTGAGCTTGACCTTGGTGAACAGGTGGAGTTTTTTCGCAAGGAGGACCGTGAGCTGGAAGCGCGGCGCCTTCAGGAGCGTGTGAGCTACGACATTGAGATGATGCGTGAAGTGGGTCATTGCTCCGGCATAGAAAACTATAGCCGGTATTTCGATGGTCGCAGTCCTGGTATGCGCCCCTTCTGCCTTCTTGATTATTTTCCAAAGGATTTCCTGATGATTATTGATGAGAGTCACGTGACGGTTCCGCAGGTTAGAGCCATGTACGGAGGTGACCTGTCCCGCAAGATGAATCTCGTGGAATATGGCTTCCGATTACCTGCCGCGCTTGATAACCGGCCTCTTAAATTTGAGGAATTCGAGAATCTCACCCCACAGGTGATTTATGTGAGCGCCACCCCCGCCGATTATGAACTTCAGCGTAGTGAAGGTGTGGTGGTGGAGCAGATTATCCGTCCCACCGGGCTGCTTGATCCAATAATCGAAGTGAGGCCATCGCTCAATCAGATAGATAACCTGATGGAAGAGATTGCTTTGAGAGTGGATCGAGATGAACGTGTGCTTGTCACCACTCTTACCAAGCGAATGGCCGAGGAGCTCAATGACTATCTGCAAAAATTGCAGATCAAGGCGGCGTATATCCATAGCGATGTCGACACTCTTGACCGTATTCGCATTCTTGATGATCTCCGTTCCGGGGTCTATGATGTGTTGATAGGCGTCAACTTGCTTCGTGAAGGGCTCGACCTGCCCGAAGTGTCACTGGTGGCTATTCTGGATGCAGATAAGGAAGGATTCCTCCGCTCCCACCGGTCGCTGACGCAGACCGTCGGACGTGCGGCCCGAAACCTCAACGGAACAGTGATTATGTATGCCGACAAAATCACCGACAGTATGCAGCTCACCATTGATGAAACCGAACGCCGCCGCTCTCTGCAGCTTGCTTACAATGAAGAGCATGGAATCACTCCGCAGGCCATTGTCAAGGCACGAAACAGAATAATCGGCGTGGATAAGGATGAAGATGAAACGACAGTGGCTGCAAAAGGAGGATCACGCTCAGGTAAGAAACCTGCCAAGAGTTCACGCGAGTCGGCACGTACGGCTATTTACGATGCCGAGTTCTCTACCTCGGTGAATCTTGCGGCCGATCCGGTTATTCCCTATATGAGTGCGGAGGAACTGCAACGCACCATAAACAGCAAACGTATGGAAATGGTCCAGGCTGCCAAGAATATGCAGTTCATGGAAGCCGCCCAGCTGCGCGATGAAGTGATAAAGCTTGAAGAACGATTAAAGGAGATTTCAGCATGATACGTTCTCCCAGATATGACACGAGCCTTTACTTGCCCACCTCGGTGAAGGAGATGAAAGCTTTGGGGTGGGATTATGTGGATGTGGTGCTGTTTTCGGGCGATGCCTATGTGGATCACCCCTCATTTGGGGCCGCTGTGATAGGGCGCACGTTGCAGGGAGCCGGATATAAGGTGGCCATAGTGCCTCAGCCCAATTGGCAGGATGACTTGCGTGACTTCCGTAAATTCGGTGCACCTCGCCTGTTTTTCGGTATTTCTGCCGGAGCGATGGACTCTATGGTCAATCATTACACAGCTGCGCGGCGTCGACGCAGTGATGATGCTTACACACCTGGAGGACGACACGGGGCCCGACCTGATTATCC
>CAJUSN010000135.1:0-5437 GCA_910589095.1 uncultured Muribaculaceae bacterium
CCGGTGAAATCACTCTTCCCGAAGGTGTAGAAATGGTAATGCCTGGTGACCACGTGGAAATCACAGTTGATCTCATCAACCCCGTAGCTTGCGATCAGGGTCTTCGCTTCGCAATCCGTGAAGGTGGCCGCACCGTTGGTTCAGGTCAGATCACTGAAATTCTCGACTAATATCTTTAGCCGCAAAGTCATGCGGGCGTAACTTCCGCTTGACTTGATATAAAACCAAAAGCTGTCGGTCCGCTCAGCAGGGCAACCGATGAACAGGGCCGACAGCTTTTCTACCTACGGGACTAGCTCAGTTGGTAGAGCACCGGTCTCCAAAACCGGGTGTCGGGAGTTCGAGTCTCTCGTCCCGTGCCAAAAACATAAGCATGAAAAAATTAAAATTACTTACGGATATCGAGGAGTCTTATACCGAGTTGCGGTACAAGACTTCTTGGCCAACAAAGACCCAGGTGGTGAAAAGCGCGGTGATCGTGCTTATCGCTTCCATCATTATTGCAGCGATCATCTTCTGCATGGATAAGGTGTGCAGCTTCTTCATGAGCGACATCATCTATAATATCCCCTCCTGGTTCAAGTAAAAAATACTTTTGTTCATATCCAATCAGTTTACTAAGCTTTCCCAAATTTCAGCATCACTATGGCCGAAGATAAAGCTAACGAGAAGAAACCTGCGAGGGCTTGGTACGTGTTGCGTGCCATTTCAGGTAAGGAAGCCAAAGTCAAGGAAGTGTTGGAAGCGCAGATGCGCAACACTGACTGGGGACGTTACCTCTATCAGGTATTGATTCCTACCGAAAAGGTGCTCACAGTACGTGGTGGTAAAAAAATCATCAAGGAAAAGAACCTTTACAGCGGCTACGTATTCATCGATGCCCTCCTTATTGGAGAGGTTGAACATGAATTGCGCAACACCACCAATGTTATCGATTTTCTCCGTGGCAAGGAGAAGGGTGCAAAGCCCGAACCGCTTCGTCCGTCGGAAGTTCAGCGCATGCTTGGCATGGCTGATGAAATGGCCGATGTCACTGTTGACTCAATCAACGATTATCTCGTTGGCGAAACAGTCAAAGTGATCACAGGTGCTTTCAACGGCTTCACCGGTGAGATTGAAGAAGTGGATCGCGAAAAGAAGAAACTGAAGGTTATGGTCAAAATATTTGGCCGCAAGACTCCTTTGGAGTTGGAGAATTCGCAAGTAGAGCGAGTGTAATAAACAAAATGAAGCGCCCATGGTTACGCATAGGCGCTCTAAATTTGTAATTGGCACCCGCACATATCAACACCAATATCTAAAATTAAGATTGAACAATGGCTAAAGAAATTGCTGGACAAATCAAATTGCAGATTAAGGGTGGAGCAGCAAATCCATCGCCCCCAGTCGGCCCGGCTCTCGGTTCGAAGGGCATCAACATCATGGAGTTCTGCAAGCAGTTCAATGCCCGCACTCAGGACAAGGCTGGCAAAGTGCTTCCGGTTGTAATTTCATATTACACTGACAAGAGCTTTGACTTCGTTGTTAAGACTCCTCCGGTAGCCATCCAGTTGCTCGAAGCAACCAAGCTCAAGAGCGGTTCGGCCCAGCCTAACCGTAACAAAGTTGGCGAGGTTACTTGGGAACAGGTAAAGGCTATAGCTGAGGACAAAATGCCTGACCTCAACTGCTTCACCGTAGAATCAGCAATGCGTATGGTTGCTGGTACAGCCAGAAGTATGGGTATCACCGTCAAAGGTACATTCCCTGAAAATAACTAATAAACTTCAATTGAAATCATGAGTAAACTTACAAAAAATCAAAAGTTGGCCCTCGAAAAGATTGAAGCTGGGAAGTCCTACACTCTTGCTGAAGCCTCTGAAAAGGTAAAGGAAATCACCTTCACCAAGTTTGATGCTTCGCTTGACATTGACGTACGTCTTGGCGTAGATCCCCGTAAAGCCAACCAGATGGTCCGTGGCGTGGTTACACTCCCTCACGGCACCGGTAAGCAAGTGACTGTGCTTGTGCTCTGCAACCCCGACGCCGAAGCTGCCGCTAAAGCAGCTGGTGCCGACTATGTTGGTCTTGACGAGTATATCGAAAAGATCAAAGGTGGTTGGACCGACGTCGATGTCATCATCACTCAGCCCGCTATCATGGGTAAAATCGGTGCGCTCGGCCGTATTCTCGGTCCCCGCGGATTGATGCCTAACCCCAAGAGCGGAACTGTTACCGTTGATGTGGCCAAGGCTGTGGAAGAAGTTAAGAAGGGTAAGATCGACTTTAAGGTCGACAAGAACGGTATCGTTCACTCCTCTATCGGTAAGGTGAGCTTCACTCCCGAGCACATGAAGGAAAACGCCCGCGAATTCATCAACACCCTCATCAAACTCAAACCCGCCACCGCTAAGGGTACTTACATCAAGAGCATTTATCTTTCAAGCACCATGAGTCCCGGTGTGAAAGTCGACGTAAAAACCATCGATGACTAACCCCTTAATCCAGTTGCAAAATGAAAAAAGAAGATAAAGCTCTTATCATAGACAATATAGCCCAGCTCCTGCAGGAGTATCCTAACTTCTACCTCGTTGAGACTGCCGGTCTGAACGCAGAGAAGACTTCTGACCTTCGTCGCGCTTGCGCCAAGGCTGATGTTAAGCTCGTGGTAGTAAAGAATACTCTTCTCCGCAAGGCTCTCGAACGTCTTGAAGGTGATTACACCGAATTGTATCCCGCACTGGCAGGCCCCACTTCTTTGATGTGCACCCAGGTTGCTAACGCACCTGCCAAGCTCATCAAGGACTTTGTGAAGAAGGACGATGTGCTTCCTGCTCTTAAGGCAGCATACGTTGAAGAAACCGTTTACTTCGGTGCTGATCAGCTCGACACTCTTGCAACAATCAAGAGCAAGAACGAACTTATCGCCGACGTTGTGGCTCTCCTTCAGTCGCCCGCCAAGAATGTTGTTTCCGCTCTTACCAGCGGCGGCAGCAAGCTCCACGGTATCCTCGAAACCCTTTCTCAGAAGGAAGGCTGATACGCCGGAGACTCTTGAACCCTCCACTCTCTTCTCGAACTTCACAATACCACAAAATCAACTTAAGTAAATAATCAAATAAACAAATACTAAAATGGCAGATTTAAAAGCTTTTGCAGAACAACTGGTTAACCTCACCGTCAAGGAAGTAAACGAACTTGCTCAGATCCTCAAGGACGAATATGGTATCGAACCTGCTGCTGCAGCTGTAGCTGTTGCTGCTGGTCCTGCTGCCGGTGCTCCCGCCGCTGAAGAAAAAACTTCATTCGATGTTGTCCTCAAGTCTGCTGGCGCAAGCAAGCTCAACGTTGTCAAAGTAGTTAAGGCTCAGACCGGTCTTGGCCTCAAGGAAGCTAAGGAAATGGTAGATGGCGCTCCCTCTGTTGTTAAGGAAGGCCTTCCCAAAGCCGAAGCTGAGGGCTTGAAGAAAGAGCTCGAAGAAGCCGGCGCTGAAGTCGAACTTAAATAATAATCCTGTAAATCAGGACCATAGGTTAAGTGTGGCAGTAATGCCTACACTTAACCTCTTTGTGCTTATATAGATTTATTTGAGTTCACGTTTAACCTTATTGTAAAGTTTTTTTGATGTCAGATATCACTGTTAAACCCCGTGTCAATTTTGCGTCGGTAAAGAACCCTGTTCCCTATCCCGACTTTCTCGAGGTGCAGCTCAAGTCTTTCCAGGACTTCCTCCAGCTTGACACCCCGCCGGAAAAAAGAAATAACGAGGGTCTCTATAAAGTTTTCGCCGAGAATTTCCCTATCGCGGACACCCGCAACAACTTTGTGCTTGAATTTCTCGACTATTACATCGACCCGCCTCGTTACTCGATAGATGAGTGTCTCGAGCGTGGAATGACCTATAGCGTACCCCTCAAAGCCAAGTTAAAACTCTATTGTACCGACCCTGATCACGAGGATTTCGCAACGGTGATCCAGGATGTGTATCTCGGCCTCATCCCTTACATGACCGAGAAAGGCACGTTTATCATCAATGGTGCAGAACGTGTAGTTGTTTCGCAGCTCCACCGTTCGCCCGGTGTGTTCTTCGGACAGAGCACCCATGCCAACGGCACCATTCTTTATTCAGCCCGTATCATCCCGTTCCGCGGTAGCTGGATAGAGTTTGCAACTGACATCAACAATGTGATGTACGCTTACATCGACCGTAAGAAGAAGTTACCCGTAACCACACTGTTGCGTGCTATCGGTCTTGAAAGCGATAACGAAATTATTGAAATCTTCGGCCTTGCTGAGGAGGTTAAGGTCAATAAGACCAACCTCAAGAAGTGTATTGGCCGTAAGCTCGCCGCTCGTCTGCTCCGCACATGGCAGGAAGACTTCGTTGACGAAGATACCGGTGAGGTTGTTTCAATTGACCGTAATGAAGTGCTCGTTGAGCGCGAAACTGAACTCACTGAAGAGGATATCGACAAGATTCTCGAATCGGGAGTTTCTACAATCCTTCTCCACAAGGAGGATGTAAACGCCAGCGATTACTCCATCATTTTCAATACTCTCCAAAAAGATACCACTAACTCTGAGAAGGAAGCTATCCAATATATCTATCGTCAGCTCCGCAATGCTGAAGCTCCCGATGATGCCAGTGCGCGCGAGGTTATCACCAACCTCTTCTTCTCGGAGAAGCGTTACGACCTCGGCGAGGTTGGACGTTACCGTATAAACAAGAAGCTCGGTCTGGGCACATCGATGGATGTGAAAGTCCTCACCAAAGAGGATATCATTGCCATTATCAAGTACCTCATCGAGCTTATCAACTCCAAGACTGTAGTTGACGATATCGACCACTTGAGTAACCGTCGTGTGCGCACCGTGGGCGAGCAGCTCTACAATCAGTTCGGAGTAGGTTTGGCACGTATGTCGCGCACCATTCGCGAGCGCATGAACGTACGTGACAATGAGGTGTTCACCCCCATTGACCTTATCAATGCCAAGACAATTTCGTCGGTGATCAACACCTTCTTCGGCACAAACGCGCTTTCACAGTTCATGGACCAGACCAACCCTCTGGCCGAAATGACCCACAAGCGCCGTATGTCGGCCCTCGGCCCCGGCGGTCTTAGCCGTGAGCGTGCAGGTTTCGAGGTGCGCGACGTGCACTACACTCACTATGGTCGCCTCTGTCCTATCGAGACTCCTGAAGGTCCTAACATCGGTCTTATATCATCGCTCTGCGTTTACGCTAAGATCAATGACCTCGGGTTCATAGAAACTCCTTACCGCAAGGTGGAGAACTCGAAGGTTAACCTCAATAACGACGAAATCACTTACCTCACTGCCGAAATTGAAGAGGGTAAGGTGATTGCACAGGGTAACGCGCCGCTCAACGACGACGGCACATTCGTGCGTGATCGTGTCAAAGCCCGTCTCGACGCCGACTTCCCTATCGTGGCTCCC
>CAJUSN010000135.1:5447-6425 GCA_910589095.1 uncultured Muribaculaceae bacterium
CACTCAGATTGCTTCTATCGCAGCATCGCTCATCCCGTTCCTTGAACATGACGACGCTAACCGCGCCCTCATGGGATCAAACATGATGCGTCAGGCTGTGCCTTTGCTGCGCAGCGAGTCACCTATCGTTGGTACTGGTCTGGAAGGTCAGCTCATCCGCGACTCGCGCACTCAGATCACCGCCGAAGGCGACGGTGTTGTTGAGTTCGTTGACGCCACAGTGATCCGCATCCGCTATGACCGCACCGCCGATGAAGAATTTGTTGCATTCGAGGACGCTGTGAAGGAGTACCGCATCCCCAAATTCCGCAAAACTAACCAGAGCACCACTATCGACCTCCGTCCCATCTGCACCAAGGGCCAGCGTGTCACTGCAGGCACAATCCTTACCGAAGGTTATTCTACCGAAAATGGTGAGCTTGCTCTCGGACGTAACCTCAAGGTGGCATTCATGCCCTGGAAGGGTTACAACTATGAGGACGCCATCGTGCTCAACGAACGCATGGTGCGCGAAGATATCCTCACCTCAGTCCACGTTGACGAATACTCGCTTGAAGTTCGCGAAACCAAGCGCGGTATGGAGGAACTCACCTCCGATATCCCCAATGTGAGCGAGGATGCAACCAAGGATCTCGACGAACGCGGTATCATTCGCGTGGGTGCTCATGTGGTTCCCGGAGACATTATGATCGGTAAGATCACTCCTAAGGGTGAAAGCGATCCCACTCCAGAAGAAAAACTCCTCCGCGCAATCTTTGGCGATAAAGCCGGCGACGTGAAGGATGCTTCACTCAAAGCGTCTCCCTCGCTCAAGGGTGTGGTAATAGGCACTAACCTCTTCTCGCGTGCAGCCAAGAAAAAGAAGAGCCGCAGCGCCAACGCCGTACTTCCTAAACTTGATGAAGAATACGAAGAAAAGCTCGAAGCTCTGCGCAGTGTGCTCGTTGAGAAACTCATGGTTCTCACCGAAGGTAAGAC
>CAJUSN010000136.1 GCA_910589095.1 uncultured Muribaculaceae bacterium
GTTTGGCAAGCCAGTGCCTCTAAGTTATATGAACGCAAAAGCCCACCACTATTTTTATTGGTTGGGCAATAACATTGGCAATATTGCAAAACAACCAAAAATAGTTCTAAAATATGTATAATACATGGAGGCCAAACAATCAAAATGCGACATCTAATAAAAACGAGGACATGATTCCAGTTGTTCAGAGGCCAGAATCGGAACAGTCCGAGGGTTGCAAGATAGTGAACTTGTTGTCAATATCGTTTGCGATACTAGGTATATTATGCATCCTTGTGGGTACATACCTTGCTGGCAAATCATACCGATTTGATTGGCTTATCTTTGTTGGTGGGGTAATCTCCGGTATGTTCAATTTTGGATGGGCTGTGGTAATGCGTGTATGTGCGCTCTACATGAGAACGCACGAACCTATAATCCATAAATAGAATAGTAGGTTATTCAATCTGTAACTTTGTATATAATTACCTATTTTTATTATGTGTTCTGATAGCTCATATCGTATTTCACAACTTGCAGCGAAAAATGTTGAGCATTAAATATAAGCCGGCGGATGTTAGGTGGTATTCCTCAAAACCTCCGCCGGCTTTAGTTCGTGAATGCTTTAATTATTCTTCAGAATTCTTCTCAGCATATTCTTTGAGTAGTTTTTCCTGTACGTCACCGGGTACGAGTTCGTAGGACGCGAACTTCATGGTGAACGAAGAACGTCCGCCTGTGATCGAGCTCAGAGCGGTGGAGTAGCTTGACATCTCTTTCAAAGGCACCTTGGCTTGGATTTTCTCGAAGCCGTCCTCGCTGGACATACCCATGATTATTGCACGGCGTCCCTGAAGATCACTCATTACGTCGCCCATAACATCGCCGGGCACCATCACTTCTACGTCATAAACCGGTTCCAGCACCTTAGGATTGGCATTGCGGAAGGCTTCGCTGAATGCGTTGCGGCCAGCCAGACGGAATGAGATTTCATTGGAGTCAACGGGGTGCATTTTGCCGTCGTAGATGCATACGCGCACATCGCGGGCATACGAACCGGTGAGAGGGCCTTGTTCCATGCGGTCCATCAATCCCTTGACTATAGCCGGGATGAATCGTGCGTCGATAGCGCCGCCTACAATACAGTTGCAGACCACCAGCTTGCCGCCCCATTGCAGAGGAATCTCCTGAGTATCGCGTACGTTCATCTTGAATTCCTGGTTGCCGAATCGGTAGGTGTCAGGTGCTGGCATCCCTTCGGTGTATGGTTCGATAACCAGATGCACTTCGCCAAACTGACCTGCGCCACCTGATTGTTTTTTATGGCGATAGTCAGCGCGAGCTGCTTTGGTGATGGTTTCGCGATAGGGGATTTTGGGCTCTTCAAACATGATGGGGAGCTTGTCGTTGTTTTCCACTCGCCATTTCAGTGTGCGCAGGTGGAATTCTCCCTGACCCGAAAGAATTGTTTGCTTCAGTTCTTTTGACTGTTCAACCTCCCAAGTGGGATCTTCCTCATGCATGCGCGTGAGGATAACAGAGAGTTTTTCTGAATCGCTTTCTGTTACGGGACGGATTGCGCGCTGATATTTAGGCGCGGGATATTTCACGAAATCGAATCGGTAGTCGCATCCCTTTTCATCCAAAGTGTTACCCGTGCGAGCGTCTTTAAGCTTGACGGTGGCACCTATATCACCGGCGCAGAGTTTATCTACCGGAGTTTTGATTTGTCCGCACACGCAATAGAGCTGAGCGATACGTTCTTTTGAATCACGGCTCACATTGTCAAGGTCAACACCCGGTGTCAATGTGCCTGACATAACCTTGAAGTAGCTTACTTCGCCAATATGAGGCTCAACAGTTGTTTTGAACATGAACAACGACAGAGGTCCATTGCTGTCGGGAGCAACCGAGCGGCCTTCTACATCCTCAGGTGCCGGCATATCTTCTACAAATGGCACCACATTACCGAGGAATTCCATCATGCGACGTACACCCATATCTTTTTCAGCGCTTACGCAGAACACAGGATAGAGTGAGCGGTCCACAAGACCCTTGCGGATACCTTCACGCATTTCATCTTCACTCAAGTGGCCCTGTTCGAAGAATTTCTCCATGAGGGTCTCGTCGTTTTCAGCGGCTGCTTCAACGAGTTGCTGATGCAGTTCCTGAGCGCGTTCCATCTCTTCGGCAGGGATATCTTCTATGGTAGGCACACCTCCATCAGGTCCCCAGGAGTATTTTTTCATGAGCAGAACATCGATCATGGCGTTGAACGACGGACCGGTGCTGAGGGGATATTGCACAAGAACAATCTTGTTGCCATACACCTCTTTCATCTGTTCCACAACATTTTCAAAGTCGGCTTTTTCACCGTCTAGCTGGTTGAGGGCGAATATCACAGGCTTTTTTACTTTACCTACGGTGCGGAATATATTATGTGTTCCCACTTCAACACCATATTGTGAGTTTATCACAATGACGGCGGTGTCGGTTACGTTGAGGGCTGTGATTGCGCTGCCCACGAAGTCATCCGCGCCGGGGCAATCTATCACATTTAGTTTCTTATTGAGGAATTCGGCATAGAACACAGTTGAAAACACTGAGTAGCCATATTCTTTTTCCACGGGGAAATAGTCACTTACGGTGTTTTTGCCGTTAACAGTGCCGCGACGTTTTATAACTCCACACTCGTAGAGCATAGCTTCAGCGAGTGTGGTTTTACCCGAGCCTTTGCTGCCGAGCAAGGCTATGTTCTTAATCTCGTTGGTTTGATAAACTTTCATGCTATCAGATGTTTACGTGAATTATTTTGAGTTCATTGCGTTTCCGGCGCTTTTCGCTTCGGAAATCGTCCGCAAAATAGTAATAAAATCTCAATCACGTGCATTTTGGTAATATGTTCTACAACATGTTTTTTAAATTTTATTGCACTGTTTTTCCATTCCGGCCTTATTGTTTTTTACCTTTACCGATGGCTATACTCCACTTTTTAAGTACTTTTGCAGTGCTAAATCATTAAAATTGCATTGTGAACATGGACGAATCATTTAACAAAATATATCCCGTTAAGAAATTTCAAGGATCAACGCGGCGTGTGGTGCAGTTCCTGTCTCTGCGTGACAATCCTGAACTCATAGCGGAATATCGACGCCTTCATTCTCGTGAATATATATGGCAGGAAATAATTAATGGTATTCGCGAGGTTGGAATCCTTGAAATGGAGATCTACATATGTGGGACTAGACTTGTGATGATCCTTGAAGTTCCTGCCGATTTTGATTGGAATGTTTCAATGGAGAGGTTGTCAAGGCTTCCGCGTCAACAAGAGTGGGAGAATACCGTGGCGCGTTTTCAAGCTGCTCTGCCTGGGCAGAGTTCATCGGAAAAGTGGTGTCCGATGGAGCGTATGTTCCACCTTTACTAATCCTAATTAGAAACGCGCGCCCACAACGAGCGAAAGCGATTCGATGGAATTAAAAAACGTGTAGCGTTTCGTGAAATATAAGTTTCCGTCAAATCTACCCATGAGGGAAGCAAACAAGGCTTTGTGGTTGTAAACAACTGACAGCCTGGCGTGGGCGCTGGTCGCAAACATGCTCCGCTCATCATCGGTGGAGTCGTGGAAAAACCGGCGATAACCGGCCGATGGAAATACTGTGACGTTCAGTAACCATTTTTGGGGACGGATAGCCCAGTTATAGGCATAACCTCCACAAATGCCGTAGTCGGTGTAGCGATATTTGTAGTTCATTCCCAACACCGGTAAGTAATCCTTCATTTCCTGCGGCAATGATGAGAAGTTGAAGTTTATGTTCTGGTGGCTGTAGGAAATTCCGAGGAGCCAACTACCGGCGCTTTTAAGCTGATACTTTGAAAAGCAGAATGCGGCTGCATGCGAATACCTTCCAAAGTTGAAGATATAGAAAGCTTCGGCCGACACGTTTTTATGATCTATGGCGTCGAAGTCGTAGGGGAGTAGATCACCTTTGTAATCACCGAAGCGAGTTATGTGGGTGTTTCCCTTGGTGGAGGTGATGTCGAGATTGGCGAAGATTCTCGAGCAGGTGAAATTGAAGTTGAAGTTGCTGCGGTTGTTCTTTTTCCCTCCGAAAATATCGGAGGTTTTGGCCGTGTAGCCTGCACTTACTGCCATGAAGCTTATGTAGAGGCCCACGTCGGTATAAAGATCGGAATTGATATGCAATATGTCGCTCGACTTTTCTGAGAAGAGCATCATATAGCTTTCCATCCAGTTGTAGCTGCGCCCTGTCACTTTCCAATTCTTGCCTGTGGCTTGCACGTATTCCGGACGGTAGGAGTTGAACGTTTTGTCGCCCCAATCATATATACGCAGCAAGAATCGGGCGAAGCGCGGATATTTTATGCGTTTGTCGTGAAGCATGAATCCTGTGTCATACAGCTGCTTGTACCAAGGTTTGTTGGCAAACGCAATTGAATCGGCCACAAGAATGGAGTCATTGGGCTCCATTATAGTTGAATCAATGGGTATAGTTACGCTTTGCCGGACAACGTGGGGTATAGAATCGGCAATGTTGCACTCTTCTGCGGCCTTAGCCGCTGAAAAGCACAACATTGCTAATAACGTTATGACGATATACTTGAGTTTATCCGGCATGGACAATGGTAAATGTTAGTGCAAAGTTACGCATTTACCTCCAATCGGCCATCAATACATGGGTACAAATCCAGGATTTTTCTCAAACAGCTTGGTTACATCGCCACACACCGACGTGTGTTTGGACGTGTTGAATTTAAGTATCGGGGCTCCCTTACGCAAGTCGCATTTCTTGAGGTCCACGTAATAAATTCCTTCGCTCGTTGCCATATCGAAATAGTACAGTTTGTCGCGCAGATTGGAGAACGAACGCCATTGTGTCATTGATACGTTAGGCTCAGTTTCTATGGCATAGTGGTACGGAACCGAAACGTTCATCAAGATACTGCGTATTATGGCCAGACCCTCTTTTGTGTCACCTGTTTTGGCCACATGCTTGGCAAAGAAGTCGCCTCTCACGAATCTGTCGGCGCTTCTTACTGTGCCGGGAAGCATGTTGGTTCCCCCAACGGCTGTCCAATAGTCGTTGATAGCCGTCATCTGTGGATATTGCGGATCATTTGTAAGCGCCAGCATGTCCTGACCCTCGTGAATGACCAGGTCGCCATCTTTGAATTCAAAAATTGCGCTGCGGCCTTCGGCGTCCGTAACGCCCCAATGCAGGGTTGACACTGTGCCACCGTCGAATGTGGCGCCCGAAATCGAGAAGTTCTGATCTTTCAGCTGAGCCACAAGTTCGGGAGTAGTGGCGTTCAGGTCAAGCATCCAAGCCACGAACATAGCCATTGACATAGGCGGCCGTCCCTGAGTGCGGTCATTCACATACACTGTTCCCTTGCAGAACAGGCCGTTGACTGATAGTCCCTTTTCGTTCATCCCCTCGGTGATGCCGCTGTCATAGCTCACAGCATAAACGGCTCCATATTTCGAGGTCCACTTTATGGCCCCCGGGGCATCACTGCCCACTTTCGCTATTCCTCTGGGATATACATAGAGATTCGTTGGAATGGGGGTTTTCCAATCGAGCGAGCGACCTACTATGCGCAAATTGTCATTGCCCACATAAAGTATTCTGGAACAGGCATCAGCCTTCATCCCTGAGCCTGCAAAGATTGCGAGCGCTGCGGCAGCTACGGCAAATATTTTCTTTTTCATGTTCTCTGACGTAAAAGGAGTTAATTCTATTATCCATATTAACGCCTTCCACACATGTAATGTTTTCTAATGGCCTTTATGCAGCTCCATTCTATTTAAAAACGATTTACTGTAGAACGTCAAGTTTAGAGTTGGAGGCACATACCGCCGGGACCGACCTTGACATATGAGATTTTGACGATATTGCTGCATATTACTCAAAACCATTAAGAATAATTTTTGCCACGGATTCAGGTAGGAACATACTCTCATCCATTTATCAACATGGTCGGCCATCACTGGCGTGGCTCCTTCACAATTGTCAACAGCCATTCCTTGAAAAATCACATCTCCGGCCTTTTATTTGCTTTAATCGATGCTTTTTCCTACTTTTGCTTAAATTATATCCCGATGAAACAGCTTTTTATCCTAATTTCTGCATTTTTATGTTTGTCTGCGTCTGCTCGCTCTTATGACGAACGTATAGCCGATGCAATGAATAATTCCGATTGGTTTAGGCTTGATTCGCTGTATAACGCTTATCCAAAGGATTCAATTAATCCTTTTCTTGAGGTTTATTCGCGTTGTTTATTAGGTAATCGCTTGAATCGAACGGACGTTTCAATCAATGCTTTTCAGGAGCTTTTCAAC
>CAJUSN010000137.1 GCA_910589095.1 uncultured Muribaculaceae bacterium
CTGTTTATTTCGGGTGGATTTCGCAAGTTGATTTGGGAGCGATGCGCGCATCGTGACCTATCAGACTTGGCGAAAGTCGCGGAAAAGCCGACGAAATAAATATCGACGGCGAATGCCACTGAACATCTCAGCTCATTTATTTGCAACACTTAAACCTCAACACCTCAGCAATGGACAAAGACTACACAGCTATCATCAATGAGCGGGCGCAACATGTGTTTGACGTCATGGCCCCACGCACCACACCCGAACAATTGGAGCGCATACGCGCTGCTTTCGAGCTGGCACGCGAGGCCCATTCCTCGCAGAAGCGCAAGACAGGCGAGCCCTACATTCTGCATCCCATAGCCGTGGCCACCATTGCAGCCGAGGAGCTGATGCTCGATGCAAATCCCGTTATGGCGGCTTTCCTGCATGATGTGGTGGAGGACACTGACTACACCATCGAGGACATAGACCGCTTGTTTGGTCCCGATGTGGCTTTTCTGGTAAAGGTGGTGACAAAACGGAAAGCTGACAAGTACCGCTCAACAAAGCAGGTTGACAATTTCCGTCAGATGCTTGACTCGTTCCAGTACGACATCCGGGCGATGCTCATAAAGCTAGCCGACCGCCTGCACAACATGCGCACCCTTTCATCAATGCGTCCCGACAAGCAGATGAAGATTGCCGGCGAAACGGACTATTTCTATGCCCCTTTGGCCAACCGCCTCGGCCTTTACCATGTGAAGACCGAACTGGAGAATCTGAGCTTCAAGTTCCGCTGCCCGCATGAGTATGCCGAGCTGGACTCGCTGATACGCAAGGATGAGGAGATGCAGCGTGAACGTTTGGCTCGCTTCTGCAGCCAGCTGAAAAACACATTGCTGGCGCAAGGTATCGAGACTGATGTGAGGGTTGAATACAGGGCGCCCTACAGTGTGTGGCGCAAGATGGCCAAATTCGGTGATGACTTCAATCACCTTAAGTATCGCCACTTCACCGATGTGGTGTTCTCGCTACCGGGGGCCACGCCTGAAGAGGAGAAAGATATGGTGCTGAAAATATATTCCATCCTCACCTCACATTTCAAGGAAAAACCCGGGGGCATCACCAACTATATAGACTCGCCGAAGGAGAACGGCTACCAGAGCTTCCATGTGAAGCTGCTTGCCGACTTCGGTCGATGGCAGGAGGTGCACATCAGCTCGGAGCGCATGATCATAGATTCTCGGCTTGGGTGTGTTGCCGACCGGACGGAGGACAACATCCAGCGGTGGATTGAAAAATTCCGCCTGGTGCTCCGCGACGTGGTGAACCAACCCGACACAGGCACAGAGTTTATCGACAAGATTGTGACCACGTTCTACAACGACGATATAATGACCTTCACCACCACCGGCCAGCCTGTGGTGATGCCGCAGAAAGCCACCGTGCTTGATTTTGCTTACGAGATTTCACCCGAAACGGGGCGCCACGCTCGCTATGCCCGCATCAACAATTTCCTTGCATCGGTGAAAGACCGCCTGCATCGAGGCGACGTGGTGGAGGTGTTCACCGATCCCCAGGCCGAGCCTTCGCCTGACTGGCTCGACAGCTGCGTGACATATAAGGCAAAACAATGCATCTCGGACTATCTTGAATCGCGGCCGCGCCATGACTTCACCCGCTGCAGCTGCTGCAACCCCATACCTGGCGAAGAGGTGGTTGGATTCAGCGATCCCGTGACCGGAGAAGTCACGGTGCACAAGCGCGACTGTCCAACGGCCATTCGTCTTGCATCGCAATGGGGCGACAACATTGTGTCAGTTGACTATGAACCTGACGCAACGCTCTATCCCGAGACAATAGTTGTGACGGCCGTGGACCGCTTCCACCTGTTCATCGACCTCGTGAATTGCATTTCCAACCAATTAGGTCTTTCAATGGACTCGTTCAACACCGAAACACGCGACTTCATAGTCACCTGCACCATCAAACTCGGCGTTCACTCTTTCAATGAACTGCAATCGATCATGCATCAGATTGCGGCAATCCAGGGTGTCGACACGGTGAAACGCGCCCCCCACAACTGCTAATCCATCCCTGGTTTAACCGACGGACAACATACAAGTTGCGGCGAATGCTCCTAAGAGTATTCGCCGCAACTGCTATGAATGATATATTCAAGGTCAGAACGGACGTCCGGATGAACCTCCGGTCAGACGGGCTGTCACCGACGAGGTGGATGTTCCGTTGGTGAGTGTGTAGCTGCTGCCGGAAGCAATCCCCGGGCAGCTGATGAGGATATTGGAAGAACCGCCGCCCTGTCCCGGACGACCGCCACCCCAACCGCCTGTGGAACCGGACGATGACGATTTGTAGTCCTCGGGGACAGTAAAGGTAACCAATGTGCCGGATGCATCACTGAGCGAGATGGTTGAGCCGGCAGCGACACTTCCGCTACCGGAAATATAGGCTTGCGTCGAGGCGGAGGTGGAGGGATAGGAATTGCTGCCCCCCACTGCAAGGAGTATACCACCCGTGAACACAACCGAATAGCCGCTCTCCTCGTTGGCGTCGAGGCCACATTCAGGCGCCGACGCTCCGAAGGCGCGAACCGTTCCCCCAGATATGTACAGGTTTCCATTGGAATCGAGACCATCGTTGCCAGTTGCAATCACTGTGACGTCTCCGCCCTTGATGTACATGTGGCTCGAGGAATTTATGCAATCATCCACAGAGCGTACGCTTATTGTGCCGTCCTCAATGGTGAGGACACCTTTGCTCTCTATACCCTCACCACCGTTGCCTGTTGTCACAATGTTAATGTTGCCTCCTGAAATGACAACTTCCGTATCGGCCTTGATCCCTTTGGGAGAGGATTTAAGATCGCTGTCGAGATTATCCGTATTGCCGGTATAGTTATCATATTCGCGACCATTCACATAGGCATATATCCCACCGGAGGTCAAGATTTTGATGTCGCCTCCCGAGATATTTACCACCCCGTCGGCGCTGATTCCCTTGCCTCCGCCCGCAGTAGCGGTAAGGTCAAGTTCACCCCCGGCAATGGTTATGTCGCCGTCGGCCCCTATACAGCTTGCCGCTTTTGTTTTCGCCTTATCGGCGTCCCACATGCCACCGCCTTCTGCCTTTGCAGTGACCTTGCCACCGGAAATGGACACATCGCCATCGGCTTTGAGAGCTTTGCATGCGGTGGCAGTGGATGTAACGTCAATCGTGCCACCGGAAATGATAATTGAACCGGTATCCTCGGCTTCGCGGTCGGTATCATCCTTGAATGACACCTGCACACCGTCATCGCCCACGCCGGATATTGTGAGTGTCCCGCTCTCCATGCTGAAATATTGGTTGCAATTCACACCATCTTTCACGGCCGAATCCACCGTTAAAGTGAGGTTTTTCATCTCGATATACTCCTTTGCATACAGTGCGTGAGCTGCATGTCCCGAAATGGTGAGAGCCCCCTTGCCTTTAAGTTCAAGGTGACCTTTGCAAACCAGACATCCCTTTGCCGAACTGGCGTCAGTGTCGGCGAGGAAATTCTCCGTTCCTGACTTCACGGAGAGCTCTATTCGCTTACCGTTTTGAATATCGAGAGGGGCACCGGAACAATTGGTGAGATTCAGTCCGCGCATTTCAAGAGTTGCCTTGTAGGAACCTTCGAGACTGAAACCGCCGTCGGCCGATGAACCGGCGAGGCAATAGGTGATTTCACCACATGTGCTGTCGCTTACATCGGCACTCTGTACAATGCTCACATGCGCTCCATCTATGGAAGCATCCACATAGCGCGCCAACGCCCCGGGAATAGTCACAGTAGCCTGCGTGTCAGCATACTCGATTGTCACTGTGGAGGGATCAACCGTGGATTCATCCACATACATGCGGTTGATCGATTCAATAGAGAGCTGCTTGCCAAGCACAGTGAGCAGCGTGCCTGAATCATAGAGCATATCCCCGGCCGTGGATGCATCCACGGCATAGGTCACGTTTCCAACCTGAATGTTAAGGGTTGTAGCGGAGGCTGCGCAAGCACAGAGCGCGAATACCCCGAGTGTCATCATATACTGCTTCATTGGATGCAAACTTTACGTGAAATGTTACCGGATGTAAATATATAATAGCCCGGAGCAAGCTGAGAAGCCGCTTCCGAAAGAGAGGTGAATGACCCGAGATTGACGCCTGAGAGCGAGACAACGCTCACGGGAGCGGAAGCAAAGTCTGCACCGATGGATTCAACCGACGAGAACGCATCGGAAAAATACATTTTTGAAAGTCCCTGAAGCGGGAGTGACTCCGACACAGCATCATTTGACACGTTGAGCATCCCTGACGAGGCGGTCATCACAAGATTTTGGGCATCATAGGCATGTTGGGATCCATCTGAACTCTCAAACACAAGTTTGAGCTGCGATGCTCCACACACAGGCACAGCACACGCAACAAGCGAAAGCGCAAGTAGAATTTTTTTCATTTTAATGTTGATTGGTTATGTTTTCTCCGAACGGGGAATCCGTCGCTTATACGGCAACAAATTTACATATTTACCAATATATTATGCAACAGCAAAAGGCCACCTAAAATTGCTTTGCAGGTGAATCCGAGTCTATTATGTACGAATTTCACGCATTTAACCTATATTAAGAATTCCCCTAATCTCAAATCATTGCCTGAGGTCTTGCAATATACGGTGTTTTGGCGTAACTTTGCCAAATAACAGGTTTTTCCAATCAATGATTAATAAACTATTCAACAAATATCAATCACCAACCATGAAACTGACACGTCTCATCACTATCCCGGCCATCGGTCTGGCATCATTGTGCGCCTCGCTTACTTCCACGGCGCAAACTCCGGTGAGCTACACCGACGGCGACATCATGCGCTCACTTGTAATGAACAAGGGTGACTATGATTCGAAATTCTACCGTATCCCGGCCATCACCACATTACCCGACGGTTCAATTATCGTGGTTGGCGACAAACGCATTGAAACACTCAACGACCTTCCCGGCAAAATCGACGTGGTGGCACGTCGAAGCACCGACGGAGGCCGCACATGGGGCCCCTACATCACAGTGGCCGAGCATGACGAAAACGGAGGCTATGGCGATCCTGCTCTGGTGTATGACCGCCGCACGGGCGACTTGATAGTGATTTCGTCACATGGCAACGGGCTTTGGGATAAATCACCCAGCCACACAAGTGTGTCGCGCAGTCATGACGGCGGACTCACATGGGAAAAGCCGGTCGACATATCCGACCAGATATTCACCACCGACCCTAACGGTAAGCAACCCATCAAGCTCACCGCTGCTTTCGCCACTTCCGGACGCGCACTGCAATTGAAAAACGGCCGCATCATGTTTGTATTGGTAACCCGCAAGGAGGGCGTGGATCCGTTCCCCTGTTATGCGATCTATTCCGACAACGGCGGCAAAACATGGAAAGTATCATCAACTCCAATCACACTCGATGGCGATGAGTCAAAGATTGTGGAGCTCCCCAACGGCGACCTCCTCTGCAGCATCCGTGCACGCTTCCACGACACCCGCAAGTTCTCCATATCCAAGGACAAGGGCGTAACATGGACTGAAATGACCGAGGGCTACAACGACTTGAAAGATATCAAGTGTAACGGCGACATTATCCCGGTGAAGTACAAGGGTAAGGATATCCTGCTCCACTCGCTTCCCGCAGGCCCCTGGCGCAGCAACATCACCATCTATGCCAGCTATGATGAAGGGCGCACATGGCCCCGCAGCTACCAGGTGATGCAAGGCCCCGCGGCTTACTCCACCATGACACTCCTGCCCGATGGAAAAACCATTGCAATAGTCAATGAGGAGGGCGTGCATGATGTGGACGCACACCATAGCCAGGGCTACCGTTTCTGGTTCAACGCCATTCCCCTTTCCACCATTCTGGGCGAATAAGGACAACCCTGAACTCACACAACCCCACCATGCTCAGAATGCGTGGTGGGGTTGCTGCATCTGGCCGGTTCCTCCGGCAGCGTACTGTTAGAGTATGGGATTACTGACGGATAAGCACGAGCTTTTGTCCGTACTTGTCCATGAGGCTACATGTAAGTGTCATGCTGTTCATACCCGAGAAAGTAATGGTGTATGGACCTTCACCCCAACCGTGTGTCGGCGCGACTTCTGCATGAGTGCTTCGCGAATACGTGAGCCTATATGCATGGAGATGTTCCGCTTCTGGCGTTCTCATCCTCGCCGCCATTGGTAAAAATGGGTCAATGTAAATAGGCGGTTGTTAAAATGTATTGCAAAAATACGTACATTTGCGTTATGAAACAATGGCAGGTACTGAAAACA
>CAJUSN010000138.1 GCA_910589095.1 uncultured Muribaculaceae bacterium
CTGTTGTTGACCGCTTTCTCGACTATGTGAAGTTCGACACCCAAAGCGACGAACTCACCAATCTCACCCCCTCCACACCGGGTCAGATGATATTTGCCCAACACCTTGAAAAAGAGCTGAAGGCTATGGGGCTTCAAGACATTTCACTTGACGACAACGGCTATCTCATGGCCACCCTCCCGGCAAATACGGATGCCTCCGGTGTTCCCACCGTTGGTTTCATCGCTCACCTTGACACGTCGCCCGATATGAGCGGACGCCACGTCACCCCCCGTATTGTTCAGAACTACGACGGCAACCCAATTGTACTTAATGCGGAAAAGAACATTATTCTCTCGCCCGAGGAGTTCCCCGAACTGCTGCATTACGTGGGCCAGGATCTCATCGTGACCGATGGTAATACACTGCTCGGCGCCGATGACAAAGCGGGCATAGCTGAAATAATCACGGCTGTGGATTATCTTATGAAGCATCCTGAAATCAAACATGGTCCCATCCGTATAGCATTCAATCCTGACGAAGAAATTGGTAAAGGTGCCCATAAATTCGATGTCGAACGCTTTGGCGCCGACTGGGCTTACACCATGGATGGCGGTGAGATAGGTGAACTTGAATATGAGAACTTCAATGCTGCTGTGGCCCGCGTAACATTCACCGGACGCAACGTGCACCCCGGCTACGCCAAGCATAAAATGATCAATTCCATCCGCATTGCCAACCAGTTTGCCATCATGCTCCCGCGCTGGGAAACACCCGAGCACACAGAGGGATATGAAGGCTTCTATCACCTGGTGGGAATTGAAGGCACAGTGGAAAAAACCACTCTTACCTACATTATCCGCGACCATGATCGCGACCGCTTCGAACGTCGCAAAAAGGAACTTGAGCACCTTACCCGCAAAGTCAATAATGAGTTCCCCGGGGTGGCCTCTCTTGAAATTTCCGACCAATACTATAACATGCGCGAGAAAATAGAGCCTGTGAAACATATCATTGACATCGCTATCGAAGCAATGAAGCAGGCCGATGTAGAACCTAAGGTGGTTCCAATCCGTGGCGGTACCGACGGAGCGCAACTCTCTTTCAAGGGCCTCCCCTGCCCCAATATTTTCGCCGGTGGCCTCAACTTCCACGGTCGTTATGAATTTGTGCCTATCCCCTCGATGGAGAAGGCTTCGCAAGTAATTGTAGAGATTGCCCGCATTGTGGCCAACCGCTAACATTCCAGCGTGAAGACACTTATAGTTATCACCGGGCCTACGGGTTCAGGCAAGACTGATTTGGCCTTGCAACTGGCCGGCAGGCTCGGTTGCCATATACTCTCGGCCGATTCCCGCCAGATTTATCGCGGACTTCCCATAGGCACGGCCCCCCCTACTCCCGAGCAATTGTCGGCTGCCCCTCATCATTTCATTGCCACATTGGACCTTGACAGCTACTACAGCGCGGCCCAATATGAGGAGGATGCCTTGAAACTGCTCGAGACTCTGTTCAAGACGGATGACTATGCTATAATGTGCGGTGGCTCCATGATGTATGTCGATGCAGTTACGCGAGGTATTGATTTGCTTCCTACAATATCGGAGGATGTGCGCCGTACGGCTTATAACATCTATGAGCAAGGAGGCATTGATGCCGTGCGTGAAAAATTACAGGAATTTGACCCGGATTATTACGCGATTGTCGACAAGTGCAATCACAAACGGATGATCCACGCAATAGAAATAACCCTCCAAGCAGGGCAGCCATATTCATCATTGCGCACCGGAGCGGTTAAACCGCGCCCGTTCAAAATTTTGAAATATGCCATAGAGATGCCGCGTGAAATCCTTTTCGAGCGAATCAACCGCAGGGTTGACCTCATGATTGAAGCCGGATTGGAAGAGGAGGCCCTACGGGTGCTACCCCTGCGCCACTTGAACTCCCTCAATACCGTTGGCTACAAAGAACTATTTGCCATGATGGATGGACTTATGGACCGCGACACCGCCATTGCACGCATTGCAAAAAACACCCGGGTCTATGCCAAAAAGCAGATAACGTGGCTAAAACGGGATCCTGACGTGTGTTGGCTGTCGGCCGCTACAGCCTGCGATGAAATCATGCGGGCTATCTCCCCTGCCCAATGACCGCGACAACGTTTGGTTTCGCGCTCGCTTTTTACTAATTTTGCATCCGCATTATAACCTTTTAAGATCTAAAGATATTTTCAACCGATCAAATCACATTACATATAAAATAAGCTCTAACATTTTTTTGACGATTAACTTATGATTAAAAGATTTCTTTTAGCCGTTACCCTGCTGCTCGCCGGAGCGGGAGCCATGCAGGCACAGTTCAATCTTTCAAAAGCCACAAAGGGTTTGGGAAAAACAGTAGAAGCTCTCACTCTGACCGATGATCAGATGAGCGCCTATGTAAAGGAATACATCGACTGGATGGACAAGAACAATCCGGTACTTCCTGACAATGACCCTTACACCGTTCGCCTTAAAAAGCTCACCGAAGGTCTCACATCCGTTGAAGGGATTCCTTTGAATTTCAAGGTGTACAATGTTGTTGATGTTAATGCATTCGCATGCGCTGACGGAAGCGTACGCGTTTTCGCTGCTCTTATGGACATTATGGATGATGATGAATTGCTCGGTGTAATTGGCCACGAAATTGGACATGTGGCTCATCACCATTCAAAAAAAGCATTCAAACAGGCCCTTCTCACATCAGCATTGAAAGATGCCGTTGCCTCGACTTCAAATAAGGTAGCCGCGCTCACCGACTCGCAGCTCGGATCGCTTAGCGAATCACTTGCGTCCGCATCTTATTCTAAGAAACAGGAAAGCCAGGCCGATGATTATGGCTATGACTTCCTTAAATCCAACGGCAAAAATCCGCTTGCCATGGCCAAGTCATTCACAAAACTTAAAGAACTTCAGGGCTCGTCACAGAAAAGCAGCAAGATGAGCCAGCTTTTCTCATCACACCCTGACCTTGACGCCCGCATCAAAAAGATGCAGCAGCGTGCTGCCAAAGACGGTATCACGGAATAAGCCGGGGCAATGAAACCTCAAACCAAAGGACGACTGCTGTTCATGCTCTACGCGCTTGTCTGCGCCATTGCATGGACAGCAGCTTTTGGATTCATCCACATCACATTGGTGAGCGGATGGATCGTGGCGTCAGCAGGTGTTTTAGGATGTGCATTGCTGTTTCCACTCGGACAGCGCGCCGTAAGGAGATTAAAGGACACCCAAGGCTGGGGAAAGTGGATGGTTGCAGCGGGATTTGCAGGATATATTGCATTTGCTGCTCCCGTAGGAATCTGCCTGCTGCTGGGGGTGAATATGGCGGTGCCGTCCGGAAAGGAACCGACAACAGTTGTGGCCACAACCACGAAATACACCACTCGGGAAAACGAATACCGCACCGTTGGACGCAGACGTGTCTATAAAGGTGAGCATAACGTTTATCACCTACGGTTCAATCTTCCTGATGGCCGTTCTTTTTCCCGACGTGTTAATGTATCGGAATATGTAGGCACCCGCTCGGGACGCAAATATAATGTGACTCTGCGCAGCGGAGCATTAGGCTTTGACATAGTGGGAGATGTGGCCCCCTACCGGCAACCGGACAAAGGGGGAAAGAAAGCGTCCTCCAGATGAGTCAAGGTATGCCCGGTTTCGGGAGTTCCTACAATTGCTATTATATCAAACCGGTATTCATACGGAGCTGTAAATCTCTGCAAAAACGAATCGGCCGCCCGCACAAGGCGGTTGATTTTTTTTGTATCCACGGCATCAAGCGCGTCCTCAAGAGAGGTTACGCGGGTCTTAACCTCAACAAATGCCATGACCGTTCCTTTAACAGCCACTATGTCCAATTCTTTATGTCCAACGTGCTCATTCTGTTCCATTACGGCATACCCCTGCGCAATCATGTAATCGCGCGCCAACTGCTCACCCCAGGCACCAAGTTCATTGTGTTTCGCCATATAGAAACTGTCTTATGAATATGGCGCAAGTTACGCATTTTTCATCTTTGCTGCAAATTTTTCTCTTAAGCATACTCTAAATGAGAAAGCCAAGAACCGGGAATTGACTCCGGATCTTGGCTTAAAATGAATTGCCTATCTAATTACGAAATCTTGAAGTGATTTAAACTTTTTCCGAAAAGTAAAAAGAGCTTAAAGAATGTTTTCTTCAAACGCTATCTTCATTAGTATTTTGGCATCTTCGCCCCCTTTCTTCGGTCATGATGCCCGCATCACTCCCTCATCAAGGAGACAAATCTGCTCAAAATATTAATAAATCTTGCATTTGAAAAAAGTTTAAATCACTTCATTGCTATTTTTTGGCGCTAGCATTTTTATATGCTGTATAATACTCTTCAAGGATGCTGCGGATAGCCTTGCCGATCTTAACATACGCATCGCGATTAAGGTTGGCAAGTGATGCACGCACAGACCATTTCGGGCCATCAAATCCATCGCCATTCAGAAGCACCACAGCTGTTTCGTTGGCCAATCGGATCACGAAATCAAGAGGTTCGTAATTGTCATTGAGATACTTGGCGAAGTCATCACCATAGAACTTCTTAGCCCAAACCATAAGGTCGATCTCACTGTAGTAACCTGCGCGACAAGGATCGGGAAGGAGTGTGAAGCCGGTTGCATCCCATAGAGCATTGAGACGAGTGTGGATCATGTCAATGAGTTTGGGCTGCAGTTCCTGCCGGTGGAGATATGCAAAGGCTGAGAAAAGGGCCATCTGTATTTGCTGAGGAGTGGAAAGGCCTGCAGTGTGATTCAGACCCACGAGACGGCTATCAGCCACAACGCGATCCACGAATTTCACCTTGTCGGGGTCAAGTGCCAGTGACTCATAACGTTTGCGCAGAACCGCTTTTGTATCCTCGCCGAGTTCACGCAGACGCGCATCAAACACATTGTCCGGAGCGAAAGCCATAGCGGCTACGCGCCAGCCGGTGGCACCAAAATATTTCGAGAAGGAGTAGAGGCAGCAAGTGTTGTAAGGAATTGCATACATGAGTGACTTGAAATCCTTGATGAAAGTGCCGTATACATCGTCGGTTATGACCATCAGGCGGGGATTGTCAGTTTTCACAATATCCACAATTCGCTGCAGGGCATCGGGTGAGAATGTGTAGCTTGGCGGGTTGGATGGATTTGTAACAAACACGGCCTTGATGGATGGATCACGAAGTTTGTCAAGTTCCTCGGGAGGATATTGCCAGTCATGGTAACCGTCCCGCTCCACTTTATTTGCCGAGACATATACCACATCAAGGCCGAACTGCTCAAGTTGAGGAATTTCAATGTAAGGGGTGAAGCAAGGAGTGAGAAGTGCCACACGGTCACCTCGGTTAAGCAGGAAATTCTGTTGCAGCGAATCAAAAATGTAGCACATTCCGGCTGTACTGCCTTCAGTTGCAAACAGGTCGAACTGTGTTGCATCGCCTTCTCCACCCATTGCCCAAGCCAGGTACTCGCGTACAATCTGCTCAGTATATTTCAGGATTCGCGGAGGTGTTGGATAGTGGTCTCCAAGAATACCGTCAACAAGTTCGAACACGAATTCATCCGGATCGGCTTTAAGGTCATTCACCACATGGGTATAGAAATGATTGAGCACTTTGGCTGCTGTCGCGTCCTTATTGGCGGCGAGGAAAGCCTCGAAGCGTTTAGCCACACCTTCGGATGTGGGCGAGGCCACAATGCCTATCGAGGCATCATAGGGTGAGCGCTCTGCCTCACTTACGGCAAACTGTCCAAGAAGGAAAAAGGCTTTGCGGGGGAAGGAGAGAAGCCAGTTTGGATTGCCACGTCCGGCATTGAGGAAGGTTGCAGTGGAGTTTTGCGCATCTTTTTCGGCGAGGCTAATCAAAGTGCCTTTGATTTCAAAGGGACTCATTTCCGACAGTCGCCTTTCAAAGTCGCGGTTTTCAGGATTGGAGGGAATCTGGTTCATTTCGGTTATATGTGTTAATTAAAATGAAATTAAATCTAAACAAACAGGAGCACCATGGCCACACCCATCAGAATGAGTAGTGTGTTACCGATGGCATAGGTGATAGTGTAACCCATGGCCGGCACGGAGCTGTCAAGAGCAGCGGTTATGGCGCCGAGTGAGGCAGTGGTTGTACGGCTGCCTGCACAACATCCAAGATTGATTGCCGGATGGAATTTAAAGACTTTCGCCCCGAGGAACATGGCTATTATCAGGG
>CAJUSN010000139.1 GCA_910589095.1 uncultured Muribaculaceae bacterium
GCCCAGTACTGGGTCCCCAGACACCAAGAATCCTCATCCCCGCCGTCGGAATTTGTTCCATAATCCTCCACATCAGTGAAGAGCATGTCAATCCCCACGCCAGGCTGTTGAGCCGAGATGGCACGCGCAATCTCCAACATGACACCCACACCGCTCGCACCGTCATTAGCACCATCGATAGGAGTGTTTTTACGTGTCTCATCACTTTCATTATCAGCCCATGGACGAGTATCATAATGAGCCAACAGCAGAATGCGCTTCTTAGCGTTGGAGTTGAAACCGGCAAGAATATTTACCATCGGGAGACTTTTTCCATCAAAAGCTTTGACCTGAGCCTTCTGGGTCCATACCGTATCGGCGTTAGCAAGTTTCAGCCTGTCAATGATAAATCTCTCACACGCCTCATGAGCCGCTGTGCCGGGCACACGCGGGCCGAAAGCAGTCTGGGCTGCAACGTAGGAATATGCGCTGTCGGCATTGAATGCCGGTCGCTGAACAGCAGCTGCACTGTCTGTGGCACTTGCTACAGTACTCTGACTTGCCGTGGCATTGCCCGACGAGCATGCCGCCGCCATGGCCCCGACAATCATAAGCATTATCTTATGCATTTTTTTCAATCAATGTAAATTTTTTGGGCCAAGGCCCGCTATTTAATTAGCAAAGTTACTGATTTCTGCGAAATAATCCGTATTTTTGCTATTGATATTCGCAATTTTTGGATTATGGACCCAGTCAAGCAACGCATAGAGGAGCTCACCGAAGCCCTTAACCGACACAACCACAACTACTACGTGCTCAATGCACCCACCATATCTGACCACGATTTCGACCACATGCTCAAAGAGCTTGAAGCCCTTGAGAAAGAGCATCCTGAGTATGCCGACCCCCTCTCCCCCACCCAACGTGTAGGTAGCGATCTGGCCTTGAAAGGATTCGAGCAGGTGCTCCACGAACGCCCCATGCTCTCGCTTGGAAACACCTACAGCGTGGCAGAAGTTGATGAGTTCGTACAACGCTGCCGTGAAGGGCTTCCGGGTGAAGAAGTGACCATTGTGGGCGAATTGAAGTTTGACGGGACATCCATTTCCCTGCTCTACGAGGAGGGACGGCTGGTACGAGCCGTGACCCGTGGTGACGGCGAAAAAGGCGACGTTGTAACTGAGAATGTCAAAACCATCCGAAGCATCCCCTTGCGCCTTCAAGGGACCGGCTGGCCACGGCGATTTGAAATTCGCGGAGAGATTGTGCTACCCTGGAAAGCGTTCGAGAAGCTCAACGAGGAACGCGCCTTCAATGAGGAGCCTCTGTTTGCCAACCCACGAAACGCCGCATCCGGGACACTTAAGATGCAAAACACAGCCGAAGTGGCGCGCCGAGGGCTCGATGCATATCTTTACTATCTTTTGGGCGACGAACTGCCTTTCGACAATCATTACGATAACATGATGGCGGCCCGCTCATGGGGGTTCAAAGTTTCGGATGCCATGACCAAGCTCCATTCCATTGAGGAAGTGGACCAATATATATCACATTGGGACAGTGCCCGAAAGGAATTGCCAGTTGCCACCGACGGACTCGTTTTCAAGGTCAACAGCCTGCGTCAACAGCTCAACCTTGGCTTTACGGCAAAAAGTCCCCGCTGGGCCATTGCATATAAATTCGCTGCCGAAAGAGCCCTTACACGATTGCGTTTCGTTTCATTCGAGGTTGGTCGCTCCGGCATAATCACACCCGTTGCCAATCTTGAACCGGTGCTGTTGTCAGGAACAATTGTGAAACGCGCATCGCTCCATAATGATGACATCATGCAGGGGCTCGACATCCACGAATCTGACATGCTATATGTGGAAAAAGGCGGTGAAATCATTCCGAAAATAACCGGTGTTGACACCAGCCAACGCGAACCTGACGCACCTGCCATTCACTTCTGCCACAACTGTCCGTCATGTGGCACAAAACTCATCAGAGCCGAAGGTGAAGCCGCATGGATTTGCCCCAATAAATATGGCTGCATCCCACAGATAACAGGACGGGTAGAGCACTTCGTGGGTCGCCGTATGATGAACATCGACGGCATTGGTGAGGAAACAGTAGCTGATCTCTTCCAGGCCGGACTTATTCATGACGCTGCTGACCTTTACACACTCACAGCAGCAGACCTCATGCTCATCCCCGGCTTTGGACAACGCTCAGCCGAGCGCATTCTGCAAGGTTTGAAAGACTCTCTCAATGTTGGATTCGAACGAGTTATCTACGCGCTCTCCATCCCGTTCGTTGGAGAGACAGTAGCAAAAAAACTTGCCCGTGCCACCCGATCAATTGACACTCTTATGGCTATGACTGCCGAGCAGCTCACCGCCATTGACGATATTGGGCCACGCATTGCCGAGTCAATAGTTTCTTTCTTTGCTGAACCGGTGAACCGCCAAATCATAGAACGTTTACGCGGCTATGGATTGCAGATGGAGCTTCCCGAAAGCGATGCGGCAAACACTTCCACACGGCTGGCCGGCAAGACCGTTGTAATATCGGGTACATTCGCCCGCCATTCACGCGATGAATACAAGAAAATCATAGAGGACAACGGTGGGAAAAACACCGGCTCCATCTCCAAGAAAACCGACTTCATATTAGCCGGCGACAACATGGGACCGGCCAAACTTGAGAAGGCGTCAAAACTCGGCATACCGATCATCAATGAGAATGAATTTCTTGAAATGTTGGAAAATAACAATAACCAATCATAAAATCAATAATAACCAAAACTCACCTAACGATGAAAAGAATTACAATCGTAATGGCTCTGATCATTGCATCCGTAGCCTCTGCATTCACTGCCAGCGCACAGTTCCGCTTCGGTCTCAAGGCCGGTGTGGCCATCAACTCGCTCCACTTCAACTCCGAAGCCTTTGATGCCGACAACCGTGCCGGATTCACTGCCGGTGCAATGATGGAATTTACCGTGCCTGTGGTCGGTCTGGGATTTGACCTATCCGCAATGTATGTTCGCCGCAACTCACAATGGCTTGAAAACAACAATCTCACCAAGGACAACCGCGACTACATCGACATTCCCCTCAACTTGAAATGGAAAATCAACGTACCGCTCATCAACAACATTGTGCGCCCCTATCTGCTCACAGGTCCTACATTCTCATTCCTTACCAGTGCTAAATCGGCCGGAGAGGCTTGGACCAACAAAAAATTCGACACTTCATGGAATTTCGGTTTCGGTGCCGAACTCGTCAAACATGTGCAGCTCACCGCAAGCTACAGCATAGGCATGACCAAAGCGCTGAAAACCATCGGTGCCACCGGTACATCAAACATTGACGGCCACAACCGATACTGGACCGTTACTGCAGCATATCTCTTCTAACAAAAATAAACATACTCTAAAAATTTTTTCGCCCCGGGTGCAATTTTTTGCTCCGGGGCGAGTCATATATGAAAGTAAGTAATCTTGAATGTCACGTAACGATTCAACATCCGGACTCCACGATAAATTCACGCAGCTTATGCATGAATATGACCCGCTGATATATAAGGTGTGCTATATGTATGCCGAGGATTCACAGCATCTGCAGGATCTCCATCAGGAAGTGCTTGCAAACGTGTGGAGCGGTATGGAATCGTTCTCTGGACGTTCAAAACTCTCCACCTGGATCTACCGGATTGCACTCAACACATGTATCACCTTCTTTCGCCGACATGGCAAACACTCCGCCGTTGGGCGCCTTGACGACAAAGCTTACAATATAGCCGCCGATGACAACGAGCACGCTGAGAAACTGCGCCTGATGTACAAACTTATCGGTCAACTCGGGCCCATCGACAAGGCCATTGTGATGCTTTGGCTTGATGAACATAGCTATGATGAAATATCGGCCGTGGTAGGTATCTCACGAACCAATGTGGCGTCACGCCTTCACCGCGCAAAGCAACGCCTCGCCCAATCCGCTGCATCCGAATGATCCGCATTTATCTCCACCTCAAAATAATCACCTCCTACAAAACTCAATTCCATATATGAACAGCGATTTTGAAAACCTAAAGTCTCAGTGGCAAAGCCTGAACGCTCCTGCCGCAACGGATTTCCGCAGCATGAATGAATCACCGCAGCGCAGCGAAACACGCCTTGTTTCAGCTCCCGGCAAAATCGTCAGAATCTATCGCCGACTTCTCATCGTCAGCGTGCTCTGGATACCTCTGTCATTGTTATTCCTACGGATTCCGGTTTTCCCTGTATGGATGTGTATTGTCATGGCGCTGTACTTTGCCGTAATGAGTATCCTCAACAATTGGATACTCAACCTGGCGCACGCCATCGACTTCTCCCGAATGAGCGTTATTGAAGCGCTGCAGGCCGTGTGCAAACTTCAGCGCAGCCGGATAATAGCCAAAACCATAGGTGCCTGCCTATGCCTGCCTCTGATATCTTATATGATTTTCACTTTCGCCCATTACAGTCAATCCATGTCCATAGGTGGAGTGATTGGAGGTATTGTCGGCCTAACATGCGGAATCATAGTTGACTCACACATCCGCCGTGAGATACGAACCATGCGCAGCATTCTCGAGGAATGCACTTGCAATGGATTAAACCGGAAAAGGAGTCTCAATCGTTGCCATCGTAGCGGTTCCTCACCGTGATGATTCCTATAACCAACGCCACAGCAGCCACCACCGCCACCGCCAGCCCAAGGAAAAAGATAAACTTCACGGCCACGCAAAGGCCCACCACCCCGGCTATAACGCCAAGAATAAATATAATCACACCCGCTGCAACCTTGCCGCGGCCCGCGTCGCGCTTTACCGGCACATTCGCGCTGTTTTCATCGCTGTATCCCATTTTATTATCGGTTTTTACATTAATAAATCTTCATTTTAACATTAACGCCTCGCCTGCCCACTTCGTTCGCTTTTGCGTTCATCCATTTTGAAAATAAGAATAAAGAGAGTATATTTGCCACAAAATGAAAAAATCCGTATGAAAATCCGCCCTCGTCTTATTCTTAGCCTCATCCTCATATCCTCGTTAAGTTTCATTGCATCCGCCCAATTGCGTTACGGCTTCAATCTTGGGGGATCGCTTGCCACTGCAAGCATCTCGAACGCTCCCGATGCCTCCATGGTGAACCGGACGGCATTCCGAGGTGGATTGACACTCGAATACCAACTCCCACGCTGCGGGGCCGCATTTGACCTTTCCATCCTTTACGACCGACGAAACACACGCCTGCGTACTGCGCCGGAGGAAGCACCCCTCTGCTTCGGACGCAACTTCATTGACATTCCTCTCCATGCCAAATATAAATTCTGGCTCCCTGCGACGGGCAATCTGTTTGCCCCGATGCTCGTGACCGGTCCTTCGCTCGCAATAAACCTTGACGGCAAGCACCACAACGCCGGACTTATAAGTCAGCATCGCCTTCAACCGTCATGGGATTTCGGAGTGGGCTTCGATGCCGCCAACATACTGCAACTTACGGTTGGCTATCGCTTGGCCCTAACCAACTCCATCCACTCTTCATCGCTGCTACCTGCCGATGCATCTCTCCGTAACTCCGGAGCCTACATCTCAGCCCTCATTCTCTTTGACTTCTAAACCGCGGTCAATCAGAAATCTCTATCGCTGCTTGCGATAAGTTAGCGCCGCAAAACCAACCGCGCATACGGCAAAGATGCCTAACGCTACATAATGCCAAGCCATGGCACCCATGGGAGTTGCTTTCAAGTAAATACATCGCATGATTTCTATGAAATAGCGCGGAGGCAGAAACGCGGCCAAACGTTGCGCCCATAAAGGCATGGAGGAAATGGGGGTGAGCAATCCGCTCATCAAAACGAATACCAGGACAACGAACAGCATCACAAACATTGCCTGCGACATTCGCTCGGATGCATTGGCTATCACAATGCCTATCCCCGACATTACAAAAACAAACAGCAACGCAGCGCAAAATATGGCTCCGAGACTACCTGCAGGCGTCAATCCGTAAACCACCCACGCTATAGCCATTGCAACCGTAAGGTCAAGTAATCCTATTATCCAATAAGGAATCAGCTTTGAAAGCACAAACACCGGCGCGCTCACCGGCGTCACATTCATCTGTTCAGCGGTTCCGTTCTCTTTTTCGCTCACAAGATTTAAGGGGTCAATGTAAATAAGCGGTTGAAGTGTTAAAAGACGGCTTGGCGGTGTTAAA
>CAJUSN010000140.1 GCA_910589095.1 uncultured Muribaculaceae bacterium
CGCGCTGAAAGCAAAGCAATGCATATCTTTGCAGTGCGGATGTCACCACATCGCACTGAATCACCAGAATACCGAAAAATGAGAGCATCTTTCAAAGATAATTGCTAACTTTGTTAACAACCGAACAGTCACATACATAGAAAGCGTTTTCGCTTCATTCTTATTGGAGAAACCTAGGAAATTTCAAGCCGATTAAATGCAGAATGAAGGTGAAAGATGCTCTCTTTGGCTTATGGCATATCACGTCACGCGATGACATGCTGCCAAAGTGGAGTCGCGGTTCACTTATCTGTATTTATGACTATCCCTGGGCCACTCCGATAAGGTAAGTGGGAAAAATGGCTCCGCTTTCTTTGCATGGGCCTTCCAATCATTCACAATCAAAACCGCATCGTAGAGCCGTAGATGCACGAGTAAAACAAAATGAAAAAGTATCTCGTTGCAATGTGCATGACACTTGTCGGGTTGTGCGCATCAGCCCAGGAAAAAGGCGATATGGCTGCTGGACTGAACGTAGGCGTAGCTCCTTGCCTTGAAAGTGGAGCATCTGTAACTAACTTCGGTATTGGAGCCAAATTCCAATACAATGTAACCAACCCCATTCGCCTTGAGGCCGCTTTCGACTATGGGTTCAAAAACAAAGGAATGGATGTGATGACACTTGGTGTCAACGCCCACTACATCTTCAACCTCGGCGAAAAATTCAACGTGTATCCCCTCGTGGGTCTTGGCTACGCTCATTTGGGCGGCGGTGTCTCCGGCGGAGATTATGACTATGATTACAGTTACGACTGGAGCCGCTCATCAAACTTTGAAAGCGAGGAAAGTGGAAGTTCATCGGCAAGCAAGTTTTTCTTCAATGTAGGTGTTGGAGCTGAATATGCCCTCAACGACAAGCTGTCGGTGGGTGCTGAAATAAAGTATCAATATATCAAAGACTTCAATCGTCTGCCCATCAATATCGGTGTAACCTATAAATTCTAAAAATCATGGCAAAGTATCTCAAACTCTTCATGGTGGCACTCTTCGCCACAATGTCATTTGCTCTCACCAGCTGTGGCGACGACGATGACGGCCCGAACAGCGGAGGCAACGGAGGCAACTCAACCAAAGGTCAGTACACCTTCACATTCAATGGAACAACCTTTTATTACGGTTGTGACTATGTCTATCCGGGAATGGAATTTTTAGGCACTCAATCCTATATTGAAAACAACTTCGACTTAAATGAGAAGCAAGGGTATTGCCTTCTGTTAATCAACGCGCAAGACACGCCTGTGGTGTATATTGATGAAAATGGGGATTACGTATTCTATAACGATCGCGATTGCACAGCTCGTATTGAAGGCCTGTTTAATCTCGAATACTTCAACCCAAAGACAGCCAAGAAAGGGGATGTTATTGCATTCCGTCAGGCCGTGCGGTCGCAGATAAGCGGAAGCAGCAACCCGATTTACCTTTTAGATGCATTTAATTACGTAAACTACACGTCATCTTCGGACAACTTTAATGATGAAATAGTGTATACGTGGCGCGAAACTACCGGACAAACCGTAAAATTCGTGTCATATAAAGAGGATCCTGACATGGATCAAAGTTGGATTACGTTGGAATTCAACAATCTGACTTTAGACATATATCAGGGGGATGACTATTCCGGATATCCGTACCAACGAAAACAAGCGGTTATTAACGGAACCCTTACCTTTAGCTCAAGTATAGCCGGTTAATCTACTCAAAAACACAGCAGCGAGTGCAGATATTTCAGAATTTCATTCTGAAATATCGGACTACGACTCAGAAAGAATGAGGGTCGTTGAAGTCAGAGATGACGTCAGCGACCCTCATTTTCGTTCAAAACCTCCCGCGTATTGCCCGCGCCCGTTTATATGATGCGCTCATCGGGCGAATTGATGACCTACGGATGCAGGCAAAGAACCGTGCGGTCGAGGCGGTCAATACTGAATTGCTTGATGCTAATTGGCAGACAGGGCGGTATATTGTTGAGTTCGAGCAAAAGGGCCAAATTCGCGCTGAGTATGGCAAATTCCTTATAACTCGTTTGGCAAAAGATTTGACAGTGAGGCGTGGCCAAGTTTCAGCCGGTCTAACCTCATATATCAGGAAGTTTTATCTTTACTTCCCAAAAGGTGGGACAGTGTCACATCTTTTGAGCTGGAGTCATTACTATGAACTTCTAACATGTGAGGATGAAATGGAACGACAATTCTATTATCATGAGGCTGTCAAACAAAAATGGAAAGTCCGGGAGCTGCGCCGTCAGATTAAATCCTCGCTGTTCCAGCGTCTAGCGCTCAGTACTGACAAGAAGGGCGTTCTCACACTTGCCCATAAAGGTCACCCTATTCAGACTCCTGAGGACATTCTCCATGATCAAAAAAAATGAGGGGGCAGCGTTGTTTGTTTATACCCTGTTTATACCCGAGAAATAATAAACCCCTCAACTTTAATAAGTTAAGGGGCTTGTTTTGTGCCCAGAACAGGACTCGAACCTGCACGCCTCGCAGCACTCGCACCTGAAACGAGCGCGTCTACCATTCCGCCACCTGGGCTTTTGCGTTGCAAATTTAGATGTTTTTGGCGAGATGAGCAAATTTTAATTCGGTTTTTTGGCGTATTTTATTCGTTTGGACTTCGTTTTGGGATTCTACACGTTTGCACTTCGGTGTTGCAATTTCATTGAAATGGCGCAGGCTGGTGGTTAGGGCGCAGGCTATGGCTCAATGAGAGTTTTTTATTAATTTTGCGCACAAGGGCTTCTCAGGAGCTCTCATGCACAAAACTGAGAAACTGACGTGCCTAACTTATCCCAACACCGCATAAACAATGAAAGCATTGACATATATTAGCAGCGGCCGGTTCGCTGTCACTGAAAAGACGAAGCCTGTGGTTAACCACGGTAAGGATGCCGTGGTTAAAATCACGCTGAGCAGCATCTGCTCTTCCGATCTTCACATCAAACATGGGAGTGTGCCCCGCGCGGTGCCGGGTATCACCGTAGGCCATGAGATGGTGGGAGTGGTGGAATCGGTTGGTCAGGAGGTGAAGAAAGTTCGCCCCGGCGACCGTGTTGCAGTAAATGTCGAGACGTTTTGCGGAGAGTGTTTCTTCTGCCGGAATGGGTGGGTCAACAATTGCACCGACCGTGACGGTGGCTGGGCTTTAGTATGTCGCATTGACGGCGGACAGACGGAATACGTGCGCGTTCCCTATGCCGACAATTGCCTCACGCTCATCCCCGACGGAGTGTCGGACAAGCAAGCTCTGTTTACGGGCGACATCCTCGCCACCGGGTTCTGGGCCGCAAAGATTTCCGAAATAAGTGCTGATGATGTGGTGCTGATAATTGTCGCGGGGCCAACGGGACTGTGCACTCTTCAATGTGCGATGCTTTATAGTCCGCGACACATAATTGTGTGTGAAAAGGATGCCGGACGGAGGGAATTCGTAAGGCAACATCACCCTGAAGTTATTGTCACCAGCCCCGAGGATTGCCACACGACCACGATGGAGCTTTCGGAGCATGGGGGTGCCGACCGGGTGATTGAAGTGGCCGGAGCGGACGATACTTTCCGGATGGCCTATGAGTGCGCCCGACCAAACGCCATTGTCTCCATCGTTGCGCTCTACGACCGTCCGCAACTGCTACCGCTTCCTGAGATGTACGGCAAGAATCTCACTTTCAAAACCGGAGGGGTGGATGGATGCGACTGCGATGAAATAATGCAGCTAATTGCCGAGGGGAAAATCGACACCACTCCTCTCATCACCCACACATTCCCGTTTGCCCGCATAGAGGAGGCATACGAACTGTTTGAAAACCGGCGCGAGGGTGTGATCAAGGTGGCCATTAGCAATGAATGATCTCCCAGCATACATTGCCTCGCTCCTTGGCCGACGCATTAATCTGCCGGAGATACAGCGAGCTGTAATTTGGGCGTCGGGCGACGAGAGCTGCATAAGCAAGCTTCTTGCCGTGGTCCGAGCGGCCGAGATTCCTGCGAGCGTCAACGCATTGTGGGTGCTGACGCATCTGCAACCGACCTGTGCCAACAAGCTGCAGGAAGCTCAAAACGAGTTGATAGACATGCTTCTTAACGAAACCCACACAGGCCGCAAGCGTATGCTTTTGCAGTTGCTGAGAGAGCAAACCTACGACAGCGAGCATATCCGCAGCGACTTTCTCGACTTCTGTCTTTCAAAAATCAATTCGGAGTGCGAGCCTTACGCCATCCGCGCTTTCTCACTTTACTGCGCGTTCGGCATGTGCCGTTTTTATCCTGAACTGGTTGCCGAACTTGAACAGCATCTTGAAATGCTGGAGTTGCAATCACCCTCCCCCGGCCTAATGAGCGCCATGCGCACCGTGAGAAAGCGCATAGCCAAACTGAGGCGTTAAATGCCGTGACTGTTATCCCTCTGAGCCGGGTGCTCAGAAAAATTTCGGAGTGATTGAGATGAAAAATTCAAAGTTAATTCGTGGCATCGGTCTGGATAGCACCGACAGGTATTCTTCATTGAAAAGATTGTTGACGGCAAGTTTGAGAGAAAGATCCACCGGTCGCCAAGAGAAGCCCTTCTCAAGAGCCACATTGCTCATGAAATAAGTGGGCAGATGGCCGGTGAGGCTCACAGAATTGCTCGACATGGTGTAACGTTTGCTGTAGTAGCACCACTTATAAAGCAGGCTCCATGAACGCCATTGCAGCCGGGCTGTGAGCGAAGCGGAATTACGAGGCACATACGGAAGCTGACGACCCACCGATTGATCGGCAGCGGTCATGGCCTCTCCAACGTTAACCGACGGTGTCCAGGAATAGGAACCTTGCACATCCAGAAACCATCCTCTTGCAGGCGTGAGGGCGAGATTCAGCTTAGCCTCAATGCCATAGGCATGGACTTGCTTGACATTGCGCGGAGAGAAAAAGCCCTTGCTTGTAGGCAGCCAAATGATCCAATCGTCAATGCGCGAATCAAACCATGTGAGCGAACCTCCGAGACTGAATCTGTCGGCGCGGCCGGTGAGAAAGCTAACTCCCGCATCGTACGTAAAACCACTCTCTGGTTTAAGATCCGGATTACCGCCCGGCATGAAATACAGGTCATTGAGCGAGGGGAAACGATAGTTTCGGGTCACCGAAGCCTTGGCCGTCACATTTCCCGTGCGGCTTATCAGCGCGTCCACAAAGACCGCCGGAATGAGGGGAGCCCAGGAATCACCGAACATCTCCTGCCGCACCACAGCCGACAGGCCATAACCGTCAATCGGCTGCCAGCGAGCGGTGGCCGAAGCCGAGAATTCAACGCGCGCCTTGTCGTAACCCACCACATCATTGTCACCTACCGCGCCGGACACACTTCGGTCGGCGCTTTTGGCAAAGTGCTGATACATTGTGGCCGATGCCGTAAAATACCACTGACGTCGAGGTGTGTACTCACCCTCCACCTGACCGAACAAAGAGTTCAGGCGGGAGCGAGAACGGGTCATGGTGATTGGAGGCGCACTCGGTGTGGTAGCACGTTCATAATCATAGGCCATCCATGTGTTGACATATCCTCCGCGCAGAGCTGTTTTCCAATTCGAGCGGGAATGATCCCACGAAACAACCCCTCGGAAAGTTCGCTCGCGCTGGCGATTGTCAAACTCCGTATCATCAGCATAATCGGTTGTAAGCATCGGAAGCTCGCGATTGGAATTCACAAACCATGCAGCCAAGCCGAAACGATCACCGCGAAGGGTGTTATAATATGCTTCCTGGAGAATGTGAAAGTCGCGAAACGATGCGCTTTTGTTGCGCTCCACAGGGTGATATTGCCCTATTATATTGTGATCCTCATCATAGATGTTGAGCTTTTTATCCCGGTTGGTGTATCTATAATCGTTTGGCGAAGATGAGTACACCACACGGGTGGAAACAGCCCAATGAGAGTTGGCGTAAGTGAAACGAGCAAATTCATCGAAAGTGCTGAACGAGCCAATCCCCTGTATATATT
>CAJUSN010000141.1 GCA_910589095.1 uncultured Muribaculaceae bacterium
CGACGGCTGCCTGCTCCTGGTGGATGCATTCGAAGGCCCCATGCCTCAGACCCGATTCGTGCTTCAGAAAGCTATTGAGATGGGACTGAAGCCCGTTGTGGTCATCAACAAGGTTGATAAACCAAACTGTCGTCCCGACGAGGTGCAGGAAATGGTGTTCGACCTTATGTGTAATCTTGATGCAACCGAGGAACAGCTTGACTTCCCAACCATTTACGGTTCGGCCAAACAGGGCTGGATGAGCACCGATTGGCAGCAGCCGACAGAGGACATTACAGCTGTGCTCGACGCAATTATCGAATATATTCCCGAACCTGAAACACTTGAAGGCCCGGCGCAGATGCTCATCACTTCACTCGATTTCAGCAATTATGTGGGCCGTATAGCCGTTGGACGTGTTCATCGTGGCGAGCTCCGCGAGGGTGCTGACGTGGCTCTCTGCAAAAAGGACGGCACTACAGTGAAGCAGCGCATCAAGGAGCTCCATGTGTTCGAGGGCATGGGTCGTAAAAAAGTGCAGAGCGTGAAGTCTGGCGATATATGCGCTCTGATAGGAATTGACTCTTTTGAAATCGGCGATACCGTGGCCGATTTCGAGAATCCCGAACCGTTACCCCGCATTGCCATTGATGAACCCACAATGTCAATGACCTTTACTATCAATGACAGCCCCTTCTTTGGCAAGGATGGCAAATATGTAACTTCACGTCACATAGCCGAGCGTCTTACCCGCGAGCTTGACCGCAATCTCGCACTACGAGTGGAGAAGGGTCCCGACGATGACAAATGGATTGTGTTCGGGCGTGGTGTGCTCCACCTCTCAGTGCTTATCGAGACAATGCGTCGAGAAGGTTACGAACTTCAGGTAGGTCAGCCACAGGTGATTGTGAAAGAGATCGACGGTGTGAAGTGTGAGCCTGTCGAACTCATGACCATAAACGTGCCGGAGGAGTATTCTTCCAAGATGATCGATATGGTAACCCGACGCAAGGGTGAACTCGTGTCTATGAACGTGCAGAATGATCGCGTGCACATGGAGTTCAACATTCCTTCGCGTGGTATCATAGGCTTGCGCAACAACGTGCTCACCGCCTCTGCGGGTGAAGCTATCATGGCTCACCGCTTCCTTGAATTCCAGCCCTGGAAGGGGGATATAGAGCGTCGCACCAACGGCTCGCTCATAGCTCTCGAAGCCGGTACGGCTTATGCTTACGCCATTGATAAGCTGCAGGATCGCGGCCGTTTCTTCATATTCCCGCAAGAGGAGGTTTATGCCGGACAGGTTGTTGGTGAAAACGCCAAGGACAACGATATTGTGGTCAATGTGACCAAATCAAAGAAGCTCACCAACATGCGTGCATCCGGAGCCGACGACAAAGCCCGCATTGTGCCGCCGGTTGTGTTCAGCTTGGAGGAAGCCCTGGAATATATCAAAGAGGATGAGTATGTTGAGGTGACACCTCATCATATCCGTCTGCGCAAAGTGATCCTTGATGAAATAGAACGCAAGCGTGCCAACCGTTGATGACGCGGTGCGCTTGAGTAATATCTGTGTTTCGGAATGTTAGGAGTGAAACGCCTCTATTGGTTTGTGCTGAAAAGCTTTGTTCCGCTTTTCTGTATGACCTTCTGCATCTGCCTTTTCATAGTGCTGATGCAGTTTCTGTGGCGCTACATTGATGACCTTGTGGGAAAAGGACTTACCATCGACGTGATTGGTGAGCTATTCTTCTACGCCGCTCTCACCATGATTCCGATGGCACTCCCCCTGGCCATTCTTTTGGCCTCGCTCATGACTTTCGGTAATCTCGGTGAGCATTTCGAACTCACGGCCATGAAAGCTTCCGGTGTATCGCTGATAAAGGTGATGCGCCCGTTGATTGTGCTCATGGTGGCAATTGGTATCGGGGCATTCTTTTTCCAGAACAATGTGCTGCCTATCGCACAAACCAAAATGTGGACCCTCCTCTTCTCGATGCGTCAGAAGTCGCCTGAGCTGGAAATCCCCGAGGGCGTGTTCTACGATCAGATTCCAGGTTACAATTTTTTCGTTGACCATAAGAACCGCGACAACGGGACTCTCTACGAGGTAATGATCTATGACATGTCGCGAGGTTTCGACAATGCCGGTATAATATTGGCCGATTCCGGACGCCTGATGATGACAGAGGATAAGGCTCACCTGTTTTTGAAACTGTGGAACGGCGAGTCGTTTGATAATCTGAAGGAGGCCGGTCAGTCCATGAAGAATGTTCCCTACAGGCGAGAATCGTTCCGTGACAAATCCATTCTTCTCAATTTCGATGCGAATTTCAACCGCATGGATGAGGAGGGTATGCGCAATCAATATGTTGGTAAGAACATAGCTCAGCTGCAGGCAACCATTGATTCTGTTGGTGAAAGAGTGGACTCATTGGGGGCTGATTATAGTAGGATGCTTGTCACGTCGCCGCGTATGGGTGTGAAACCTTTCAAAGAGACAATCGACAAAAAAGGTCGCATCACAACCTCTCCGGTCCCTGAGGTGCGTCCGGCAAAAATGCCGGATGTGGATTCACTTCTCAAAGGTGCCAATTCAGCCTCAAGAGTCAATTATATAAGTCAAGCTCTGAATAAGGCCAAAAATGTGAAGCAAGACTATGAATTCCGCTCCATGGTGATGAAGGATGAGCTCTCAGTTGTGCGCCGTCATGACATCGAGCTTCAGAAAAAGTTCACCCTCTCATTCGCGTGTCTCATATTTTTCTTCATCGGTGCGCCGCTCGGAGCTATCATCCGTAAGGGAGGTATAGGAACTCCGCTGGTCATTTCGGTACTGCTCTTCATTTTCTACTATATCATCGACAACACGGGCTACAAAATGGCCCGCGACGGCCGCATGGCCGTTTGGGAGGGTATGTGGCTCAGTTCAGCCGTGCTGCTTCCACTCGGTATCTTCTTCACTTATAAAGCGGTGAAAGATTCTGCTGTGTTCAACAAGGATGCTTACATGAATTTCTTCCGACGTCTTATAGGTTCGAACATCGCACGTCATCTTAAAGTGAAGGAACTCATTATTGAAGAAGCGGAGCCGGCTACAGCCATAGCTATGCTTGATGATTTGAAACTGCGGGCACAGGAATATCTTAATGCGAATCCGCGACGTCCGTCATATTCAGCTTATTGGTTGAAGGGTTATTCCCGTTCCGGATTGCGGTTGCTGTCTATCGACCTCGAGAACACTGTGGCTTATATAGCTAACAGTCGTTCGAAATTGGTGATAAATAAGCTCATGGACTATCCCATACTTCGTAGTCTCTGGTTCTATCATCCCACAAATTACCGCTGGGCTGCGTGGACGGCCATGGTGATCTTTCCGATAGGTTTAACCGTTTATCTTTTCGGGCTCCGTCAGCTTTCGATTCTGCGTCATGAGATAAATACCATTATCTCGGTTTCGGATCAGTTGCAGGCTCTTCTTTCTCAGCCTGATCCCGAAGAGTCACCGACATCATCTCTCACTTGAATAAAACTATAAACTCATAACTATCATGGATAATTCCAACATCAAACTTGACACAATAGAGGAGGCTATAGAGGCTTTCCGCAACGGCCAATTTGTTATTGTGGTCGATGATGAGGACCGCGAAAACGAGGGCGACCTCATTATGGCTGCCGAAAAGGTGACCCCCGATCATGTCAATTTCATGATAACCAATGCACGTGGCGAGCTTTGCGCTCCGCTCACGCTCTCGCGCTGTCGTGAGCTTCAGCTTGATCATCAAGTTCAGGATAACACATCCATGCTCGGCACCCCGTTCACCGTCACCTGCGACCTCCTTCCAGGATGTACAACCGGTGTATCGGCCCACGACCGTGCCGCAACTATCCGTGCTTTGGCTAATCCTGACTCCAAACCATCGGATTTCGGACGCCCCGGCCATGTGCATCCCTTGTATGCGCAGGATGAAGGTGTGCTCCGCCGCCCCGGCCACACAGAAGCCGGTATTGATCTTGCCCGTCTGGCTGGGATGCAGCCCGCGGCTACTCTCATAGAGATTCTCAACCCCGACGGAACCATGGCACGTTTGCCCCAGCTCAAGGAGAAAGCCCGCGAATGGGGACTCAAGCTCATCTCTATCCGTGACCTAATTGCCTATCGACTCCGCACTGAATCGCTCGTGGAGCAAGGTGAGGAGGTAGATATGCCTACGGCCTACGGCCATTTCCGTCTTATCCCTTTCCGTCAGAAAAGCAATGGTCTTGAACACATTGCGCTCATAAAGGGCGATATTGAGGCCGATGAACCCGTATTGGTGCGCGTTCACTCCTCTTGTGCCACCGGCGACATCTTCGGCTCTCAGCGTTGCGACTGTGGCGAGCAGCTCCACAAGGCAATGCAGATGATTGAAAAAGAAGGCAAGGGTGTGGTACTTTATCTCAATCAGGAAGGACGTGGAATAGGTCTGATGGACAAAATTAAGGCTTATAAGCTTCAGGAACAGGGCCTTGACACAGTTGACGCAAATCTCCATCTCGGTCATAAAGCCGATGAACGTGACTATGGTGTTGGTGCTCAAATTCTCAGCCGCATAGGCGTGCAGCGCATGCGCCTCCTTACCAACAATCCTGTAAAGCGTATAGGTCTTGAAGGCTATGGACTCTCTGTCGTGGAAAATGTACCGATTGAAATCGAGCCTAACAACTATAATCTACGCTACATGCGCACCAAGAAGGAACGCATGGGCCATCATCTTGATAAGGTTGATTGATCAGTTTATAAAGTCTAAAGTATAGAAAGCAACCGCGTGATTCACCGGAAGGTGTTCACGCGGTTGTTTATTTTCTCTGCTCACTTAAGCAGGCTATGGTCTCTGATGTTTCTTAGAGCGCAATGAGCTTTTCAATATTGGTCTCGATCTGCTCGCGGGTTGCGCCTGCAAGACGAAGGTCACGTACCTGTTCGCCATTTTTGAAGAAAAGTATTGTGGGTATGGACATGATGCGGTTTTCAGTGGCAAAGTCATTCTCCTCCTCCACATTGTATTTTCCTATCACCACTTGGTCAGCATATTTCTCTGCAAGTTCTTCAATCACGGGGCTGAGCTTCATACAGGGACCGCACCATGTGGCCCAGAAGTCAATTACAATAGCGTGACCTGATTCGATCACTTCTTTTACGTTTTTGTCAGTAAATTCGTATGCCATAATAATTTATTATATATTGGTTAAGTTTTTTATCTGGTTGTTATCGTGAAATCGATTTCAAGATTCTCAAGTTTCTCCACAAGATCCTTATTGATGGGAATTCGAAGCGATGAAGTGAGCTTCACATGGCGTCCGCTCTGAGGGTCGCGCACGCTGAAGTTGAGTGCGCCGAGATCCTGATCGGTAGATTTGGCATGTTCCACCAACACTCCGTGGAGCGCCTCAGTCAAGGAGTCGGTCCCAACATTGATTATCACACCATCCACCACGTTGCCTTTCAACTCCTGCAATAGACGTATGGAGGTGATTTTGAACTTCACATCCGAGTTTTGGAACCGTCGGCAATAGGTTCCTCGTATAAGAATAGGAGTGCCGGCTACACCATAATTATGATAGTCAATATAATCCTGTCCGAAGAGCATGAACTCTGATGCTCCGGTGTAGTCCTGTATTTTGAGGATTCCGAAATTGCCTCCGCGCTTCGAGGGACGTGATTGGAAATCCACTACCATTCCGCCAAGAGTGTATTCATCATTCTCCACCGGCTCTTTCTCAGCAAATGTCTTGAGATCGGTCGTTCCGTAGTGCAACTCCATGAAAAATGGATCCAATGGGTTGGCTGAGTGGTATGTACCCACTATTTCGCGCTCTTTTTCAAGCCTTACCGCATCAACCCAGCGCAATCCCGGCACAATGGTGGGGCGGCCGGCGGTTGACATGGTGTCCATGTCATCACCAAAAAGCGACATCCCGCGGTTCTGCTGGTCATTTTGAT
>CAJUSN010000142.1 GCA_910589095.1 uncultured Muribaculaceae bacterium
GAAGAGGGCGTTACATTCATGACTCTCCACAATCCGGTGGAATATCTGGGCGATGAAAATGGGCGTGTGCGCGCGGTTCGTCTGCAACGTATGGAGCTCGGTGAACCGGATGAATCCGGTAGACGCTCGCCAGTACCGGTTGAAGGAGCTATCGAAGAGATTGAAACGGACATGGTGATAGTCAGTGTAGGTGTATCGCCCAACCCTCTCATTCCAAATGCCATTGAAGGGCTTGCTGTAGGACGCCGCGGCACAATAGAGGTCAATGACGACACTCTTGAATCGTCCATCCCCAATCTATTTGCCGGTGGCGACATTGTGAGAGGTGGTGCAACGGTGATTCTCGCCATGGGCGACGGACGCCGAGCTGCCGCAGCTATGGACCAAAAGCTTTCAGCCCTCAGCTGAGTGACTGAATAACATTCAACCCCGATGTATGTGCACACGCAACATTCATCGGGGTTGATACCTCTTATTATAAAGATTATTATAAAGACTTTTTTATTTCTAAAGCACAGGGCTGAGCAGCCTCAAAATAGATTCAGCTGCCTTTTGCCCAATAGGCCTATGCCGCCATTCCGACGGGCGCACACGCCTACTCGACTTGCAGTCCTGCATGAACTGACGCCGCAGCGACGCATTCACTTCATGTGAATAGACAAACATTGTGTCCTCGAAATTATGCTCAAAACTGCGGAAATCTATATTGGCCGAGCCAATGGCACTGATCCGGTCATCCACTATCATGGTCTTACTGTGAAGCATTCCGGCCTCAAATAGATATATCTTTATCCCTGCGCGCAAACACTCCATAATATAACTGTAAGAAGCATACGTAAGCGTTGCTGAATCGCTCTTCAACGGCATCATCACCCTTACATCAACACGCGACAAAGCGGCAGCCTGCAACGCGCTGAGCATATCCTCGGGAGGAAGAAAATAGGGAGTCTGGATATACACTCGCTTCTTGGCATTTCCAATCGCCTTGAGCATGTAGAGACTGATGTCGCTCCACTCGTTGGTGGGACCGCACCGCAGCATCTGCATACCTGCCGATTCACCAATGATTGGAGGAGGAGTGAGTTCCACTCTGTCCTCAAGCAAGGAATTGCCCATAAAGGACCAATCCACCGCAAACGAATATTGCAACGCAGCCACTGCCGGGCCCTCCACCCGCAAATGGGTGTCACGCCACACTGCAAATTTCTTTCCACCCGTTATATAGCGGTCGGCCACATTCATCCCCCCTATATAACCTACGCGACCGTCAATTATAGCCAGTTTGCGGTGATTGCGCCAGTTTATGCGAGTGGCAAATGGAGGGAAAGCTACCTTGAAAAACGGGTGTATGTCCACCCCAGCCTCTTTTAGTTCACGGAAAAATGATTTCTTCACTCCCCAGCAGCCGAAATCATCATAGATCACACGTACTTTCACACCCTCAGCGGCTTTTGCTTTAAGCGCATCTCCGAGCCGTCGACCCGTGGCATCATCCTCTATTATGTAATACTGGATATTCACATAACTCTTTGCCGCAGCAATATCCTCCAGCAAGGCACGGAATTTATCTTCTCCGTGATGAAACACGCGTGCATTATTGGAGGGGTGAAACATGGCTCCGCTGATCGAGCGCCCCAGCTCTATAAGCTGCCGCTGTTCAGGCGAGAAGTCATCCGGAATGGTAGTGGTTACTTGTGTTTCGCGCTGACGCAACTTCCGTTTGTTTCTACGCGAAATCATGTGAGTGTTCTTGATGCTGCGTCCGAAAAAGATGTACAGTATCAGGCCTCCTACCGGAAAGAGCAACAATACGGTCACCCACCCCAACGACTTTACAGGGTTGCGGTTTTCGCTCAGCACCACACCCACGATACTAAGTACCGTGACAGCGTACGCTATATTAAGCAACCAGAAAACCCAGCTCAGTATATACATATTTCTTTACAGCAGTTTATCCTTATTGGAACTGCCGTAAAATTATAGAAAAAAACATTTCACCCCTAATTTTTGCACATTTTTTTACATTTGAGTGCAACCACGCCCATATTTAATAGCAGAAAGTTTCTGCAGCAGGTTAATTACGGAAATTTTTCCGTATTTCCTTGGTCATATCCCGGATTGTTATTAATTTCGCGGCGACATTGGTTCTCGGGCGCCAAGAGAGGCGCAGAGATCAAGCGCATGCACCAGGCTTTTACTGCCCGCAACATGCGCGAAAAGGGAATCAGGTGCGAAACCTGAACAGACCCGCTACTGTGAGTCCACCCCTCCTATATGGGACCCGATGGACAAGTCAGGAACCTGCCAAGTCACTAAAACAATGTTTCAACAATCTCGAGGATTAGATTATTGCAATCATGACAACCAAACAAAACCTTCTTCAAAATCTCCGGTTCGACATCACCGGTAACCAGCCCGCTTATGAAACCGCCGCAACAATGCCGGCGAAACGCAGTTCGCGATGGCTGAAACCTTATGCAGACTTCTATTTCTTTGCCGGCTTTGATGGCATTGAGATAGCCGAAATCGACTGCGGACGCATCTACCAGAATTATCCGGCCATGACAAAGCTCCTGCGCTTGAATGGCCGCATCTCTCTCACCGGCTCTCACCCGGCATCAGCCGAAGCCCCCAGACTCATGAAATGTGAGATTCCCGCTCCCGCATGGTTACTGTCTCTTCTACTTGAAAACCCGCACTGGCACGCCTACTACACCTCGTCTGCCGCATTGGCCGATGACATCGCCAAGGCTTACCGCAGTTTGCTTGATGAGTTGTACGCAGCCGGATGCCGTTTTGTGTTGATGTATGATTATTCCTGGATGCCACTTACCACAGCCCCGGGCATAAAACAGCTTCTGCAGGGAGGCACCGATATCAACCGCTTGGCCGAAACTTACGTTTCAATAACGAACCAAAGCATCGATTCTGTCCCTGACGATATGACTACAGCTCTCTACCCGGCTGTACTTGACTCTCAGTCAATGCTCACGACTCGTCGTGACTACTCAGTCATTGCCCGCACACTTTTCAATGGCATCCACACTGACATCCTCTACCTTGATTTCGACACTACCGACCGGAATCAGACACGTCTCTTGTCACTCCTCCGCCCGGGAATGAAACTCATGCTGGGCACAGATGATATAACCACCCTGCTGCTCCCTGATTTCGAAAGCCGGTTCGCCTCATTACTGCTGAGAGCGACCGAGGAGACGCCTGAGACCAACAATCCCGGCATTTTCTTCCATTTCACCACGCCAACTGCAGCTATTGCCGCTGAAGAGGCCACCGAAATAAACACCCGACTCGCACAACTCCGTGCTGCCCTGGCGCATGCCACGGCATACGCAGAATTTGCATGAGTAAAACGTTAATTATCAAAAAAGTTTTCTTTCCTCAAGAAAATATTTGTAATTTTGTCATCGCAACGGTGATTTCCCGCTTTTGTTCGGAAGAGTCCGTACAAGCCTGTTAAACAGGCCGGGAAATATAATAGGGAATCCGGTGTGAGTCCGGAACAGTACCCGCTGCTGTAAGTCCACCGTCCTGCCCTCGGCGCAGGACAAACGGTCGGTTCATTATGTCATTGGAAGCTATGCTTCTGAGAAGACACAACCATTATGACCGGGACAAGTCAGAAAACCTGCCAATGCAACTTTCCAGATTTTGAGCCTACGGGATTATGGGCTGATACTGACATGGTGTTCCAATTATTTTCACACCATGTGTTTATCACACACGTCACTATGTGGATGCGTAACGGACAGATTTGTCCTCCGCTGATAACGTATCCGTTAACAGTAACTTTGTGACAGAAACCACCCTCCCGCGGCTCTCCTATCGGAGAGTCTTTTTATTTTCTGTCGTAACAAAGCAATACCAAACCCACACAGTGACAAAACGCTTTACATATCCCTCTCCAACTCGTCCCCGATCTTGGTTGGCAGGCTCGCTACTTTTAGCGATATCAGTTTTCGCTCCAGGCATCTCAGCCAAAAGCAGCACTCCCGACACCATGGCCGACAGCATACACCTTGGCGATGTAACCGTCACGGCTGCAAACACATACAAGGATGTAATCCCCGCTCAAACCTTGCGAGGCGAAGAACTTGAGGCTCTGCGGAGCCACAGCGTTGCCGACGCCCTCCGATTCTTTTCCGGTGTGCAACTCAAGGACTACGGCGGAGTGGGAGGTATAAAGACGGTCAACATCCGATCAATGGGCACAAACCACTCCGGAGTCTATTACAACGGTATAGAACTCGGGAATGCCCAAAACGGACAGGTGGACCTTGGAAAATACTCTCTCGACAATATTGAAGCCATCTCTCTTTACAACGGCCAGCGAAGCGAGATTTTCCAAAGCGCCCGCGAATTCGGTTCAGCCGGATCCATATACCTTACCTCGCGCTTCCCTACATTCAAGGAGGGGGTAAATTCACACCTGAAAGCGGCCCTGAGGGTAGGATCATTCAACTATTTCAATCCCACCTTCACATTCGATTACCGATTGAGCCGGAATGTGAGTCTAAGTATAAACGGCGAGTGGATAACTTCAAGCGGTAAGTATAAATTCCGCTACCGACGCGTAACCCCATCCGGAGAACTCGCTTACGACACCACGGCCGTCAGACAAAACGGCGACATCGACGCTGTCCGCTTCGAAGCCGGCGTACACGGATTCACCACACGTGGTCGCTGGAAAGCATTCCTGTACCATTATAATTCCGAACGGGGGGTGCCGGGAGCAATTGTCAACAATGTGTGGCGACGTGGCGAACGGCTATGGGACCGCAACTCTTTCGCGCAGGCCATGTGGGAGAATGAAATGTCATCATTGTGGCGTATGAAAGCCAACGTGAAATATTCCTATGATTACACACGGTACGTGAACAATGATGACAAACTCATCCATGTGGACAACACATACAAGCAGAAAGAGCTCTACCTCTCTCTCGCCAATGAATTTGCCATCCGCCAAAACTGGCAAGCATCCCTGGCTTGCGACTATCAGCACAATGCCCTCAGCGAATACATGAGTGTCAGTCGCAACACAGTTTGGCTATCAGCTGCTACTGCTCTGTCTTTGGCCGACCGTTTTAAGCTCCAAGCTTCTGCCCTTATGACCGCAGTGATGGAAGAGAAGCGCGACCGAGATGAAGCGCCCTCTAAAGTAAAATTCACTCCGGGCGTATTTGCAAGCTACCGCCTTCTGCGCTCGCAAAATCTTGTGGCACGCGCCTTCTTCAAACAAAGCTACCGTATGCCAACATTCAACGACCTGTACTACACCGACATGGGCAATGCATATCTCAAGCCCGAAACAGCATCGCAGTACAATTTTGGCATTACCTATGACCTCGATCGGCGAAACACTCTCCTCACTCACTTCGGAGTAGGAGTGGAAGCTTATTACAATTACGTAAAGGACAAAATAGTGGCTTATCCCAAAGGGCAGCAATTCCGCTGGACCATGCTCAATCTCGGGCGCGTGGATATACGCGGCCTTGATGCCAACATCAGTGCTACCCTGTCACTACCCGCTTCAATAAACTTCACCGGCAAGCTGCAATACACATATCAACGCGCTATTGACGTGACAAATCCGGCCGACAACTACTATCGCCATCAGATACCCTACATCCCCTGGCACAGCGGTTCGGCCATTCTCATGCTCGAATGGCGCCGATGGTATCTAAACTACTCCTACATCTACACCGGAGAACGATACAACCAGCAGGAAAACATCCGATACAACTACACTCAGCCCTGGTACACGTCTGACCTATCACTCATGCACCTTTTTTCAATCGGACGCGTAGAGTGTCGTGCTCAGCTGGAGGTGAACAATCTCTTTTCGCAGGACTACGACGTGATTCTTAACTATCCTATGCCGAAGCGTAACTACCGGTTCAGCTTCACCATTGAAATTTAAACTCTTCCTCAACTTATG
>CAJUSN010000143.1 GCA_910589095.1 uncultured Muribaculaceae bacterium
CCGCAGAACACAATCATGTTCACATCCTCGAGCGTTTCGCGTCCGCTCATGAGGTCGGTCATGTGCACGTCTTTAACATCGAATCCGGCAAGGTACAGCGAGTAAGCCATTTCTCGGTCGCCATTCACACCTTTTTCGCGGATAATTGCCGCGCGTATACCGGTAGTGCCGTGGTCACCGGCTTTCAATCCTCGCGATGCCAATGACCCTTTGAAGCCTTTAGGCAAGCGGAAACGAAGCGGTTGACGCTTATAATTCTCAAAGCGCAGGCGGGCACACTCTTCGCCGCTCTGCACTGCATCCAGCAGGTAGGATGAGCGGAACCATACATCGCGCATGTAGTCAATGCCTATCATTCGTTGGCTTCCTTCGTGGTTGATCATAAGAGAGCGCTCGGCCGATGGAGTTCCTATGAATCGGAAATCCACACCGGCTTCGGCGAACAGCCGCTCGGCAGCTTCAGCCTTGTCAGCAGCGATCTGGAGAACCATTGCCGGGTTTTCAGCGAAAAGAATCTTTACAAGGTCCGCTTCGCCTTTGGCAATGAAATTCTCAGTAGTAAGTTCAATACCACCGGTCGTATTGGCGAATGTCATTTCCAATAAAGTAGTGATCAAACCGCCCGCCGATACATCGTGAGCCGCCAGCAGCGAACCGCGTTTCACCAGCTTCTGAACAGCGTTGAAAGCCGCTGCAAAACGGTCGGCATCGGCAACCGTAGGAGCTTCGTCGCCGAGGCGGTTGAGCGATTGGGCCAACGCTGATCCACCGAGGCTGAGCGCGGTGGAAGAGAAGTCTACATAATAGAAACGCGATTTTGTATTGGACATTACGGGGCTCACCGTTTTTCTGACATCGGTTACCTCGCCGGCAGCGGAAATAATCACTGTGCCGGGTGCGAATACTTTATCATCGCCATATTTTTGGGTCATGGACAAAGAGTCCTTGCCGGTAGGTATGTTGATTCCTAAAGCGCAAGCGAAGTTACTGCAAGCTTCCACGGCGCTGTAAAGTGCAGCGTCCTCGCCAGGATTTTTGCACGGCCACATCCAGTTGGCGCTGAGTGAGATTCCGCGTATGTCATTCTCGATAGGTGCGCCGGCTATATTGGTCAAAGCCTCAGCCATAGCCATTACAGAACCGCGCGCCGAATCGATCAATGCTACTTGAGGCGCATGGCCAATGGAAGTGGCTATACCTCTCTTGCCGCGATAATCAAGTGACACTACACCGCAGTCGCTAAGCGGAAGCTGTATTTCTCCCTGACACTGCTGACGGGCAATTTTACCTGTTACGGAGCGGTCAACCTTATTGGTGAGCCAATCCTTACATGCCACGGCTTCAAGACTCAATACGTCGTGGACATACTGTTCTATGAGTGAAGCATCGGTATCTACTGGCAGATATTTCAAGTTGACGGTTTGGTCGGTCATCACCGTTTTAGGTGAGTTGCCGAACATATCGTCCATGGCGAGATCGATGGGTTTGACACCGTCTTTACGGGTGAACACAAAGCGATTGTCGGCTGTGGTTTCGCCCACCACATACAGCGGTGCGCGTTCACGTTCGGCTACTCGCTTCACATATTCTATATGTTGTTCGTCAATGACGAATCCCATGCGTTCCTGGCTTTCATTGCCCACGATTTCCTTGGCCGAAAGAGTGGGATCGCCTACAGGCAGTGCATCAAGATCAATGCGTCCGCCCGTTGCTTCAACAAGTTCAGACAGTGCATTGAGGTGGCCGCCTGCTCCATGGTCGTGAATCGAGACTATGGGATTGCTTTCAGACTCGGCCAACGCACGGATCACGTTGCTTACACGTTTCTGCATTTCAGGATTTGCACGTTGCACAGCATTGAGCTCGATAGAGTTGTCGTATTGGCCGGTTTCAACTGATGATACGGCGCCACCGCCCATACCGATGCGGTAATTGTCGCCACCCATCACAACGACTTTCTCGCCGGGAGTAGGGGTACCCTTTATGGCATCCTTTTTGGCAGCGAAACCAACACCGCCTGCAAGCATAATCACTTTATCATAAGCATACAAACGTCCGTTTTCATCATGTTCGAACGTAAGGAGCGAACCGCAGATGAGTGGCTGGCCGAACTTATTGCCGAAATCTGAAGCGCCATTCGATGCTTTAATTAGAATGTCGCACGGTGTCTGATACAGCCATACGCGCGGGTTCGATATCAGTTCCCAACGGTGCTCGGGACTCATGCGAGGATAGGAAGTCATGTAAACTGCTGTACCAGCAATCGGGAGTGACGCCTTACCGCCGCCCAGACGGTCGCGGATCTCTCCACCTGTTCCGGTGGCAGCTCCATTGAATGGCTCTACGGTGGTGGGGAAGTTGTGAGTCTCGGCTTTTAGCGAAATCACGGTGTCAATGTCGCGCACCTCGAACATATCCGGTTGGTCAGGATTTACCGGAGCGAACTGCTCAACACGTGGACCCTCCACAAATGCCACATTGTCTTTGTAAGCCGAAACGAGTTTGTTGGGATTAACCTGTGAGGTTTTCTTGATGAGTTTGAACAGAGAGAGCGGCTTTTCTTCTCCGTCAATCACGAATGTACCGTTGAATATTTTGTGGCGGCAGTGTTCGGAATTCACCTGAGAGAATCCGAATACCTCGCTATCGGTAAGCGGACGTCCGAGCTTTTCGGAGAGTTCACGCAGATACCGTTCTTCATCTTCACTTAACGCAAGCCCTTCCGCGCGGTTGTAATCGGAAATATTGTCAATATAGACAATTGGATCCGGTGTGCGTGAAATGTCGAATACTTTAGAGTTCAATCCATCATAAAGACGTTCAAGCATGCGGTCGTAGCGAGGTTCGTCATCGCGTGTGAGACGGAATCGCTCTATGCGCGTGATACCTGTAAGACCCATGTTCTGGGTGATCTCAACCGCGTTCGTGCTCCACGGAGTGATCATTTCTTTACGGGGGCCTATGAAGCGGCCTTTAACGGATGTGGATGACAGGGGCTTGGCGCCTCCGAACAACCAGGTGAGTTTCTCCTTTTCCTGCTCGGAAAATTTGTGATCTGACTCAACTGCGATTACTTCAGAGACTCCTTTTTTGAAATAAATTACCATAAAAAGAGGGGGCGTTGGTGACTTATATAATGAAAGTGCAAAGTTAACGTTTTTTTACCGTGTTGGCAATATTTGGGACGACGCTTGCCGAAACTTTTTCCGCTGTGTTGGCGTAAAGTGCTGACGCATATGTTTCATCAAGATGAGGATGATTTTATTCCGGGGACAGAACACAACTTTTTGTAATCATACCCTCGGGGGAAAGCTTCAAGCGGGATAAGCAGGGGATAACCGAGGACAAATGACTCTACGCGAAGATAAAATCTGGACACACGTATCCTTTCAATACTTTCGTAGGGCAGATAGTCCGGCTCATGTACCGGATATTCATAGTCCGTCTCATCCGAGTCTTCCTTTTCACGTTTTTCGTACACTATTGTGATGTTACGGTTGGAATCTATGCTTACATGTTTCGGACTCAATGCAAGGTAAGCTTTGATGGTCAGCAGTTTTGATACGTAGATATAGGCTCCGGCAAGGGGAATCAAGAAGATTATGATTATAATGCCGGCGAGTGTCCATCTGAAATCCGAAAACCATAGTCCTATAAGGAATGCAATAATAAGCAACGTTTGAACACATAGTAGGTAGAGTGGGGTGTCCTCGCTAATCTGAGTGCGGAAATGTGCTGAATGGTCTGCGCGAAACCGTTTTGTGGTAACAGAAAAATCAAACGGCACTTCCGTGCCGCTGTCAGGAAGCGGTGCAGATGTGCCGTTTGTATGATTCATCAGTCCGATAGTTTGTGTATGACGAGTCCGGAACGGAGCTTAGGTTCAAACCATGTTGTCTTAGGGGGCATGATGTTGCCGGTGTCGGCAATGTTCATCAGCTGGTCCATGGTGACGGGATACAAGGCGAAGGCCACTGCCATTTCACCGGAGTCCACGCGCCTTTTCAATTCTCCCAGACCGCGGATTCCGCCTACGAAGTCAATACGCTTGTCGCGGCGCAGGTCAGTGATGCCAAGGATGTCACGCAGAATAAGATCTGAAGATATTGTCACGTCAAGTACTCCTATTGGATCCTTGTCGTCATACCTTCCTTCTTTTGCAGTGAGCGAATACCATTTACCTTCCAGATACATCGAGAAGTTATGCAGGCAGCAGGGCGAATATGTTTCGCTCCCTTTTTCTTCAACTTCAAAGTCCTTTTTCAGCTTTTCAAGGAATTCCTCTGTTGAGAGTCCGTTGAGATCTTTCACCACACGGTTGTAGTCTATGATCTTCAGGTGTGAAGCAGGGAAAGCAACCGCAAGGAAATAATTATATTCCTCTTCGCCCGTATGCGCGGGGTTATTTTGCGCTTTCTCGTTTCCCACCAATGCGGCCGCTGCTGTACGGTGGTGTCCGTCGGCTATATATAGATATGGTATCTTTGCGAAAAGATCGGTTATCTCGCTGATGAGTTCGGGAGAGTCGATCACCCAGAAGTGATGGCCGAATCCATCGGGAGCAGTGAAGTCATATTCAGCCTGACCGGCTGTCACTTCGCGGATAATTGCCTCCAGACGTTCGTTGTCAGGGAAAGCGAAAAACACGGGCTCCACGTTGGCATCGTTGACACGCACATGCTTCATGCGGTCCTCTTCCTTGTCGCTGCGGGTCAGCTCATGCTTCTTTATGCGGCCTTCCATGTAGTCTTCAACGTTTGCAGCCACAACGAAACCATATTGTGTGCGCCCGTCCATTGTCTGGGCATAGATATAGTATCTTGGCTCAGGGTCGCTTACAAGCCATCCCTGCTGCTGAAACATGTCAAAGTTCTCATGAGCCTTGGCGTAGACTTGCGGATCATGCTCATCCACCGAAGCCTCAAAGTCTATTTCCGGCTTGATGATGTGGTAGAGCGAACGGGGGTTGCCTTCAGCTTCAACGCGTGCCTCAGATCAATCAAGCACATCGTAGGGGCGCGATGCAACTTGTGTCACGAGCTCACGGGGTGGACGCAATCCTTTGAATGGTCTGATTTTTGCCATTTTGCTGTGCTGTTGTAACCGGATTATTTGGAAAGAAGGGGAGAGGTGCGAAGAATTGTCTGTTCACGGTCCGGGCCTATAGACACTATTGTGATAGGGGTCATGAGTTCGCGCTCCAGGAAGGTGATGTAGTTTACGAATTCAGCGGGGAATTCCGAAGTATCCTTCATTCCTGTCATGTCTGTTTTCCAACCGGGCAGTTCCATATAAACCGGTTCGATACCCTCTTCAATCGAGTAAGGGAAATCTGTGATGGTTTCGCCGTTGACGTTGTAAGCCACGCATGCTTTTATGGTTTCGAATTCATCGAGCACGTCGCTCTTCATCATGATGAGCTGAGTTACACCGTTAACCATTATGGCATAGCGTAAAGCTACAAGGTCAATCCAACCGCACCGACGCTCGCGACCAGTAACGGCCCCGTATTCGTGGCCTTTGTCGCGGATGGTTTTGCCGGTTTCGTCAAAAAGTTCGGTGGGGAACGGACCGGAACCTACACGTGTGCAATATGCTTTGAAAATACCGAACACTTCGCCAATCTTGTTGGGTGCCACACCCAAGCCTGAGCATGCGCCCGCGGTGATGGTGTTGGATGACGTAACGAAGGGATACGACCCGAAGTCAATGTCGAGCATGGTGCCTTGAGCACCTTCGCACAACACTGATTTCCCCTCTTTAAGAGAGCGGTTGATGAAATGCTCGGAGTCGATAATGTCGAAAGTGTGAAGGAACTCCACTGCTTCGATCCAGCGTTTTTCCAGTTCTGTGATGTCTGGATCTTCACCCATAGCATGGAGCTGGACAAGGTGACGGTTACGTGCATTGGCATAGCGTTCCTTGAAATCTGGCAGCAAAGTATCGCC
>CAJUSN010000144.1 GCA_910589095.1 uncultured Muribaculaceae bacterium
GTCTTGCCTCAAATGTTACCATGCAGGAAGAGTCAGATTCTGTAAATTCCAAGGCTCCGAGAAAAGCTGAGGCATCAACTTACAGGGATAATAACGGACAACTTGTCTCCGTTAGAACAGAAGCCGATGGTACGGTCGTTGAAGAAAAAGCCATGTTAGCGGAAGAAACCCCTTACTCCAATCAGATGATAGATGCGATGAGCAAGCAATTCCATGCTATCATGGATAAATACATCGGCTTCGATATGAGTGTTATGGACAGCGTTCTTAATGAACATCTTTCACGCAGATACATTTATCCTGAATTTGTAGCAGTGGAAGTTGTAAACGGAAAAGATTCCGTGCTTTTCCGCAATCCGAAGATTCCTAGTCATTCGGAATATGATACGTTCAGGATTATTATCAATCCTAACGAAGATGTCTATTATAAAGCCTACATCACACCTCTCACCCGCCATATTCTCTCTCAGATGATAGGAGTAATTGTGACGATATTTCTTCTTATGGTTGCTTTCGCGGCTGCCTTCCGCTATCTGTTCCGAACGGTGTCCAGACTTCGTACTATCGAGGAGATGAAGGATGATTTTGTAAGCAACATGACTCACGAGCTGAAAACTCCTATCTCTATTGCCTATGCGGCCAATGATGCGCTGCTTAATTACGATACCTCCAATAATCCGCAGAAGAAGACTGACTATCTGACAATAGCCATGAAGCAGCTCAAGCACCTTGGCGAACTTGTGGAAACTATTCTGGCCGTGAGTATGGAACGCAGAAAAACAATGACTTTGAAGCAGGAGATTATCAATCTCCCCCAACTGGTGGAGGAGATAGTGGAGGCGCAGCGTATGAGGGCTGACAAAAACATTGCTATTGAAGTATGTTCCGAGGTGGATGTCAAAGTGACGGCCGACAAATCACATCTCTCAAATGTGATCAACAACTTGATTGATAATGCTATCAAATATTCAGGAGAGTCCGTTGCCATCAATATACTTTTAACACCCTTCAGTTTGGAGATTGCCGACAACGGGATCGGCATAGCCCCAAAGAATCTGCCGTTTATATTTGATAAATTCTATCGTGTGCCCCACGGCAACCGCCAGGATGTGCACGGTTACGGCATTGGCCTTTATTATGTCAAGCACATTGTTGAGAAGATGGGCTGGAACATCTCGGTTAAAAGTAAGGAGGGGAGTGGTTCAATATTAAAGATTCAGTGGTCACATGAAAGCTAAGATACTTTTTGTGGAGGATGAGCACGATTTGTCGTTGATCGTAAGCGACACATTGCGCCAGCAGGGCTTCGATGTCGTTGTCGCCTATGATGGGATTCAAGGGTTGGCCTATTTCAACGCTTGCGACCCCGATATAGTTGTGGCTGATGTGATGATGCCTCGGCTCGACGGATTCGCCATGGCTAAGGAGATAAGACGACAGTCGGCTTCAGTGCCCATCATTTTTTTGACCGCCAAGAGCACGGTCGACGATGTGGAAGCCGGATTTGATGTCGGAGCTAACGATTACTTGAAAAAGCCGTTCGAGTTGCGCGAACTCCTTGTCAGGGTGAAAGCATTGCTTCGAAATGTAGCGAAGCAGGCTGATACCCCCAAGGTTTATAATATAGGTTCATACCATTTTGATGTAACGAATCAGATATTGACTTTTCAGAGGAACGAAACGACGCTGAGTCATTTCGAGTCGCTGGTTCTTGAAAAGTTGGCTGAAAATATCGGTCATACGGTCAATGCGTCAGAACTGATGATTGCGGTGTGGCAGCGTGATGATCCATGCAATCGCAATTCGCTCCACGGCTACATCCACAAACTGCGCCGTGTGTTGCGCCACGATGACCGGATAAACATTGTGAATCAGCGAGGATTCGGGTATATGCTTTCTGTTAAAAATCAAGATATGCGATGAGTAGATGAAACGGATTGCTGTTATTACGTTCTTTATGGTTGTCTTTGCCGCTTATTGCTCCGGCGCAGTCACTCATCAGCCGGTTGTAGCGGACTCAGCCAATCATCAACCTTTGGTAAGCGCGTCAGTATTTGACTCACGAGGCCACTTCCTGGGTGTGACCGACCGCAAGGGAAAAGTATCGTGTGCCGTTTCATCCGATTACCCCCTTACGTTCCGTTACATGGGATATAATGAGGCCCGACTCGCCACCCCCACAATATCTGATACCATCTTCCTTTCTGAGCGGGTCTCCGAGCTGCCGGAGGTCATGGTCGAGGCCCGAAGCCGCCGGGTGTTACATCTGTTGGCCTACGTGAGAGAGTACTCCACATTGGCCACGTACACCGACACCATCACCCTGTTTCGCGAAAAGATGGTGGATTATATGCTTCCCGAGGATCATAAATCGCGTTTCAAGGGTTGGCATAGGCCAAGGGTCATGAATGCCCGCTCGTATTACCGTTTTACAGATGCTTCGGGCCGCGACAGCGTGAGTGACCGTTGCAATCAGCATTTTTCATGGACCGATTGGATCACCCTGCCGCCGCAGATTGCATTGCCGGACTCGGTTGCTGCTGAGGGAAGTTCACGTGCCTCATATAAGGGCAAATATTTCATTTCGGAACTCTGGAATCGCAAGGACAATGATCGTGTGACAGTTCAAGTTGACGTTCTTGCATCCGATTCAGCGCGTCGATGGGTACCAGGATTAGCGACTTTTTTCAGCAACAACGATGTGGATTTCGAGCGGTTGCAGTTGATGTTTAACTTCGACAATGTGGTTGGCTCCTCCGTCACACCGCTTGAGCTTACCGGATTTTCATTCAATATAGAATCGCGCGGACGCGGCCACGGCATGTTCATGTTCAATCGAGTGGATGAGCCGCTGTTTGTCACAAGCTACACAGAAGTCTATATTCTCGACAAAGAATTTATCACCGAAAAAGAAGCCCGCCGCTGGGAGCGCAAGGATTTTTCCACCGAAGAGGTTGCTATTCTTGAGCCAATGGAAGCACCCGACCTACAGCCGTCGACTCTGGCTCTGATTGAGCGTGTGGACGCGTTGCGCCCCGACAGTCTGCGACTTGCACTTGTGCCGGACCAACGTCTTGTTGGACGACATGTGAGCAAAGCCAACTTCAATCTCGCCAACCGGGCACTCTCAATGCTGAAAACCCTGACGGGGATCACCCTCTACAAATCCCATAAAAACTTCAACCGTCGCTGGCGCTCCTTCACCAACGACTGGAAGAATCGCCGCAATCCCAAAACAAAAGACTGAAAACAATAAACACGCCACCCCGCCAGAGCATTTCTGTCAAATTCACAAATTTGTGAAGAAATAGCAGGTATTAGCGTAGCTCTAGCTGATTTCCATGCCGAATAGGGCGGACAGTCCGGATATGACCTCGTATATTGTAACACCGTTTGAACTATAAGCAGCGGTGTGAATAACTCTCAATGTCCGATTAAAATGCTTAATATTGTATAACCTTGAGCCTATCCCAATGGATTCGCTGACTATGGTATAAGGGAGGTAGTTACTCTATGAGTAAGACTAAAAGTCATTGCACTGTGAAAACGTAAAGCCTGTTAAGTCCTGCAATGAACTATCTGTGTATATCATCTTGTCACCTAAATCAACTTCTACAAAATCGTGGTCTTTGAAGAATGGTCTGTGGTGTGCAGGTAGAATCTTTTGCGACAAGGCAGTTAGATTTATTCCAAAGCAATATACCTGTCCGACAATAGGACGTGCCTTGTATGGCATATCATTCAGTTTGAAAGCGTAATTGATAATGGCAGATGAAAACTGTGCATAGCCAACACAATTCGCTCTGCCATTAGTAATATCATTCTTTGCAGAGAAAGAAAGCAACTCACAGCATAGGTCATTACTTGCCTTTATAACCTCTATCGGATTATCGGATGTTATTCGGTATATCCTATCCTTTATATCAGAAGTCAATGCGTACTCTTGTGTTGGTCTGTCTCGCTCTTTCTCTAACCGTATTTGCGAAAGGAAAACAACACAACCTATTGCGAGAAACAAAATCACGCATACAATGCTCTTAATGAGTTTTCTTCTTCGCATAAAGTTATAAATCTTACTCTATCGTTACTAACAATGCCCCAGTATTGGTACGTTCATTGGTTTTTATACTACCATCTTTATATTGTGAATAGCGATTGATGGCTTTATTAATCTTATCCTCTGCTCCTAAATGGAATAATTTGTTGAGGGAAATATAATCATGTACCGCCTTTCTTAATACAGTCAAATACTCTATTGTGTAATTAATGTACCCATTTAGAGTTAGTTGATCTAACATTTCTTGCAATACAACTTTTTTCTCACGTTTGCACGTTGGAGCGTCAACATAGCTTGGCAATGGGGAGTATTTTATAGCGGCATTAATTGCATTTATAAAATAGTCTGAATCACTTTTTGAAAATTGGATAAATAACGGATTCAGTAAGCGTACTATCAAATATGCAATTTCGTTATGCCCATTTAATATAGCCGTTTGTTTCCATAATGCTATATCCTTGTTCGAGGGTTCGACATAGTGGCTTAATAATAGTGCGACGATTTCATTATAGCCATTACGACATGCAACATTAACGCTGTTAGATGTTGGTTTAGCACCTCTCTCATTAATCAGATATTCACATAGGGATATATCGTTGGCTAACACCGATAATTGGATTATCATTAGGTTAGCCCCATTACAATTAAAAACTTGATTACAATCATAATTGGGATATTCTTTCAGAAATTTCCATACCGGTGAGAGGTCTACGGCCTTTTTATCCATAAGGCAGCGTAAGATTGTTCGTGTTATTTCACGAATTTCATCGGTTAATGCCGCTGACATGTTCTTGTTAGCGGTCTGCATTGCTGAATAATGCATTTTGCTATCAATTAGTAGAGGTGTCTAATATAGCCAAAGGAATACATTATTTGCCTTATATCAGATGCCATTTTTGTTAAATCTGATACATTACCACCTTGAATTAGAATCGGTAAGATAAAACTGATATAGTCGTAAAGCGTGATTATATTTACGCATTCTTTTTCAGATACGCCATGTAGTCCATGTTGAATTGCCCCCGATACAATATCAATCAAATCCCTTCCGCTGTTAATCATATCAACAAGCTCTGCGCTCATGCTCATATATGTTTCTGACCATTTACGCTCTGTGTGGAATATCTTTTCATACACTTCCTTTATGTGGAAACTAAAGGCTTGTGTTTCAAAAGGTGTGGCAGAATTACGTTTGTTGCTTATATATATATTTGCCAATATTACACCAAGAAAGAAAACTGTTTCTTGGTGAGATCTATCATTAAGAGATATAGTTAATCTCAATTGTCCATTTTGACCCATAAACAAATAATATGCTCCCAATTTCCAAAAGAAGCAGCCTTACCTTGATTATCAAAAAGGCATAAGAAAAGGCGTGGAAATTTTCAACTTATCCTCTTGCTTGTTGTGGCTCTGGACTGCCAATCATACCAATTGAATAAGCAAAATCCACGCCTAAGATATATTATCCCATTAGGGAAGATATACCATAGACGTGGACGCTCTTGCTCTCTATTCGTATGATTGTGAAATTGTCCAGATTTCAACAAGGAATAAATAAAGCTAAACGTCCTTTCTAATATGTCTGCAAAGGCTGATTGCCAATGCAATGCAAAATTAGCAAAAATCGTTGTACCATACAAGAGCGATGCTTATTTTATATGATTATTCGCTTATGCGATCAATCAACCGCTTAACTTGGGTGATTTGGAACTTGCTACCATTAGGAGCGACAAAACCCTGCTCAT
>CAJUSN010000145.1:0-1092 GCA_910589095.1 uncultured Muribaculaceae bacterium
GTCAATATACCATGGCTACCTATGCCAAACGCGGACTGTGGGAAAAGGCCGACAAGAAAGCCTACTTTGACCTTTCCCTTAAAGCCGCCGAGGGTGGAGTGCCGGAAGCCATGTATGCAGTTGCATGCTGTTACGCAAACGGTGAGGGCACTGACCGCGACTTGGCAAAATACACCGAATGGATCATTAAAGGAAAGGAAGCCGGCGATCTGAAATCAACCGATGATTACCTGTGGGAAATGCTTGAAGGTAGCGGCAAGTATGGTATAGAGCGCAATGCCGCCAAAGCTTTCGAACTCGCCGGCGAACAATATGCCAAAGGCAATCCTTTCTCAGGTTTCTTCCTGGCTTACTGCTACAGCAACGGTAAAGGCACCGCCCGCGACAAAGACAAGGCGCTTGAAATGTACCGACAGCTTGCCGAACAAGGTGAAACCCTGGCAATGTATAATCTCGCTGTCAACGCCGAGCGTAGAAGAAATTTCAAAGAGGCACAGGAATGGTACGAAAAGGGTGCCGAATTGAATGACCTTTCTTGCTTGAATATGGCCGCTTACCGTCCACTCAGAGGTGTCGACGGCATCCCCTTGGACAAGGAAAAAGCCCGCAAGTTTTTCATCAAAATGATTGAGCTTGGCGACAGTAGCGCCATCTGGAGTCTGGAGAATCAACTGAACGATTACACCTACAGCAAGAAATGAAATTCTTGAATCTTATTGCCGGAGCATGCCTGTTTGCTGTGTCATGCTCCGGCAACTCACATACCACCGCATATGATTCTTCTGCCGATTCCATCGCTCGGCAATTGAACGCTGCACTCCAATCGGCCAAAGGACACATAGCCGTGGCGTTGATAACACCTGCCGGCGACACCTTGACAGCCGGTACCCCGGCGCGCCAACCACTCATGAGCGTTTTCAAGCTCCATCAGGCTATAGCCGTGGCCCGCACCTTGGATGAATCCAACATCGGATTCGACACCGTTTTACACATCTCTGCCTCCGAACTCAATCCCCAAACATGGAGTCCGATAGTGGAACGCAACGGTGTCAGAAACATGGAGATGAGCGTAGATTCACTTCTGCACCTGTC
>CAJUSN010000145.1:1102-4645 GCA_910589095.1 uncultured Muribaculaceae bacterium
GCTGGTTTTTAGCGACAACAATGCCAGCAACATCCTTTTCAACCGCATAGTCTCACCAGCGGCTACCGACAGCATAGTACGCGCGATTACAGGTTGCGACGATTTCCGGATTCTCCACACCGAGCACGACATGCAACTCAACCATGACCTGGCCTACGAAAACGCTGCCACAGCTGTCGACTGCGCCACTCTGATACGACGTCTATGGACCAAACCGATCGTAAGCACTGATAAACAACGCCGACTGCGCGAGCTTCTATCACTTTGCAATAGTGCCGAATCGAGGATGGCCCTTGCCGTGAAAGAAATTCCCGACGCCTGCCTCGCTCACCGCACCGGAAGCGGATACACCAACACCCGAGGCGAAATTACCGCAGTCAACGATGTTGGGCTCATTCTTTGCCCCGATGGCCGGCAACTTGCCCTGGCAATCCTTATCAGCGACTACCCCGGCGCTCAGCACCAAGCCGATTCAACCATCGCCTCCATCACCCGTTTAATACTACGCACATACTATCCTCAATAACAATAGATCCCCGTACGGAGCAAACTCTATTGAATTGTCAAATCAATTGCCAACATAAACAAGCCGGGACGCTGCCTCAGCGTCCCGGTCATCAATATGTCTAATAAGTATCTATTGGAAAACAATTACTTCATTGTGCGTTGGAATTGCTCACGCTTCCTCCGGAGGATTCTTTCAGTTGTGATGGACGGGCAATGTTTGATTTAACTGAGCCTCCTGATGAAGCAGTGGCCGAACCAGTTTCAGATTTCAAAGACTTGGCGTAGACAGAGCCTCCCGATGAAGCCGAAAGCTCTACAGTTTTGGCTGTACCGGATATCTCAAGCGAAGCGCCGGATGATGAGCTTCCAACAACGGCACCACCTATCACATCGACCTCTATGTCGGCTCCTGATGAAACGCTCAACCCAATGGACTCAGCTTTGATCTGTTTACCTTCTATATCGGCTCCTGATGAACAAGAAAGAGAAATTTCGCCTCCTGCGGGAGCATAGCCATCGGCAATATTGAGGTCTGAGCCCGACGATGCTGAGAAGTCAACTATCTCCGGCGTTTCAACAGTGATTTTCACCCGGTCGAGCCCGCTCCTCACCCCCTCGGTGAGACCCACTGATAGAAGACCCTTCTGCTGTGTCACTTCTATTTTATCCATCAAATCAGCAGGAGCCTGCACCACAATCTTATCGCCCTTTCCGGGAATATAATTCACCGTCAGCCCTGACATCGTAGCCAGTGAACTGATATTTTCAAGCTTGATGGACTTGGTTGTCATCGGTGAGTTCGGGTCACTTGAAAATCCTTTGCTGAACACCGACGAGATGTTGCTGCCTGAGCAGGCGGTCAAAGCAACCATGATTATACCTATGGGGAGAATGCGTGAAAGTTTCATACTAATAATGTTTTTTAAGTTCGTTACATATTTTTGACGTATTAGCTCTCGGAAAAGTTACAATCCGATAGAAAAAAATCGTAAATTTGCATATGAAGCGATTGAAACCTAATTCTTTCTTTTAGCAAAAAGTTGAAATCGCTTCTTTTTTTCAACCACACATACCCTTAATTTATGCCTCGGAAAACAATCGGTCATCATTCTCGATTTCATCTTGGACTCCTCCCCCGCATATTCATTGCCATGGCTTTGGGCGTAAGCTTCGGCTTCATAACCCCTCACTGGGGTGCCGACCTTATGGCAACATTCAATTATGTTTTCTCACAATTCCTCGGCTTCCTCATCCCGCTCATCATTCTTGGATTCGTGGCACCGGCAATTGCCGAACTCGGATCGCGTGCCGGAAAGATGCTTGCTGTAACGGCAGCACTTGCCTATGCGGCTACGCTCTTCGCCGGGTTTTCAGCATATTTCACTGCCGACTCACTCTTCCCCTCGATGCTTGCCGGACAGATAATGCCGGCGGCAGCCGAATCTGCCGGTTTCATCTCCACGCCATATTTTAAAATCGACATCCCCTCACCGCTCCCGGTCACCACCACTCTTGTTCTCGCCTTCACACTCGGACTCGGATGCGCCTACATAAGCGGAAACACACTGCGGCTTGCCCTAACCGATTTCCGCTCTATAGTCAGCAAAACAATCACCTCCGTAGTAATCCCACTCCTTCCGCTCTATATATTCGGTATATTCCTGAACATGACCATAGAGGGTAAAGTGGGCGCGATTCTCACCGCTTTTGCCAAAATTATAGTGGTGATTTTCATTCTGCACGTTGGAATTCTCCTACTTCAATATTGCATTGCGGGATTCATCGCACGCCGCAATCCCTTCCGGATGCTTTGGACCATGCTTCCGGCCTATTTCACGGCACTTGGTACACAATCGTCGGCCGCCACAATTCCGGTCACCCTGCGGCAAACTATAGCTATGGGTGTCGACAAGGATATAGCCGGATTCGTAGTACCTCTCTGCGCAACCATCCACATGTCCGGGTCCACACTGAAAATAGTGGCTTGTGCCATTGCTCTGATGATTCTCCAGGACCACCCTTACGACATCGCCTCCATGAGCCAATTCATAGCTATGCTCGGAGTTACCATCATTGCTGCCCCCGGCATCCCCGGCGGTGCAATAATGGCTTCTCTCGGACTCCTCTCAGGAATCCTTGGTTTCAGCGACGCGCAGAACGCCATGATGATAGCTCTCTACATAGCAATGGATTCATTCGGAACCGCATGCAACGTCACTGGCGACGGCGCCCTTGCAGCCATTGTGGGACGAATATTTCCGCGCGGGGCTGAATAAATTTCGAATCTGTTTAAAACCATCCTGAAAAAATTTAACCATTGATTGCAATTTTTCAGGAATTACTGAGTCAAATATGATAAATTCAATCAGTTTCTCAGATAAACTCTTATAAAAAATGGATTTACTCACAGTCAACGAAGTGACTAAAAACTATGGTGATTTCACCGCACTCGAACATGTTTCTCTTGCGGTACCCCAAGGAAAAGTCTACGGACTCCTTGGACCGAACGGTGCAGGTAAGACCACCCTCATACGTATCATAAACCACATCACGGCTCCCGATTCAGGCGAAGTGATTTTCGATGGACATCAGCTCACGCAAGAAGATGTGGCCATGATTGGCTACCTTCCTGAAGAACGCGGACTGTACAAGAAAATGAAAGTAGGTGATCAGGCTGTTTTCTTTGCGCGCCTCAAGGGTCTGTCACGAGCTGATGCCACACGAGCTCTTCGCGAATGGTTTGACCGCTTCGAGATTTCATCCTGGTGGAACCGTAAGGTCGAAGAACTCTCCAAAGGTATGGCCCAAAAGGTACAGTTCATAGTCACCGTTCTCCACAATCCAAAGCTGCTTATTTTCGATGAGCCATTCTCCGGCTTTGACCCGATTAACGCCAACCTCCTTCGCGACGAGATTTTGCGCCTGCGCGATAACGGCTCAACCATTATCTTCTCCACTCACAACATGGCGTCAGTCGAAGAAATCTGCGACAACATTACCCTTGTCAATCATGGTCGCAACATCCTCTCCGGAAAT
>CAJUSN010000145.1:4655-5704 GCA_910589095.1 uncultured Muribaculaceae bacterium
CCGGAAATGTGGAGCAAATACGCCGCGATTTTACACGCGGAAGATACACCATTGACTTTACAGGCGACCCCCGCGCGCTGGCCGGTGCTCTTGAGCCCCTCATATCCGAGTTTTCGTTCACAGATGCTCCCCGAGGTCGCCAACGCATGGAGCTACTGCTTAAACCCGACGCCACGCTGCGGGAGGCCATAGCTGTATCAAACGACGCCGCGGAAATAGCAGCCGTCAATGAAGCCATGGCATCAATGAACGACATATTCATCAATGCCGTGAAATCAAGCAACAAGTAATACACATATCCCGTCACACTTCATTCGTCATGTTCAACAAAACATCCATAATAATAGGGCGCGAATACATGGAACGCGTCTCTAAGAAAAGCTTCATCGTCACCACCCTGCTGATGCCGATTCTGATGCTCGCCCTGATGATTGCTCCTGCTCTGATTGCCGAGTTTTCCGAACCGGATACCCGACAGATAATGGTGATTGACCACACTGGTAAAATCGGCTCTCAACTCTCTAATTCCCCCTCCCTCACATTTGCAGTTACAAACCTTCCGGTAGATTCCGCGCGCAACCTCCCAGCAATTGACGCAGTCCTGGAAATTCCGGAAGAGACTCTTTCGGGCCACGGAACACTAAGAATGTACACCAACGGCCCCTCATCAATGGAAATCGAATCGGCCATCACGTCCCAGGTCGACAACATTGTGGAACACCTTAAGCTCCAGAGTTATCAAATTGACAATCTAGATGAAATTGTCAAATCCATTCACTCCGAAACCACCATGCAGTCAGTACGTAACGACCGCGAGGACACCGGTGGATCAACCATGCTGAGCTATCTTTTGGGGGTGATTCTGACGCTGATGCTCTACATGTGTCTGCTCCTCTACGGCCAGATGGTTATGACAAGCATTATTGAAGAGAAAAACAACCGTGTGCTTGAGATTGTGGTCAGCTCGGTTAAGCCCACGCAGCTCATGCTCGGAAAAATATGCGGCATCGGACTTGTCGCAGTAACCCAAATAGTGATTTGGGGTGTAC
>CAJUSN010000146.1 GCA_910589095.1 uncultured Muribaculaceae bacterium
TTTCTCGGTACATACCGCTCCGGTCTCTACGGCTATACCTATCTTGAGAAAAACTGATAGCGGATGCCACGTTATTTCCTTCAACTGGCCTATCGTGGCGCCCCTTTCCACGGGTGGCAGCGTCAGCCCAATGCCTCATCGGTACAACAGACCATAGAAGAAGCCCTGTCAATGGTCTTGCGCCGCGATACGCCGATAGTTGGTGCCGGGCGCACTGATACCGGTGTGAACGCCCGACGCATGTATGCCCATTTCGACACGGAGCTGCCTCTTGAACGTCAGGATGCGTTGTTGCGTTCACTAAACACATTGGTTGGACGCGACATAGCTCTTGAGCGTATAATCCCGGTGAGTGATGATGCCCACGCGCGATTTGATGCCACTTCACGTACCTATCATTATTATGCCCTGCCCGGTAAGTCGGCATTTTTCTATCCTCTTGCGTGGCAGGCTCCCGCCGGACTTGACTATGAAGCAATGAACATGGCCGCTGAGCAGCTTCTCACAACGAGTGATTTCACATCTTTTGCAAAGCTGCACACCGATGCCCGCACAAACATATGCCGTGTGAGTCATGCACAGTGGCATCCGGTGGGCCCCTCAGGGGGGATGGTATTTGTTATCACGGCCGACCGTTTTCTCCGGAATATGGTGCGCGCGGTGGTCGGGACGCTTGTAGATGTGGGCCGTCACAAGCTCACAATCGAGGGCTTCCGCCGGGTAATAGAAGCGAAGGACCGCTGCTCGGCCGGCACATCCATGCCTCCGCAAGCTCTGTATCTGTGGGATGTCACTTATCCGTATATTGAGCCATGCTGCGGTCAGTGATGGCGCAGACACATGAATCGGACCATACGTTTTCAGCTGTTTCCACCATGTCGATAATGGTGTAGATGGGGAGTATCACGCCCATAAGCGAAATGTCCATTCCCATGCCGGCCATGAGTGAAAGTGTGAGGAAATAGCATCCCATAGGCACGCCGGCGTTGCCAACAGCCGATAGAACCGATATGGCTACCCAAAGCGCCATCATTGGCCAGGAGAATGTCATTCCGTTGTTTTGCATCACAAAAAGTGAAGTGACAAGAATGAATGCTGCGCATCCGTTCATGTTTACTGTGGTGCAGATGGGGAGCACGAAACGAGCCACCTTGGGGTTGATGTTCAATCGCGTTTCGGCATTGTCTATGGTGACAGGGAGCGTTGCTGCGGAACTCTTGGTGAACAGTGCCATCAACACGGCGGGGCTCATGGCTTTAAGGGCTTTTATGGGATTGATTCCGCGCGCAAGGAGAAACAGTGGTAGCACCACGATGAATTGCAGGCAGTTGCCGGCGAGAATTACTACGACGTAGCGTCCCAAGGAGTCAATCATCGTGCCGGAACTCATGTCGGCTGTCAGCTGGGCCGCAAATGCCACTATGCCGATGGGCAGGACGGCGATGAGCCAGCGAATCAGCGTGAAGAGAATCTCCTGCACACCATTGAGGCCCAGCATTACTATGCGTTTTGGCTCGGATTCAGGCATGCGTGAAATTGCAATGCCCGTAGCGAAACATATAAGTAGCAGGGCCAGTACGTTACCTTCAAGAAGAGGACGCACCATATTGTCGGGAATCACCGAGAGAAAATGATCGGCATAGGAAAAATTCTTCACATCGGGCATTTCGGAAGCTGCCGTAGCTGCTTGGGCTGCCATGTCGGCCCGCGGAACATTTCCGGGTGCGATGAGCAGATAAAGCCCCAGTCCGACAAGTGATGCGGCAATAGTGGTCATCAAGGTATACGATACGGCTGTTCCGAACATTCTTTTCATGGTGCGTGACGAGCCGAGCGATGCCAATGTTGTGATTACGGCCAAAACAATTGTTGGCACGGCAAGCAAGCGGAACAAACGGGTGAAAACCGTGGCTATGAAGTTCATAGTGGAGTTGAGCCACGATAAATCCAGGCATCCCAAAAGAGCACCCACTCCGAGTGCCGCAAGCCAAATGATGATTTGATATTTTTTCATGTGAGAATAGCGCGATAGTCAAAAAATCGTGAGACGGTGCAAAAACTCCTTAACTTTTTATGATGAATGGCGGGAAGTTTTTGACCTATATAAACTTCAACGTAGGCTATGGCGCCAAGGTTCAAATACCAATAACCGCGTCAGACTTTGTGATGGATAAAGGGGGTGAGGCGGTTGAGATTGCGGCGGGTAATCACGTAGCGGCTCAGTAGGGATACGATGAAACCGGTGGCGAGGGCGGCGATCAATGTTCCTTCGCGTACACCCTCGATGCGATGAGCGAGCAGGTAAGAGGTGAGAATGGCCGATGAGACAAGGATGATGTCGAAGCCCACTTTCATCCTACCAAAGTCCTTGTGGTAACGGCGCGCGGCATATTTCACAACCCCTTCGGCGCTCATTATGGCTACGTTGGGCTTGAGTTCCAACACCACTCCAAGAGCTTGCAACAGGAGTCCGGCACCGAGAATGAGGAGGCTATGTATATAGCTTTCCGGTACGATGCCTGAAAATGCCCACATGTTGAAATCAATGAATGCACCGAAGAGAAACGAGAAGGGGATTTGCAGGAGTACTTCCACCGTGTCCTTGCGCGAGTTGCGTCCACGTAGCAGAAGGAACTCTATGAAAATGAGTCCTACATTGAAAAGGAAAGTGGCGGAACCGAGAGTCAGCGGGGTGTTTATGCTCACCACGTAGTTCAGACATGATATGGGTGTGGTGCCGAGTGCTGATTTCACTATGAGTGAAATACCGGCGGATAGGAAGAAAAGTCCGGCGATGAAAGTGAGGTAACGAAAAAGTATATTCTTCATTAATTATAGTTCAGGTTAGAAACGGAGCACCATTTCAAGCACGAGTTTGTCGCCGTTCTCAGGCGAAACACTCACGCCATGGTGATAGAAGTATTTTTCGTAATCGGCGCGTATGTCAAGGAACATTGATGCCGATCTGATGTAGCTGATCGTTGTTCCAACGGTGACACGGTTGCGTGCGGGGTTGTTTTCTATGAGTTGACCAATATCATCCGACGTTCCGTTGCTGTGTGAGGTTATTCCGTCGAAGCGTCCCTGGAAAGAGAGGCGGTTGAAAATACCGGCTTTGATGGGGAGGCGATAATCCACGTAGGCATTGTAGGCGTGATTAGCTTTGAATCGGGAGTGAGCATAGTGTGTGTGCATGTATTCAGCTTCGGCAAGCCAGCGGCCTGATTGCCAAGAAATGCACCCGTCAAGCACGTTCATGCGGGTGGAACCGGGTGTGATTGAGGCAAAGCCGCCGGTGAGAGTAAAGTCGCCGAGCGCATATTGAGCTTTGGACGCGAAGGCAGCCGTGTGGTTCCACGGTGTGTGGTCGGCTATTGTGGAGGGGTTGAACACACCGGCCTCAAGGGTGAGCGGAGTGGAGGGGAGCGTGTAGGAGAGTTTTGCGCCTACAGCGCGGTTGTTGAAAATTTGCTTTCCAATAAAAGAGCGGTTAGCAAAAATATATGTGTGGGGAGCGCGGAAAGGGTCAACGGCGAAAGGCATGCGGAATTGACCGGCTTGAAATTTCAGCCCTTTGGCGATGGCTACGCGTACCCATCCGTCAAGAAATTTCATGGTGCCGCGGTCACACAAGTCAGCCTGAACGAAGTAATCGATCATCGGAGCTATCTTGCCGTCGAGGCTCACTCGGGCATTGCGAAGCTGGAACCTGAAATCACCGTTTTCGCCTGACACTTCCATGCGTGGACGCAGTGTACCGTGGATGTGGGGAACGTAAGAGATCGAATCATCGGCATGAGCCGAGCCGGGCGTAAGGGTTATCAGACCCAGAAGCAAGGATAGATAAATAGCAAAATTGCGCATGGCAAGAAAGGGATTGGGAAATTTTTTGCAAAATTACTCAAAATCCCTCACTCTTTCAAGCCTGCTATGCGTCAATTGTTATTTGAAGCCAGTTCCTCGGCAAGGAACGAAGCGGTTGGGGAGTTACCTGCGGCAATCTGTTCAGGCGTGCCGGTGGCAAGGATTTCTCCCCCCTTTTCACCCCCTTCGGGGCCCATGTCAATAACATAGTCGGCCGCCTTGATGACGTCGAGGTTATGCTCGATAGCAAGGACGGTGTTTCCTTTTTCCACCAACCGGTTGAATACTTTTAGGAGCACCCGGATGTCCTCAAAATGAAGGCCCGTTGTTGGCTCATCGAGCAGGAAGAGGGTTTTCCCGGTGTCACGCTTGGCAAGCTCAGTTGCAAGCTTCACGCGCTGGTTTTCGCCTCCGGAGAGAGTGCTTGACGGCTGTCCGAGCTTGATGTAGCCGAGTCCTATGTCCTGAAGCACTTTTATTTTTTTGAGGATGTTGGGTATGCCGGCAAAGAAGTCAACCGCCTGGTTTATGGTCATGTCAAGGACATCGGCAATGGATTTTCCCTTGAAACGCACTTCAAGAGTCTCACGGTTGTAGCGTTTTCCGCGGCAAGTTTCGCAGGGCACGAGAACATCCGGGAGAAAGTTCATTTCAATAGTGCGATATCCGTTGCCACCGCACGTTTCACAGCGTCCACCTTTGACGTTGAAAGAGAAGCGGCCCGGTTTGTAACCGCGTATTTTAGCCTCCGGCAGATTCACAAACAGGCTTCTGATGTCGGAGAACACGCCGGTATATGTGGCAGGATTGGAGCGCGGTGAGCGTCCGAGCGGGGTTTGATCCACTGTTACCACTTTATCGATATTCTCGAGCCCTTCAATCTCACGGTAGGGGAGTGGAGCGCGGTGGGACCGGAAAAAGTGTTGCGAGAGGATTGGTTGAAGTGTGTGGTTGATGAGCGTGGATTTTCCACTGCCGCTCACTCCGGCCACACAGATGAATGTGCCGAGAGGGAGTGTGAGGTCTACATTGCGGAGGTTGTTGCCGGTGGCGCCTATGAGCCGGAGTGTCTTGCCGTTGCCTTTGCGGCGTTCGGCGGGAATCTCTATACGGCGGGTGCCTTCAAGGTATTGGGCCGTGATGGTGTCGGATTTCATCATCTCGGCCGGAGTGCCTTGAAACACCACCTCGCCCCCTTTGCGCCCGGCCGAGGGGCCAATGTCAACCACATAGTCAGCTTCAAGCATCATGTCTTTGTCATGTTCCACAACGATGACAGAGTTGTTGCTGTCGCGCAGTTTCTTTAGCGAATCTATGAGGCGGCGGTTGTCGCGTTGGTGCAGGCCGATGCTGGGTTCATCGAGAATATAGAGCACATTGACAAGTTCAGATCCTATCTGAGTTGCCAAACGTATTCGTTGGCTCTCACCACCGCTCAGGGTTGCTGAGGCACGGTCGAGAGAGAGGTATTCCAGACCAACATCAACGAGGAATCCGAGTCGGGAGCGGATCTCTTTGAAAATTTCGCGGCCAATGGTGGCTTGTGTAGGAGAAAGTCGGCTTTCAACGGTCTTTGACCATTCATATAGGCCGCGGATATCCATGGCGGCGAGCGAAGCAATATCATGACCGTCGACAAAGAAGTGGAGAGCTTCGCGATTGAGGCGTTTGCCATTGCATTCAGGGCACACCACCCGGCTGAAAAACTGCCCGCTCCATTTTTTTGCCGCACTTGAGGCGTCATCGTCAAGTTGCATCTCAAGGTATTTAGCCAGGCCCTCATAGGCAAAGGAGTATCGGGCCGAGAGGGTTCCGGG